>NZ_JAPNMC010000019.1:0-81259 GCF_026627565.1 Enterobacter cloacae complex sp. 2022EL-00788 | reverse complement strand
AAAGACGCGGAGAAAAATTTCTGGCAGACTGTCTGTAAAGGCACGATGAGGTCTCTTCTGATTTGTTAGCGCAACCAGTAGATCACACTTCATCGTGCTTTTCATTTTTCTGGGGAACCCTCAGCCCAAAGGGAGAGGGAACAGACACAAAAACGGCAACCGAAGTTGCCGTTTTGCATATTTCTGTAGGCCGGGTAAAGCGTAGCCGCCACTCGGCTTTTCAGTTACTTGTTTTCGTCAGGCAACGCATACGCGACGATGTAGTCGCCCATCTTCGTGCCAAACGAACCGTGACCGCCCGCAGAGATGACGACGTACTGCTTGCCGTTCACTTCATAGGTCATCGGCGTTGCCTGTCCACCGGCTGGCAGACGGCCTTGCCACAGCTTCTCACCGTTGGTCATGTTGTACGCGCGCAGGTAGTTATCTGCGGTTGCCGCGATGAACAGCACGTTACCGGCGGTGGAGATAGGGCCACCCAGCATTGGCATACCCATGTTGAACGGCACCGGAACCGGCATCGGGAACGGCATGCTGTCCTGTGGCGTACCAATACGTTTCTTCCAGACAATCTTGTTGGTCTTCAGATCCAGACCGGAGATGTAACCCCAGGCAGGCTGTTTACACGGCAGACCGAACGGAGAGAGGAACGGGTTCAGGGTCACGCCAAACGGTACGCCATACTGCGGCTGGATACCGGCTTCGGTACCGCTGCCTTTTGCGTCCTTCGGCTGCTCCATTGGGTTACCCGGACCGCGTGGGATCAGGCGGGATACGAACGGCAGCGCCATTGGGTTAGCGATAGCGACCTGACGGTTAGGGTCAACGGAGATCCCACCCCACTCGAACATCCCCAGGTTACCCGGGAAGACCAGCGTACCCTGCTCTGAAGGCGGGGTGAAAATCCCTTCGTAGCGCAGCTGATGGAACATCACGCGGCATACCAGCTGGTCAAACATGGTGGCACCCCACATGTCTGCACCGCTGAGGTCTTTTTCCGGACGGAAGCTCAGGTCAGAGAACGGCTGCGTTTTGGTGACGTAGTCGCCTTTGGCGGCACCCTGCGGAACCGGTTTTTCCGGCGCAGGCACAACCAGCTTACCGTTGCTGCGATCCAGCACGAAGATGTTGCCGGTTTTCGCCGGGGCATAAATTACCGGTACGGTTTTGCCGTTCACGGTAATGTCCGCCAGCGTCGGCTGAGATGGCATATCCATATCCCACAGATCGTGGTGAACGGTCTGGTAGCTCCATGCCAGCTTACCGGTTGTTGCGTTCAGCGCCACGATGGAGCTGGCGTAACGTTCCTGCTCCGGCGTACGGTTACCGCCCCAGATATCCGGCGTGGTTACACCCATCGGCAGGTAGACCAGATCCAGCTTCGCGTCATACGCGGCCGGTGCCCACGAGTTCGGTGAGTTGAAGGTAAAGGTGTGTTCATCAGACGGGATCGCGTTTGGATCTTTCGCGCCCGGGTCGAAGGCCCACAGCAGCTTACCGGTGTTCACGTCAAAACCGCGGATAACGCCAGAGGTTTCACGGGTAGAGAAGTTATCGGTTACCGAACCGGCAATCACGATGGTTTTATCGGTGATGATCGGCGGGGAGGTTGGTTCATACAGACCCGGCGTGGTGTCCGGCATGTTGGTCTGCAGGTTCAGGATACCTTTATTCGCGAAGGTCTCGCACAGCTTGCCGGTTTCAGCGTTGATAGCAAACAGGCGGCCATCGTTCACCGGCAGCATAATGCGGCGAGGGCAGTCGGCGATGACTTCCGGGCTGGCATTGTCAGCGCGCGCTTCGTGGTAAGAAACGCCGCGGCAGGTGATGTGCTGGAACGACGGATTGGAGTTCAGCTGCGGATCGAAGTGCCATTTCTCTTTACCGGTGGCCGCGTCGAGCGCGAACAGACGCTGGTGTGCCGTACAGAGGTAGAGCATGTTGCCCACTTTAATCGGGGTGACTTCGTTGGTCAGCTCACCCGGATCGTTCGGCATCTTCAGGTCGCCGGTGCGGAATACCCAGGCTTCCTTCAGGTTTTTCACGTTGTCCGCGTTGATCTGCTTCAGCGGAGAGTAACGCTGACCTTCCTGATTACGACCATAGGCTGGCCAGTCGCCGTCGGCCACCTGCGAGATAGCCGCAGCAGGCGTGGATTCCGTGTTCAGCGTACCGTGAATTTCCTGCGGATCGTTGAACCCGGCCCAGGTCAGAATGCCGCCGCTGATCAGCAGGGCAACGACCAGGCCGGCCACGGCGCCGCTGGACGGAACGATCAGGCGTCGCCAGACAAACGGCAGGATCAGCCAGATACCAAAGAAGACCAGAATGTCGCTGCGCGGCGTGAGCGCCCAGAAATCGAACCCGACCTCCCAGACGCCCCAGATCATGGTCGCGAGCAGCAGTGCCGCGTAAAGCCACAGGGCAGATTGTTTTCTGCGCAAGAGCAGAACGGTTACGCCAACCATAACCAGACCCGCAATCGGGTAGTACCAGGAGCCGCCAATAGCGACCAGCCAGACGCCACCGATTAACAAATACAGCGCGCAGAATGCGGCAAACGCGGCTGTTAATGTCACCAGTAAACGCGGCTGCTTAGTTTTTGTTTCAGCCATAGAAAAATACTCGTCAGTTTTGTTAATTATTTGCTAGCAATTAATTATAGGTATTAACAAGTGTGATCGGAATCACAATATTTGCTTTTTATAACTCATACGCCAGGCTTAGCCATTTGCTGATATAATGGCTGGCTTGCGTTTCGATGCCGGAATAATAGTCACCAGCATTGAGAGATTTTCATTAAAATCATGTGGTTAGTAATATGAAACATACTGTTGAAGTGATGATCCCGGAAGCCGAGATCAAAGCGCGTATCGCCGAACTGGGTCGTCAAATCACCGAACATTACAAGGACAGCGGCAGCGAAATGGTGCTGGTTGGTCTGTTGCGTGGCTCCTTCATGTTCATGGCAGACCTGTGCCGTGAAGTGCAGGTGTCGCACGAAGTCGATTTTATGACCGCCTCCAGCTACGGCAGCGGCATGTCCACAACCCGTGATGTGAAAATCCTGAAAGATCTGGATGAAGATATTCGTGGCAAAGACGTGTTAATCGTTGAAGACATCATCGACTCCGGCAACACGCTCTCTAAGGTACGCGAGATCCTGAGCCTGCGTGGGCCAAAATCCCTGGCGATCTGCACGCTGCTGGACAAACCTGAGCGTCGTGAAGTGCAGGTGCCGGTGGAGTTCGTCGGGTTTTCTATCCCGGATGAATTTGTGGTGGGCTACGGCATTGATTACGCTCAGCGTTATCGCCATCTGCCATACGTCGGGAAGGTTGTGATTCTGGACGAGTAGTGCGGTCTGATGTCCTTAGCCTGGCCCTCTCCCTGTGGGAGAGGGAGAAAACCTACTGCTTTACTTATGGTTAACGTGCTTGAGCTTGAGGTTAGCAATCCCTGAACGGTAACGCTGCTCCAGGGTTTCGCGGTTGGTCGCGGTCACTTCCAGATTGCGCAGCAGGCCATCATGAATACCGTACGCCCACCCGTGAATCGAGACCTTTTGCCCGCGTTTCCATGCCGACTGCATAATGGTAGAGTGGCCCAGGTTATAGACCTGTTCCATCACGTTCAGCTCGCACAGGGTGTCGAGACGACGCTCCTGCGGCATTTCACCCAGCAGTGAGCTATGTTTGAACCAGATATCGCGGATGTGCAGCAGCCAGTTATCGATCAGCCCCAGCTCCTGGTTCTCAATGGCCGACTGTACGCCGCCGCAGCCGTAATGGCCGCAAATAATGATGTGCTCGACCTCCAGAACGTCCACGGCATACTGAACGACCGAAAGGCAGTTAAGATCGGTATGGATCACCAGGTTAGCAACATTACGGTGAACAAACAGTTCGCCGGGTTCAAGACCGGTCAGACGTTCGGCGGGGACGCGGCTGTCGGAACATCCAATCCAGAGAAAGCGCGGGTTCTGCGCTTGTGCTAGTTTTCCAAAAAATCCGGGGTCTTCCTCCACCAGCATTTTTGACCATAGTGCATTGTTGCTGATGAGTGTATCTATGTCGTTCATGGAGGTTAGCGACCTGTAACCAAGTGATTGCGTTGCGCTACTATAGGGTAACCCGACTTTTAATGAAACCACACAACGTGTGTCAGAACTTAAGGTAAGTTGAATTCATGGCGATTGCACTGGAGCTTGAACAGCTCAAAAAAACCTATCCCGGCGGCGTTCAGGCGCTACGCGGGATAGATCTCAAAGTCGAGGCGGGCGATTTCTACGCCCTTCTGGGGCCGAACGGGGCGGGGAAATCCACCACTATCGGGATTATCAGCTCTCTGGTGAACAAAACCTCCGGCCGCGTCAGCGTATTTGGCTACGATCTGCAAAAAGATGTGGTCAACGCCAAGCGTCAGCTGGGGCTGGTGCCGCAGGAGTTCAACTTCAACCCGTTTGAAACGGTGCAGCAGATTGTTGTTAACCAGGCGGGGTACTACGGCGTTGAGCGTAAAGAGGCCCTTGAGCGTAGCGAAAAATACCTCAGGCAGCTCGACCTGTGGGAGAAGCGTAACGAGCGTGCGCGGATGCTGTCCGGCGGCATGAAGCGCCGCCTGATGATTGCCCGCGCGCTGATGCATGAACCGAAGCTGCTTATTCTCGATGAACCAACCGCAGGCGTGGATATTGAACTGCGTCGTTCCATGTGGGGATTCCTGAAGGATCTGAACGATAAGGGCACCACCATCATTCTGACCACGCACTATCTTGAAGAAGCGGAAATGCTGTGCCGCAACATCGGCATCATTCAGCACGGCGAGCTGGTGGAAAACACCTCGATGAAGAATCTGCTCTCCAAGCTGAAGTCAGAGACCTTTATCCTCGATCTGGCGGCGAAAAGCGCGCTGCCGAAGCTCGAGGGCTACAACTATCGCCTGGTGGATACCTCGACGCTGGAAGTGGAAGTGCTGCGCGAGCAGGGCATCAACAGCGTGTTCTCACAGCTGAGCGCGCAGGGTATTCAGGTGTTAAGCATGCGTAACAAAGCAAACCGACTGGAAGAGCTGTTTGTCTCTCTGGTGCACGACAAACAAGGAGACAAGGCATGACGCATCTTTACTGGGTCGCGCTGAAAAGCATCTGGGCGAAAGAGATCAACCGCTTTATGCGCATCTGGGTGCAAACCCTGGTACCGCCGGTTATCACCATGACCCTTTACTTCATCATTTTCGGTAACCTGATTGGTTCCCGCATTGGTGAGATGCACGGCTTTACCTATATGCAGTTTATCGTGCCGGGCCTGATCATGATGGCGGTGATCACCAACGCTTACGCAAACGTTGCGTCGTCGTTCTTTAGCGCCAAGTTCCAGCGCAACATTGAAGAGCTGCTGGTGGCGCCGGTACCAACGCATGTGATCATCGCCGGTTACGTCGGCGGCGGCGTGGCGCGCGGCCTGTGCGTAGGGATCCTGGTGACGGCCATTTCGCTGTTCTTCGTCCCGTTCCAGGTTCATTCGTGGCTGTTCGTCGCGCTGACGCTGCTGCTGACCGCAATCCTGTTCTCGCTGGCCGGACTGCTGAACGCGGTGTTCGCCAAAACGTTTGACGATATTAGCCTGATCCCGACCTTCGTGCTGACGCCGCTGACCTATCTTGGCGGGGTGTTCTACTCCCTGACGCTGCTGCCGCCGTTCTGGCAGGCGCTGTCGCACCTGAACCCGATTGTCTACATGATCAGCGGTTTCCGCTTTGGTTTCCTCGGCATTACTGATGTGCCGCTGTTTACTACCGTAATGGTGCTGGTGGTCTTTATCGTGGCGTTCTATCTGCTGTGCTGGTATCTGATCCAGCGCGGGCGCGGTCTGCGCAGCTAATCCTCAGCCCGGCAACGTTCCGTTTGCCGGGCACTTTCTTTGACAGTTATCACCGTAAGCTAACCTTCACTCGGCTAAACTACTTGCCTGCTAAGGAGAGACGTTATGCTGGGATGGGTTATCACCTGCCACGATGAACAGGCACAGGTTATGCTGGATAAGCTGGAAGCCAGATTTGGCCCCCTGGCGCAGTGTCGTGCGGTCAATTACTGGCGCGGATTAAGCACCAACATGCTTAGCCGCATGATGTGCGACGCGCTGCATGAAACCGACTCCGGCGATGGCGTGATTTTTCTCACCGACAGGTCCGGCGCGGCGCCTTACCGCGCGGCCGCCCTGATGAGCCACAAGCACGACAGCTGTGAAGTGATCTCCGGTATCAGCCTGCCTTTGCTCGAAGCCATGTACCCGCTTCGCGCATCATTAAGCAGTGCCGAGTTTCGTCACGCCATTGTGGCGCAGGGGGCACCGGGGGTGAGCAGCCTGTGGCACCAGCAGCAGAAGAACCCGCCTTTCGTTCTGCTTCACGATCTGTATAAGCATTAAACATTGGTATTGATGCCGCTTTTGCTACAATAGCGACTGATTTTCCGTGTCGATTTATATCCCATGCTCAAGCGCGTTATCTTTATCCTGTTGCTGCTGGTTTCCGGTGGGGCATCTGCCAGCCTGACAGCGCAGCAGGGGCTTCCTTCCCAATATATGCAAACCACTGAGGATGCGGCCATCTGGGCGCAGGTGGGCAACGCCGTGGTGAACGTGGGCAATGTCCGCGCCGGGCAGATCCTCGCCGTTTTTCCGGCGGCGGCTGACTACTACGAGTTTCGTTTTGGATTCGGTACCGGGTTTATTGATAAAGACCACCTGGAGAAAGTGCAGGGTAAGCAGCGCGTGGAGGACAGCCTGGGCGATCTGAACAAGCCGCTCAGCAACCAAAACCTCATCACATGGAAAGACACGCCCGTCTACAACGCCCCCAGCAGCGGAAGTGCGCCGTTTGGCACCCTTAGCGCCAACCTGCGTTATCCGATCCTGAATAAACTTAAAGACCGCCTGAATCAGACCTGGTATCAGATCCGCATTGGTAATCGTCTGGCGTGGATAAGCAGCCTGGACGCGCAGGAGGATAACGGTCTGCCGGTACTGACCTACCACCATATTTTGCGTGATGAAGAGAACACGCGCTTTCGACACACGTCAACCACCACCAGCGTGCGTGCGTTCAATAACCAGATGGCCTGGCTGCGTGACCAGGGGTATACCACCCTGACGATGTATCAGCTGGAAGGGTACGTGCGTAACAAACTGAACCTGCCTGCCAAATCGGTGGCGATCACCTTTGATGACGGGCTGAAATCAGTGAGCCGCTACGCTTACCCTGTTCTGAAACAGTACGGTTTCAACGCCACGGCGTTTATTATCTCATCCCGCATTAAGAGACATCCGCAGAAATGGGATCCTAAATCGCTACAGTTTATGAGCATTCAGGAGCTTAAGGGCATTCAGGACGTGTTTGATATTCAGTCCCATACGCACTTCCTGCACCGGGTGGACGGGTATAAACATCCGATTTTACTGAGCCGCAGCTATCACGTGATTTTGTTTGATTTTGAACGCTCGCGCCGGGCGCTGGCGCAGTTTAACCCGCGCGTGCTGTATCTCTCTTACCCGTTTGGCGGCTACGACAATAAAGCGATAAAGGCCGCGAATGACGCCGGTTTTCATCTGGCGGTGACAACGATGAAGGGGAAGGTAAAGCCGGGGGATAATCCGTTCTTGCTGAAGCGCCTGTATATCTTAAGAACGGATTCGCTGGAGACCATGTCGCGGCTGATCAGTAACCAGCCGCAGGGATAGCTATTCGTAGGTGAACTGCAAGGTGCCGATGGCGCTGAACGTGCCGGAGGTGACTTTTTCTGTACCAGACTTAACCAGCCGGGCCGTAAGTAACCGGCTGAATAATGCAATGGTAGTGTTCTCCCTCGTGGTATAGCTGCTGGCTGAATTAGGCACTACCTGGCTGTTGTCCGGCCACATCAGAAATACGCCCACGCCTTTTGCCGCATTCGACGATGCGGTGTTGGCGAGCAGTGAGCCATCGGTCCCGGTTGTCTTACTGGTGGTTAACGTCATGGTGATTTTACGGGTGTTGGTGCAATTTCCGGACACCACCGCATACGCGTTTAGCGTGTTATCGTTCTCGATATCGGATACACCATAATCCCCCAGGTCTAAGGTTTTAGGGGCCGTGAGCGTGCAGGTGGGTTTTTCTATTGGTGTTGTGAATGCCATGTCGGCGATGCTGATGGTCGTTCCTGGATGGTCATCATTAGGCGCATAGGGATCGCCAATACCAAAGTCTCCGATTGTCCCTCCTGCTGGGCCAACGGAGATTACCTCTGCGGGAACACCGGCAAAGCTGGGAAGCTGATAAAACTCGACCGCGGCCTCCCAGGTCTGGTATCGCAATAATTCATCCTGATCTTCCATATGCAACGTCAGAAACCAGCTTGTGCTGGGGGCAAAATAGGCCGTGACTCCCGTACCGATTGTTCGAAACGCCAGCGCATAAGCAATGCCGGTGACATTGGTTTTGAACAAGGCTTTTCCGTCAATGCTGCCAACCTGCAGGTTAGCCCGTGTTGCGGTGAAGATGTTTTCTCCATCGTCACCACCTGAGCATACGCTCATTAACCGGGGGGTTAGGCTTAAGGGATAGAGTGAACTGATTTTTGTAGGCGCGGTGACGGCATCAACGGCTCTCAGCGTTGGTTTTCCACCCGTGAAATCGCCAACCGCACGTGGCTTAGCACTACCAACCTGGCACTCCTCGGCGGCATTGGCGTAAAAGGCGCTCATGGTTAAAAGCATAAATAAAATGATAAAACCGTTAAAACGTGGGGACACGGTTATCCCAGGACGCTGTGCCATAATTGTTCCTTTTTAGCGTTGCCTGTTAGCGATATGTCACGCTGACCAATGCGCGCGCGGTCACTTTACCTGCACTGACCGGGCCGTAATTTTGATAGCGGGCGTAAAAGCTATACGCTTTCAAATAGCTTTGCTGGTCTGAGGGGGCCGCTATTTTGACCGCCACATCAGACTGCCCGTCGCTGTCGAGGACGTTTTGATTAGTCGATTCCGAAAAAATTACAATCCCGACATTTTCAGCGCCGCCCGTCAGGGCAGGCGTATCATTACTGAATATCTGTTTTGACATGCCGGCAGTTTGGGCGCCCTGCGGTTTGAAGGTGAAGTGCAGCGCCTGCCCGGAACCGGATTCATCTCCGCTACAGTCCACCACCTGAATCATGAAGCGGGTTCCTCCCGCAGGGTCTGCCGGCGTTAGTCTGTCGGTGCCCTCCGCGGTATAAAACCACCCCTTTCCCACCGTTGGCAGCGTCACGTTTCCATTTTCTGGCACGCTCACCTGGCACGTATTGTTGATAATGTTTGCCGTCATATCCATGTCCAGGCTCGAGGCAAAACCTGCTGCGGGAAACCCCAGGCAGAGGGCGAGCCATGGCGT
Source organism: Enterobacter cloacae complex sp. 2022EL-00788 (assembly GCF_026627565.1). Lineage (NCBI taxonomy): Bacteria > Pseudomonadati > Pseudomonadota > Gammaproteobacteria > Enterobacterales > Enterobacteriaceae > Enterobacter > Enterobacter cloacae complex sp. 2022EL-00788. The sequence goes on along the minus strand of NZ_JAPNMC010000019.1, from coordinate 71,848 downwards.
CGCCTTTCTGAAGATTAAGCGGGAGTGGAACATCCTGTTTAAGCTACCTGTCTGAATAAACATTATTGATAGGTCACGATAAAGGTCACGGGAGCGCTGACCGAACCCGTGGTCACGTCAGAAATTGTTTTATCTTTAGCAATGACGATGCGCGCATCCATTTCAAATTTCCCCGTCCCGTTAGACAGGTTAACGACAGAAGTCGGGGCTGTGGCGCAGTTCAGCAGGGAACCCGAGTCGACAGACCCCTTCCAGATTTCAAAACCAACGTTATGCCCGGCTGCATACGAGGCTCCATTTCTGGCATTGCCGGTACAGGCACCACCCGCACCCGGCGTGGCCTGAATGGCGGCATTTTTTACCCCGGCACAGTTGGTGAACGCGATTTTGAATGCCCCTCTTCGGTTCTGGCTCACCAGGTCGGACTTAAACACATCGCCAAACGGCAAAATGCTTATGGGGGCTCCGCTCGCATCCTGAATCTCGGCATTACAGGTACCAGCCTCAATGGTGGAGGTGAACGTGGCCTGAACGCTTGTCGTACCCGTAATGGCGCCTGAAGAAACGGAAGGCAGAATGGCAGCCATCGCAAGCACCAGTGAAGTCATTTTCTTTTTCATATCAACGCTCCGTATTGCGCCAGTTATTCATAGGTGAAATTAAACGTAGCGATACCGCTAAAGTTGCCGGTCATGCCTTGCCCGCTTGCGGTTTCCACCAGCGTCGCCAGGAGTGAAACTTCGCCAGCACTGATCTCTCCGCTCGACCAGACGAGGCGCTGCGTATCGGTGGATGAATTAATGACGAAGGGTTGGTCCGGAGTGGCGGTACGGGAAATCGCCACGCCAATATTCTCCGCGCTGCCCTCGCCGGAGAGTGAGTTTTTAACTGCCGTAGCCAGCGGGCTGGCACTACCGCTAATGGTGGTTTTCAGGGATGTCAGACTCGACGGGCAAGAGACCATTTTGAGCTTAAAGTTGGTCGTTGCTTTGGCATTTTTCAGGATGATGTAATCCAGGCGCACCTTGCCGTTAGTACCAATGGGAATAACGTTGCTGGAGCCATCCCCGCTGCCGCCTTCAATTTTCATATCGCAGGTGGTGTCGCGGATATTAGCGGTAAAGGTGATATCGAGTTTATCGGCGTATGTTCCGAGCGACAGTACCATCAGCCCCGAACTTAAGATCCGTAATCCTGTTTTTTTCCCAGGTTTAAAAAGCATGTTTTAACTCCCTTTATAATGCCGTGATGTGGCAGGTCTGGCCTGTCAGCAGCGTTGTCGGTCCAATCTTTTTCGCATCCGGTGGGATGTGGTAGGAGACGGTACAGGATGTGCCGGCCTCGCTGCCCCAGACGATGTTTAACAACCCTTTATCTTCAATTCCGCGGATCCAGGCTTGCCCGGCCTGGCCTACGCTACCCACGGAAACGCCTTGTTCAGTTTGAACGTCTGCACCTAGCGGAATAAAGCCACCGTCGTCACGCGTCAGTTCCATTAGCACTGAACGCCCCTGGTCGGTCTCAAAATTAACCAGCACAACGGCACCGCTGCGGGGGACGGTGGTGGAGCGGGTATTTTTGACTTCAACGTCAGAGCGCATAGCGCTGATATCAAGACCTACGCTGTTTTCACGGTAGGCAGACAGATAGGGCATAAGGGCATAGCCTGAGGATCCAATTTCACCGTTACCGATGGAGACGCGGGCTCCCTCGGCTCCCTCTGCTTTAATCAACGCAAGCGTATCGCTTTCGCTGATGCTGCCGGGCGCGAGCGTTACGCCGCCCGCGTGCAGAACCATCCCGCCGCTATAGCTGGCGGAATATTGTCGCGTATCGTCATCGGATGCGGAGACGGAAAGGCTCAGCGGGCCGTACGGGCCGTTGTAACTGCCGTAACCGCTCAGCTGGTTTAACGTGTCGTCGCTACGGGTAGTGCTTTCGGTGATGCTGTAACTGAAGCGATTATCTTCGGTGTTGCCGTTGGCGCTGGCGTTAAAACTTCCGCCACCTTTAAGATCGCTGCCGATGCCCGTCGTGAGTGAGGAGAACCCGCCAGCCCGTTTGCCGTTACCCATCAGCGTGTCGAAGGGGATAGTGAGGTTCAGATAGATACTGTCATCTTTTTCCCCGAACTCGTTGTAGGTGCGCTGCACGGAGAGGCTGTAGCTTCCCCAGCTTAAAGAATGACTGTGGCCAACAGAGTATTGCGCTGATGAGCTGCTTTCATTCCAGTAGTCCTGCCAGGTTGAGTTGACGTACAGCGACCCCAAATCAAGGTCGTTAACGGCCAACGGCTGGCTGATATTCACCTGGATCTGGTTCTTCATGCGCTGGAAAGTCTGATACACATCGCTGTTGTTACGGTCAGGGTTACGCTCCCTGTCACGGTACTTGATCTCGTTGGTCAGGGAAGCCGCATCGCTCAGGCTGAGATAGTCAGACGTCGAAAACCGGTATGCTGCGACGTTAAAAGAGGTATTCGTGGCTTCCATGAGTTTGCTGTAGGAGATGCGATAACTCTCGCCCGTAAGATGTCGTAAGCCGTCGATCCGGGCATCAGAATGCGTCACGTCAAAGGCGAATGCGCCGATTTGGGTGTTCATCGCCAAACCCAACAGTGCGGCGTAAAAATCGCTATCGGTGTACTCCAGACCCGCGTAGCCCGTAAAGGTATTGGATAAACCGTAATAGCCCGTGGCGTAACCAACCCGTGGCTTGTCGCGCAGGCTGTCGTCACGCAGTTCACCCACGCCCACGTCCCATCGGGAGTAGCCAGGGCGAAGCATTTGCGCGACCGAGGAATAGGCGACCGAGAAGGAGCGTTTGCTACCATCCGTTTCTTCTACAGTGACGATGAGATCGCTACCGTATCCTGTTGTACTGAGATCCGAGATTTCAAAGGGGCCCGGCGGCACGGAGGTTTCGTAAATTGTGTTTCCGCTTTGGGCGATCGTGACTTTGGCGTTGCTGTTTGCCACGCCCCGAATCACCGGCGCATAGGTCGATATGCCATTGGGAAGCATACGGTCGTCGTTATATAAACGTGCCCCGCGCAGGCTGATGGAGTCGAAAGCATCTCCACGGGTATAGGAATCTCCCGCGATAAACTGTGCTTTGAGCGGCGTGACGTCACGCTGAAGATAAATGTCCTGGCTGGCGTAATGGGTACCGGAATCCTGATCCCAGTTCAGGTTACCTCGTGCCCGCAGTCGCCACGGCCCCAGGTTTGCTCCATAGCGTAACCCGGCATAGGCCGTATCGGTGCTGTAATCATTCGTATCTGCGTGCCAGCCGTTAAGATCCCATGAGAGCATCGCCGCCGGGATCCCGTCTTCCCAGAGTGAAGGGTCGACAAAACCCGCCGGGCGCTGAATGACGAAAGCCTGGGGAATAGAAAGATCCAGCTCCTGCGTGGAAGGGTCGTAAGCCACGCGTGAGCCGGGATAGGCGTTCGACATAGAGACACACGTTTCTTCAGCATCATCCCCGGCTGGTTTACGTTTCCCGGCTGCCACATTTGTTTGGGTGAGCAGTTTACGAGTGATGCAGGGAGTGGCGCGCGGTGTGCCATTATCCTTAAACAGAAGATCCGTGGTAATGGAAGGTTTCCCGTTAATAATCACCTTCACCTTATACGTTCCGGCAAGAACAGGGTTGCCTTTTGAAAAACGGCTGACATCAATTGATGCGCCGGTGTTATAAAGAAACTGATCGTTAAACTGCACGTCTTCTTCTTTATTATTTTCAGCAGCAAATGCACAGAACGGCAATACCGCACTTATCGACAAACATAGTAGCGAACGTCTAAACCGCATAATGTACTCTGTCCCAGAGCTAAGCTAATTATAATTTTTACGAATGATACGAAGCGGATATGGAATCAATTTTGTACTGACTCATACTTATCAATTCCGCCGAAATCATTGATGGCTTGCCAGGTTATTTTGTTATTTCCAGAAGGTGTGTAATTTTTCACGTTCATGGTCTGGCTTGAGAACGGCTCAATATAATGCGTTTCGATATCGTAGCGTTTAGCGCCTGAAATAAGCGTTGCGCTGGCCAGCGAAACATAATAAGGCGAATCATTCTTTGCGCTTAAAACGATTTTTTGACCTTGCCGGATTTGAGTCCATTTAAGATTTTTGGCCGCGTCTGTCGGTTCTCCTTTCAAACCTGTAGGCCGGAAAAAGAGTTTTATGCGGGTACGGAATGCAAGCTGAAGCATGCTTTGGCTGTCGCTATCCTTTGCCTTAGGCGGAACTTCCAGAACGTTAAACCAGAACAGGGATTCTTTATCTTTTGGCAACGACTGACCAAGCCAGGTGATTCTGACGGTTTGCCCTTTTTGCGGTTCAACACGCGAAACGGGAGGCGTGACAATAAAAGGAAGCTTCAGCTCCTGAGGATTAGTGGTATCTCTTCCGTCATCGAGCCAGGTTTGCACCAGTAAAGGCCGGGTGCCGCGGTTATCCATAGACACCGTTACGTCTTTTGCCGATTCAGGATAAATGACGCGGGTGCCGGAAATCACAATATCTGCACTGGCGTTAAGAGCAAAAACGCTCACCGAGGCCAGCAGCAGGGCTTTTAATCCGCTCTTAATATTCAGTACGTACATGTTTATTCTCAAATAATACGGAAAAATGTGCCCGACAGGGCACATTAACGGGACGGATAAAATTATTCGTAGCTCATGGTGAAGTAGGCGTTGGCGCTGACTTTACCAGACTGCACGGGGCTGGTGTCTTTCACCCAGCTGGAGCCTGGAACATAAGCAACGCGGTAGAACAGTTTACCGGAGCCGGCATTCAGGTCTGCTTTCTGCGTATTATTGCCAGGCTGACCCACCATAATACGGGAAGAGACGGTTGGGGCATTGTTATATAGGGCAAGTGCAACGTTGGTTGCAGAGCCTGCTACGCCAGCATCGGGTTCGATGGTACCGTTCGCAACAGACCCCATATTTTTTGACATAAAGCTTGCAGAGGCACTCTTTAATGACCCAGGGCAATTGGTGAGCAGCAGTTCAAAATTCTTTGAGCCGACGCCGGTATCAACGGTGGTGGATTCAACTTCAGATTTTTTTACAACGGGTAAGGTAATAGTAATATTATTTTGTTTTTCACCATTCGAGGTGGAAATATTACATGTTGTGTCTGTTACCGCACCATCAAAGGTGATTAAACCGAGATCCGTATCTGCGATTGCTGAAAAAGAACCTATTGCGAACAAAGCTACAGCTGAAGCTAATAACGTTTTCTTTAACATGATTAAAATTCCATTTAAAAAACATTTTACTGACTTAATTCAAGCAAAATGATGATAGGGATCTATGAATGGGTTTGATATTTAAAATTGCTAAAAGTCATCGTTAGAAAAAATGAACGTTCGATAAGTTATTGAAAATGATCTTGAAAATTTTTTTAACTGAATGAAGATGCCGGTTTTTTTATTGTGCCGGTATACTATTGGCGCGCTCAGATTATAAATGACAAAGATCATTTTCTTTTTCATATCATTCAGGGGAATGTTTTTTTCAGAAAAGAGACGCTGGAAGAGAGCGGGAAATAGGGCGAATGAATGAGAAGATGCTATTTAGACAATAAAGAATAATGTATTTTTTATCATTCAGGGAGCGGAACCAGAGCGTTCCGCTCCCCGACGGAATCAGGCGACCTGAACCGGAATTGCCCTGGCGGTACGTTTCATATCGTTGTCGCCCTCAAAGTAGGCAACCTTAGGCTGCCAGCGACGCGCTTCTTCATCGGACATCATCACAAAGCTGGCGATAATCACAATATCGCCTACGTCCGCGCAGTGCGCGGCCGCGCCGTTAACGGAGATGATTTTAGAACCACGTTCGGCGGCAATAGCATAGGTTGAGAAACGTTTGCCGTTATTAACGTTCCAGATATCAATCGCTTCGTTTTCAAGGATGCCCGCAGCATCAAGGAAATCCTGATCGATGGCGCAGGAACCTTCATAGTGCAGGTCGGCCTGGGTGACTTTCACACGGTGAAGCTTGCCTTGCAGCATTTTGCGAATCATTACGTTTACCTTTATTCAATGCGTTAGCCCCTCCCGACAGAGGGGAGGGAAGATAATTACGCCAGCTCAACCACTTTATTGTCGATAAGGCGGGCCTGACCGAGCCATGCCGCCACCAGAATAACCGCGCGTTTGCTGGTATCGGTAAGCTCAAGCAGCGTGTCGGCATCACGAATTTGAATATCGTCCGCCCGGAAGCCTTTGTCGTTCAGCGTCTGTTCAGCCATAGCAACGATCTCTTCCGCGCTTAACGCTTTCGCCAGAAGCTGTTCCGCCATGGCGTTCATCACCTTGCTTAAGCCCGGCGCGATCTTCCGCTGTTCGGCGGTCAGATAGCCGTTACGGGAGCTGAGCGCCAGGCCATCTTTCGCCCGCACAATCGGCACGCCGACGATGTCAATATCGTAGCCCATGTCGGCAACCATTTTGCGGATCAGCGCCAGCTGCTGGTAGTCTTTCTCGCCAAAGCAGGCGATGTCCGGCTGCACCAGGTTAAACAGCTTGCTGACGATGGTGGATACGCCGCGGAAGTGGCCCGGACGGCTGGCACCCTCAAGCATGGTTGAGATACCCGGTACGTCCACGTAGGTCGCTTCAGCGGTACCCTGAGGGTATACATCTGCGGGAGCCGGTGCGAAGACGATATCCGCATGACGTTTTTTGAGCTTCTCGCAGTCTTCCTGCAAGGTACGCGGGTAGCGTGCCAGGTCGTCTGCGCGATCGAACTGCATGGGGTTAACGAAGATACTGACCACCACGATATCTGCGCGCGCTCTGGCTTCATCGACCAGCTTCATATGGCCGTCGTGCAGGTTGCCCATGGTTGGGACCAGTGCGATACGTTTACCTTCCTGACGTGCACGGCGAATGTGCTGACGCAGCAGCGGCAGGGTTTCTATGATTAACACACCTTGACTCCTTAATGGAAACTGTGTTCTTCGCCCGGATAAGCGCCGGACTCAACCTCGGCAATATACTGCCGCACAGCAGCACGCATGTCGCCTGCTTCTGTCAGGAAATTTTTGGCAAATTTTGGAATGTGCCCGCCGGTGATCCCGAAGGCATCGTGCATCACCAGAATCTGGCCGTCGGTGACGTTACCCGCGCCGATGCCGATAACCGGAATCGACAGCGCTTCGGTGATGCGTTTTGCTAGCTCAACCGGCACGCACTCCAGAACCAGCAGCTGTGCGCCCGCGGCTTCGAGCGCTACGGCATCATCAAACAGCGTCTGCGCCGCATCGCCTCGTCCCTGCACCTTATAGCCGCCAAAGATATTGACGGACTGCGGCGTCAGCCCCAGGTGACCACAAACCGGCACGGCGCGCTCGGTGAGCATTTTCACCGTATCCACCAGCCACGCGCCGCCTTCAATTTTGACCATATTGGCACCGGCACGCATCACGACCGCCGCGTTGTCGAAGGCTTGCTCCGGCGTGGCGTACGCCATAAACGGCAGATCGGAAAGTAACAGGCAGGCTGGCGCACCCCGGCGTACGGCGCGCGTATGGTATGCAATATCCTCCACCGTTACCGGCAGAGTGGAATCATGTCCTTGTACCGTCATCCCTAACGAGTCTCCGACCAGCATGACGTTGATCCCTTCTTCGGCAAACAGTCTGGCGAAGCTGTAGTCATACGCGGTGATGGTGGCGAAGCGTTTTTTTTCCTGTTTGCATTTCTGCAATAAGGAGATGGTGGTTGGTTTCATACTGTTTCCTGATGGCCCAAAAGCGAATCTTTGCGCATTCTAACAGTAACATTCGAGGGAACAATGATTTTAGGCAATCGATTAACCACAATTAACAAATGGATAATCGACGGTAACACGGGATTACCAGCGGGCCGGTTTTTCCGCGTTGAGGCTTTGCAGAACGGCCTTCAGCGTGATGCCGTCAGGGAAGGTAAGATCGGGGGCGACTTCAAACAGCGGCCAGAGCATAAACCCGCGGTTTTTCATGTCGTAGTGCGGAACGGTGAGGCGTTCGGTGTTAATCACCTCGTGGCCGAAAAGCATAATATCGAGGTCGAGCGTGCGCGGTCCCCAGCGTTCGGCTTTGCGTACGCGGCCCTGCTGTAGCTCAATGCGCTGGGTATTATCCAGCAGCGCTTCTGCGTCAAGGTCCGTTTCCAGCACCACGGCGGCGTTCAGATAGTCAGGCTGATCCTGCGGGCCAAGCGGCGGCGTGCGGTAAAACGAGGAGACCGCCACGATACGGCTTTGGGGGATGTCTCCCAGCGCCTGAACGGCAGCGTTAACCTGCTCCAGCGGAGAGGCCAGATTGCTGCCGATGGCGATATACGCAAGGGTCATGCCGTGCCTTCACGACGCGGTGCGCGCTTGCGCGGGCGGCGGTGACGACGGCGCGGTGCCGGCTCATCATCCAGGTCCGTGAGCATATCTTTCTGCTCCGGTGGTGCAGAGACCTGAAATTCTCCCCACCACTGCGCCAGGCGCTGTAGCTCCTGGTTTCTTTCGACTTCAGCACGCAGAGAGAGCAGATCGAACGCGGCGCGGAACTTAGGATGCTCCATCAGCTTCCAGGCGCGTTTACCCTGACGGCGGGACATGCGCAGCTGGAGCTGCCAGATATCGCGCACCAGAGTAGTGATACGTTTCGGGATCGCCAGCGTGCGGCAGCCTTCGTCCAGCACGTCGTTTGCCGCCAGCGCGAAAGCGTCATAATAGGCGAGGCCGCTCTCCTGAGTGATGCGCTGCGCCGTTTCCAGCAGCGGGTACCAGAACATGGCCGCGAACAGGAACGCCGGATTCACGCGCATATCGTTGTGAATGCGGGTGTCAGTGTTCTTCAGCACCTGCGCAATCATCCGCTCCATGGCGCTGTCGCCGTTTTCGGTAAAGTAGCGGGTGATCGTCGGGAACAGCGGCTGGAACAGGTTGTATTCGCGCAGCAGATTGTAGGTTTCAAACCCGTAGCCTGCCTGCAGAAGCTTTAATGACTCTTCGAACAGACGGGCAGGGGGCACGTCGTTAATCAGCGTCGCCAGACGAGGGATCGGCTCCGCGGTTTCCGGGCTGATGCGCATATTCAGCTTGGCGGCGAAACGCACGGCGCGCAGCATGCGGACCGGATCTTCACGATAGCGCGTTTCCGGCGTGCCGATCAGGCGAATCAGGCCGTCTTTCAGGTCCTGCATCCCGCCGACGTAATCGCGAACGGTGAAATCCGCCACGCTGTAGTAAAGGCTGTTGATGGTGAAATCACGGCGCTGAGCATCTTCTTCAATAGAGCCGAAGATGTTGTCACGCAGCAGCATGCCGTTTTGGCCGCGCTGGGAGGTCGTGCGATCGTTGACGCCCGCTTCGTGGTGACCGCGGAAGGTTGCCACTTCAATAATTTCCGGCCCAAACATCACGTGTGCCAGGCGGAAACGGCGGCCAACCAGACGGCAGTTGCGGAATAATTTACGCACCTGCTCAGGCGTGGCGCTGGTCGTCACGTCGAAATCTTTAGGTTTTTTGCCCAACAGTAAATCGCGAACCCCGCCACCGACGAGATAGGCCTCGTAGCCTGCTTTATTCAGACGATAGAGCACCTTGAGGGCATTTTCACTGATATCTTTGCGGGAAATATTGTGCTGCTCACGCGGAATGACCGACATGTGTGGCTGTGCAATAGCATCGTTCGCCATGCTCTCTTCGCGGCTCAGCACTTTACGGCAAAAATTAGCGACTCGGGTAAAAATAGTACACCTCGTAGTGTGTTTTGTTATCAAAAAAGCGGCTAATCATAGCTCAGCGCAACGCATTTGAGAATGCCGGATTTTGGGCACGGCTATAAGCGTCCAGTTATCAATCGCCATTTTCAGCAATTCGTCCAGACTCAGATCCTGCCATTCCTTCGTTACATTCTGGTTGAGAAATCGCAGCGCGTCGATCAAAACCGGGCGCGGATCGCCGTCAGGCAGCGCCGGGGCATGGTTCTGTTTTGACAGCTTATTCCCCTGGTCATTGACCGCCAGCGGCAGATGAATGTAATCCGGCGCCGTCCAGCCAAACTGCTGGTAAAGCGAAATGTGGCGCACGGTCGGCTCAACGAGGTCCGCCCCGCGCACAATCTCCGTAACGCCCTGAAAATGGTCATCGACCACCACCGCCAGGTTATAGGCAAACAGACCATCACGCCGGTGAATAATAAAATCTTCGCGCGCCAGACGTTCATCCGCCTCGATTTTACCCGAGAGCACGTCGGTAAACGCCGTTACGGGCGAACGCTGGACCAGCCGTACGGCAGCGTTTTCCGGCCCGTTGCGCAGCGTGCGGCAGTGGCCGTCGTAAACGCCACCTATGCTCTGAATACGCGCGCGGGTACAGGTGCAGTTATAGGAAAGTCCCTGTTCAGCAAGCCATGCCAGGCGCTCCCGGTAGGCATCATGGCGTTGAGACTGCCAGAGCACCTCGCCGTCCCAGTGAAGACCGTAATGTTCCAGCTGTCGCAGAATGGTTTCTGCCGCACCGGGAACTTCACGCGGAGGATCAATATCTTCAATGCGAACAAGCCATTTACCCTGACGGGCGCGAGCCTGCAGGTAGCTGCCGAGCGCGGCAATTAATGAGCCGAAGTGTAATTCACCGGAGGGAGATGGCGCAAAGCGCCCGATATAGTGAGATTCAGACATATCAACGGTAACAAGGCGGGAGAGACTCCCGCCTTTGTAGAGTGTATAGAGGGCGGGGATTAACCAGCCATCTGTTTTTCGCGGATTTCTGCCAGCGTTTTACAGTCGATGCACAGATCGGCTGTTGGACGCGCTTCCAGGCGACGAATACCAATTTCAACACCGCAGGATTCGCAGTAGCCAAAATCTTCGTCCTCGACCTTCTTCAGCGTTTTTTCGATCTTTTTGATCAGTTTGCGCTCGCGGTCACGGTTACGCAGTTCGAGGCTGAATTCTTCTTCCTGAGCGGCACGGTCGACCGGATCCGGGAAGTTAGCAGCTTCATCCTGCATATGTGTAACGGTGCGATCGACTTCATCCCTGAGTTGATTACGCCATGCTTCAAGAATACGCTTGAAGTGCGACAGCTGGGCTTCGTTCATATACTCTTCGCCCGGCTTCTCTTGATACGGCTCCACCCCAGCGATGGCGAGAATACTCAGGGACGATGTTTTACGGTTTTGCCCTTCTTGCATGTTGCTTCTCCTTAACACGCACTATCGATCCCCGTGTTGGGGGAAAAATCAGGTCGCTATAAATAGCAGATGCTTTTCCGTATGGCAATTATCTAAACGTTACACTTGACAACCCTGTGAGGAAAAGCGTATTTGCGCACGCGGCCAGAACACTTATTAGTCAATCGTCTAATCCCTTATAAGACAATGGGAAGAGAGGATCTCAGAGTCATATTATCGGCAGAAAGTTCCGCTTTATAAGCGAAAACCTCTACCCCCTGCTTTTGTGCCTCATGCAACAATTGCGCGTATTTAGGATCAATATGACGGGCCGGGGAAAACCGTTCAATGGCTGAATGCAGAACCGCAAACAGCAATACGGCGCGTTTGCCCGCCGCCGCTACACTCATTAGCTCTCGCAGATGCTTCTGGCCACGTAGCGTTACCGCATCCGGAAAGAAGCCGTTTTCCTGTTCCGCTAACGTCACTGATTTCACTTCAATATAGCACTCAGGCCGATCTTCCGCCTGTAACATAAAGTCAATTCTGCTGCCCTCATCGCCATATTTCACTTCGCTTTTTTGCGTACCGTAGCCCACCAGTTCGGGGAGCGTGCCGTTTGTCAGCGCTTCCTTAACCAGCTGATTTGCGCGCAGGGTATTAACGCAAATAAATGCCCCGTTTTGCGTCTCGGTCATTTCCCAGGTATGGGGATATTTGCGTTTAGTATTTTCTGAAGTGGAATACCAGACCGTGTCACCCGGCGTGGCGCAGCCGGTCATGGCACCGGTGTTAGGGCAGTGCAGGGTAAGCGTTTCACCCTCGGGGGTGACTACGTCTGCGAGAAAGCGTTTATAACGCTGGATCAGGGTGGCGCGCTGGAGTGCGGGGCTAAACTTCATCAGGTTTCCTTAACGTGTCGCCCAGCGTCCAGCGCTGGAGCGGGGTATAGCGGGTGCGTCCTTGTACAAAGGCAGATTCGTAAAGCGCAAATTCAGTCACCTGAAAGGACCAGTGAAAGCCCGGCGGCGGGATGGCAACAGCCTGACCCGCATCGCGCAGCAGGGTGATATGGGGATGAAAAGGCTGCGGGCTCTGGTAACAGCCGCTGCGCGCAGCCTGTGCCCGCAGCATGTTCGCGAGCTGAAGTAATCCGCGAGGCGGCTGACGCGTTCCCAGCCAGACTACCCTGGAGCGCAACCACTGGCCGGCATCGTCAAGGTGCAGCGTAAACCCCGGCTGAGAAATGCGTCCGGCCATTGCGCTTAACGCGCGCTGCTTTTCTGCACTCACCTCGCCGAGAAAGGCTAACGTCAGGTGCATGTTTGCGGCAGCGACAGGCCGGCCCGCTTCTGCCGGAAAGTGGCTGGCGCGCCAGCGAACGATCTGCCGTTGAAGCGTGGTGGGTAACTCGATGGCGAAAAACAGCCGTTTTGAATCAGACATGCGCAGGACTCGGTAATGATATGCGCCGATGCTACAATGTACGCCGAATAAAGTTAACCCTCTGGAGCCGTAAGTGTCTTCTTTGCCCGTCGCCGTCGTCCTTCCTGAGCTTCTCGCAGCCTTAGAACATGCGCCGCAGGTTTTGCTCAGCGCGCCCACGGGAGCGGGTAAATCTACCTGGCTGCCCCTGCAAATTCTGCGCGAGGGGAAGATCTGCGGGAAAATAATTCTGCTGGAGCCGCGCAGGCTGGCCGCGCGCAACGTGGCGCAGCGCCTGGCGGAACTGCTGAATGAAAAACCGGGCGAGACGGTGGGCTACCGCATGCGCGCTGAAACCTGCACGAGCGCGTCCACGCGGCTTGAGGTGGTAACCGAAGGCATTCTCACCCGCATGCTGCAAAACGATCCGGAACTGTCCGGCGTCGGGCTGGTGATCCTCGATGAATTTCACGAGCGCAGCCTGCAGGCGGATCTCGCCCTTGCGCTGCTGCTCGACGTTCAGCAGGGGCTGCGCGATGACCTGCGGCTGCTCATTATGTCGGCGACGCTGGATAACGAGCGGCTGCGGCAGACGCTCCCTGACGCGCCGATGATTGCCTCCGAAGGGCGTGCCTTCCCGGTTGAGCGCCGCTATCAGCCGCTTGCTGCCCACCAGCGTTTTGACGAAGCCGTGGCCATCGCCACCGCCGAATTGCTCCGTCATGAACCCGGCTCGCTGTTGCTCTTTTTACCCGGCGTGGGCGAAATCCAGCGCGTGCAGGAGCAGCTTGCATCCCGGGTGAGCCGCGACGTTATGCTGTGCCCGCTGTACGGCGCGCTGCCGTTGGCCGAGCAGCGCAAGGCGATTCTTCCCGCACCGGCAGGGCAGCGCAAGGTGGTGCTGGCGACCAATATCGCTGAAACCAGCCTGACCATCGAAGGCATTAGCCTGGTGGTGGACAGCACGCAGGAGAGAGTGGCGAGTTATGATCCGCGTACCGGGCTGACCAGGCTGCTGACGCAGCGCATCAGTCAGGCCTCGATGATCCAGCGCGCGGGCCGCGCGGGGCGTCTTGAGCCGGGGATTTGTCTGCATTTAACCAGCGCAGAGCAGGCGGAACGAGCGGCAGCGCAGAGCACGCCTGAGATAGTGCAAAGCGATCTTTCCGGGCTGGTAATGGATCTGTTGCAGTGGGGCTGCCCCGATCCTGAGCAGCTCACGTGGCTTAATCCCCCGCCTGGCGTGAACGTCACCGCCGCGCGTAACCTCCTGACCCAGCTTGGCGCGCTGGAAGGCGAGCGTCTGACGGCGCGCGGTCAGAAAATGGCGGCGCTGGGTAACGATCCGCGCCTGGCGGCGATGCTGACGGCAGCCCGGGACGATGATGAAATTGCCACGGCGGCAAAACTGGCGGCTATTCTTGAGGAGCCGCCTCGCGGTGGCAGCAGCGATCTGGAACAGGCGTTTTCGCGCAATCAGGGAAACTGGCAGCAGCGGGCGCAGCAGCTGTGCAAACGCCTGAACAGCAAAGGGGGATCGCCTGCTGGCGAAAATATCCCGTTCTTGCTGGCACAGGCCTTCCCGGACAGGATCGCGCGCCGTCGCGGGATTGACGGGCGCTATCAGCTGGCAAACGGGATGGGGGCGATGCTCGACAGCGATGATGCCCTGACGCGTCACGAGTGGCTGATCGCCCCGCTGCTGCTTCAGGGCAGCCATTCGCCGGACGCGCGCATATTGCAGGCGATTGCCGTTGACATCGACGCCCTGACGCGTGCCTGCCCGCAACTGCTTCAGCAATCTGACATCGTGGAGTGGGATGATGCTCAGGGCACGCTAAAGGCGTTTCGTCGGAGCCAGATTGGCAAACTGACGCTCGGGTCGATACCGCTGGCGAAACCGTCGGAAGACGAGCTTCACCAGGCGATGCTGAACGGCATTCGCGAAAAAGGGCTGAGCGTCCTGAACTGGACGCCGGAGGCTGAACAGTATCGCATTCGTCTGCACTGCGCGGCGAAGTGGCTGCCGGAATACGCCTGGCCCGCGGTTGACGATGAGGCGCTGCTCGCTACGCTTGAGCAGTGGCTGCTGCCGCAGATGAGCGGCGTACACTCGCTGCGCGCCCTTAAGGCGCTCGATGTTAAGACAGCGTTACAGAATTTACTGGACTGGTCGTTACGTCAACGTCTGGATAGTGAACTGCCTGGGCATTACACTGTGCCAACCGGGAGCCGGATTGCCATTCGTTATCATGAGGATAATCCTCCGGCGCTGGCCGTGCGCATGCAGGAGATGTTTGGCGAGGCCACCACGCCGTCCATTGCTGAAGGGCGGGTGCCGTTAGTGCTTGAGCTGCTGTCGCCTGCGCATCGTCCGCTGCAGATAACCCGCGATCTGGGGGCGTTCTGGGCGGGAAGTTACCGCGAGGTGCAGAAAGAGATGAAGGGGCGATATCCCAAACACGTCTGGCCGGACGATCCGGCGAATACGGCGCCGACGCGGCGCACGAAAAAATATTCGTAGTGGGGGAGTGCGGCCTGATGCCCTCACCCCGGCCCTCTCCCACAGGGAGAGGGAGAAACAAACTTTGAGAGATTTCTTCTTTCACTGACCTGTGAAAGGAAAGAAAATCTGGCCTTTGCGCCTGAATGTTGCGGAGAAAAAGCATGGCGGGGAATGACCGCGAGCCAATAGGACGTAAGGGAAAGCCAACGCGTCCGGCGAAAGAAAAGGTGAGCCGTCGTCGCCTCAGAGATGAGGAATATGACGATGACTATGAAGACGATTATGAGGATGAGGAACCGATGCCGCGTAAAGGGAAGGGCAAAGGGCGCAAGCCTCGCGGGAAGCGCGGCTGGTTCTGGCTGCTGCTGAAGCTGTTCATTGTTTTTGTTGTTCTGATCGCGATTTACGGCGTTTATCTGGATCAGAAGATCCGCAGCCGTATCGACGGGAAAGTCTGGCAGCTGCCTGCGGCAGTGTATGGTCGCATGGTGAACCTTGAGCCAGAGATGTCCATCAGCAAGAACGAGATGGTGAAGCTGCTGCAGGCCACGCAGTATCGTCAGGTCACGAAAATGACGCGTCCTGGCGAGTTTACCGTTCAGGCGAAAAGCATCGAGATGATTCGCCGTCCGTTCGACTTCCCGGACAGCAAAGAGGGGCAGGTGCGCGCGCGTCTGACCTTTGACGGCGATCGCCTGGAAACCATTGAGAACATGGATAACGACCGCCAGTTCGGTTTCTTCCGTCTCGATCCGCGTCTGATTACGATGCTGTCGTCCGCAAACGGCGAACAGCGCCTGTTCGTGGCGCGTAACGGCTTCCCGGACCTGCTGGTGGATACGCTGCTGGCAACCGAAGACCGTCACTTCTACGAGCACGACGGCATCAGCCTCTACTCCATTGGTCGTGCGGTACTGGCGAACCTGACCGCGGGGCGTACGGTGCAGGGGGCAAGTACCCTGACCCAGCAGCTGGTGAAAAACCTGTTCCTCTCCAGCGAGCGTTCTTACTGGCGTAAAGCCAACGAAGCGTACATGGCCGTGCTGATGGATGCGCGCTACAGCAAGGATCGTATCCTTGAGCTGTACATGAACGAGGTGTACCTCGGCCAGAGCGGTGATAACGAGATCCGCGGCTTCCCGCTGGCGAGCCTGTATTACTTTGGCCGTCCGGTGGAAGAGCTGAGTCTCGACCAGCAGGCGCTGCTGGTAGGCATGGTGAAAGGGGCGTCGATCTACAACCCGTGGCGTAACCCGAAACTGGCGCTGGAGCGTCGTAATCTGGTGCTGCGTCTGCTGCAACAGCAGCAGGTCATCGACCAGGAGCTGTACGACATGCTGAGCGCGCGTCCGCTGGGCGTTCAGCCGCGCGGTGGGGTAATCTCTCCACAGCCTGCGTTTATGCAGATGGTGCGTCAGGAGCTGCAGTCGAAGCTCGGGGATAAAGTTAAAGATCTCTCCGGCGTGAAGATCTTCACGACCTTTGATTCCGTGGCGCAGGATGCGGCAGAAAAAGCGGCGGTTGAAGGGATCCCGGCGCTGAAGAAGCAGCGTAAGCTGAGCGATCTGGAAACCGCGATGGTAGTGGTTGACCGTAACACCGGCGAAGTTCGCGCGATGGTGGGCGGTGCCGAGCCGCAGTATGCGGGCTACAACCGTGCGATGCAGGCGCGTCGTTCGATTGGTTCACTGGCAAAACCGGCGACCTACCTGACCGCGCTGAGCCAGCCGAACCTCTATCGCCTTAACACCTGGATTGCCGATGCGCCAATCTCTCTGCGCCAGCCTAACGGCCAGGTATGGTCTCCGCAGAACGATGACAAACGGTTCAGCGGTCAGGTGATGCTGGTGGACGCGCTAACCCGCTCGATGAACGTGCCAACGGTTAACCTCGGTATGGCGCTGGGTCTGCCGGCGATTACCGATACCTGGCAGAAGCTGGGCGTGCCGAAAGATCAGCTGCACCCTGTTCCGGCCATGATCCTTGGCGCGCTTAACCTGACGCCAATCGAAGTGGCGCAGGCGTTCCAGACCATCGCCAGCGGCGGTAACCGCGCGCCGCTCTCTGCGCTGCGCTCGGTGATTGCTGAAGATGGTTCCGTGCTGTATCAGAGCTTCCCGCAGGCCGAGCGCGCGGTACCGGCGCAGGCTGCCTATATGACGCTGTGGACCATGCAGCAGGTTGTGCAGCGCGGTACCGGCCGTCAGCTGGGAGCGAAGTATCCGGGTCTGCATCTGGCAGGTAAAACCGGTACCACCAACAACAACGTGGATACCTGGTTCGCCGGTATCGATGGTCGTGAAGTGGTGATCACCTGGGTGGGCCGCGATAACAACCAGCCGACCAGGCTGTACGGTGCGAGCGGTGCGATGTCGATTTACCAGCGCTACCTGGCAAATCAGTCCCCGGTGCCGCTTAACCTGGTTGCGCCGGAAGATATCGTCGATATGGGCGTGGATAGTTCCGGTAACTTTATCTGCGGCGGTGGCGTGCGTTCGCTGCCGGTCTGGACGACCAATCCGGATGCGCTGTGCCAGCAAAGTCAGCCAGAGCAGCCGACCGGCAATCCGTTTGACCAGTCCTCTCAACCGCAGCAGCAGCAACAACAACAACAGCCGCAGCAACAGGAAGAGAAGAAAGACAGCGACGGCGTCGCCGGCTGGATCAAGGATATGTTCGGCGGAAACTAACCATCCCGATACCCCCTTCCCGGGAAGGGGGTATTTTTTCACCTCGGCAACTCATTTCCTTAACCCCGTTTTCAACCCTTATTAACGACCCATTTTCCGTTGATTATTTCTTAAACCCTTAATTCTTGTAGGGCCGCATATCGCTTGCTATGCCGTCAGCGTTTCGCATATTATTCTGCGGTCATAATAATAATTCTCGTTTACGTTATCATTCACCTTTTTCATCAGAGATCCATCATGGCGCTTTCCAATACTGCTCAGCCAATTAACACGTCGCTGCGTAAAATCGCAGCCGTCGTAGCCACAGCGGTTGCCGGCATGTCTGCTTACGCACAGGCCGCTGAAACCCCCAAGAAAGAAGAAACGATCACCGTGACTGCCGCACCGGCTGCACAGGAAAGTGCCTGGGGTCCTGCTGCGACTATCGCCGCGCGTCAATCCGCGACCGGAACCAAAACAGACACCCCAATTCAAAAGGTTCCACAGTCTATTTCTGTGGTAACTGCCGAAGAGATGGCGCTGCATCAGCCACGTTCCGTTAAAGAAGCGTTGAGCTATACCCCGGGCGTTGCGGTAGGCACCCGTGGTGCTTCAAATACCTATGACTACCTGGTTATTCGCGGTTTCGCGGCCGATGGCCAGAGCCAGAACAACTACCTCGACGGTATGAAGATGCAGGGCAACTTCTATAACGACGCGGTGATTGACCCTTATATGCTGGAGCGTGCTGAAATCATGCGCGGCCCGGTTTCCGTTCTGTACGGAAAAAGCAGCCCTGGTGGCCTGCTGAACATGGTGAGTAAGCGTCCAACAACCGAGCCGCTAAAAGAGATCCAGTTCAAAGCTGGCACCGACAGTCTGTTCCAGACCGGCTTTGACTTCAGCGATGCCATCGACGATGACGGCGTTTACTCTTACCGACTGACGGGCGTTGCGCGTTCAAATAATGCGCAGCAGCAAGATAAAGGCGAGCAGCGTTATGCCATCGCGCCATCATTCTCCTGGCGTCCGGATGATAAAACGACTTTCACCTTCCTCTCCTACTTCCAGAACGAGCCTGAAACAGGTTATTACGGCTGGCTGCCAAAAGAGGGAACGGTTGATCCGCTGCCAAACGGCGACCGACTGTCGACGGACTTCAACGAAGGTGCGAAGAACAATACCTATTCCCGTAACCAGAAAATGGTGGGGTATAGCTTCGACCACGAATTTAACGACACCTTTACCGTGCGCCAAAACCTGCGTTTTGCCGAGAACAAAACCTCGCAAAACAGCGTTTACGGCTACGGCGTATGTACCGATCCGGCAAACAGCGGTAGCAAACAGTGTGCTGCGTTAGCTCCTGCCGATAAAGGTCATTATCTGGCGCGTAAGTACGTTGTCGATAATGAAAAACTGCAGAACTTCACCGTTGATACCCAGCTGCAGAGCAAATTTGCGACCGGCCAGGTTGACCACACCCTGCTGACCGGCGTTGACTTTATGCGTATGCGCAACGATATCAACTCCTGGTTTGGCTATGACGACTCTGTACCACTGCTGGATCTCTACAATCCGGTAAACAGCGATTTTGATTTTGGCTCAAAAGATCCGGCAAACTCCGGCGCGTATCAAATCCTCAACCGCCAGAAACAGACCGGTTTGTATGTTCAGGATCAGGCGCAGTGGGATAAAGTGCTGGTGACGCTGGGCGGCCGTTACGACTGGGCCGATCAGGAGTCATACAACCGTGTATTGAATACTACCTCCAAACGTGATGATACTCAGTTTACCTGGCGTGGCGGCGTTAACTATCTGTTCGATAACGGCGTAACCCCTTACTTCAGCTACAGCGAATCCTTTGAACCGGCTTCACAGACCGATGCTCAGGGTAAACTGTTCTCTCCGTCTAAAGGCAAGCAGTACGAAGCGGGCGTGAAATACGTGCCGAACGATCGTCCGATCGTGATCACCGGTGCAGTGTATCAGTTGACCAAAACCAACAACCTGATGGCCGATCCTGCGGGCTCATTCTTCTCCGTTGAAGGCGGTGAGATCCGTGCCCGTGGTGTAGAGCTGGAAGCGAAAGCGGCGCTGTCTGCAAGCGTTAACGTTGTGGGTTCTTATACCTATACCGATGCGGAATACACCACCGACACCAACTACAAAGGCAACACGCCAGCCCAGGTACCAAAGCACATGGCCTCTGTCTGGGGTGACTACACGATGTTTGATGGCCCGCTGTCTGGCCTGACGCTGGGAACCGGCGTTCGTTATACGGGCTCCAGCAAGGGCGATCCGGCGAACTCGTTTACTGTGGGCAGCTATACCCTGGTTGATGCGTTAGTCCGATATGACCTGGCGCGCGTGGGCATGGCGGGTTCAAACGTCGCGCTTCACGTGAACAACCTGTTCGATCGTGAGTACGTTGCCAGCTGCTTCAACACCTATGGTTGCTTCTGGGGTGCTGAACGCCAGGTTGTCGCCACGGCGACCTTCCGCTTCTAATCTCTTTATGGGCACGGTTCGCCGTGCCCTTTTTATTTAAGTTGGCTGATATGCAGGATAACAAAACGCAATCCGACTCCACCTTCACGCTCAACAATCTCTCCTTTCGCGTACCCGGGCGCACCCTGCTGCACCCGCTCTCTTTGACGTTTCCCGCAGGTAAGGTGACCGGATTAATCGGGCACAATGGTTCCGGTAAATCGACGTTGCTGAAGATGCTGGGCCGCCACCAGCCGCCGTCCGAGGGCGAAATTCTGCTGGATGAGCAGCCGCTGGCGGGCTGGAGCAGTAAGGCCTTTGCCCGCAAGGTGGCCTATCTGCCGCAGCAGCTGCCGCAGGCGGAAGGGATGACGGTGCGCGAGCTGGTGGCGATTGGACGTTATCCGTGGCACGGTGCGCTCGGGCGTTTTGGCGTTGCTGACAGAGAGAAAGTGGAAGAGGCGATTGCGCTGGTCGGGTTAAAACCGCTGGCGCACCGTCTGGTGGATAGCCTGTCCGGTGGCGAACGTCAGCGCGCGTGGATCGCGATGCTGGTGGCCCAGGACAGCCGCTGCCTGCTGCTCGACGAACCTACCTCCGCGCTGGATATTGCCCACCAGGTGGACGTGCTGGCGCTGGTGCACCGTTTAAGCCAGCAGCGCGGCCTGACGGTGATTGCCGTTCTGCATGATATCAATATGGCCGCGCGCTATTGCGACTATCTGGTGGCGCTGCGCGGCGGTGAAATGATCGCCCAGGGCACGTCTGACGAGCTGATGCGCAGCGAAACGCTGGAACATATCTACGGTATACCTATGGGGATCCTGCCTCACCCTGCCGGGGCTGCACCGGTGAGCTTCGTTTACTGATGCTGGAGTCTACACGCATAAGCCGCCGTCGCCTGCTGACGGCCATGGCGCTCTCGCCGCTGCTGTTAAAGATGGCTCCGGCCCGCGCCGCTGCTATCGATCCGCACCGCATTGTGGCGCTGGAGTGGTTGCCCGTCGAGCTGATGATGGCCCTGGGTATCACGCCCTACGGCGTGGCCGATATCCCTAACTACACCCTGTGGGTGAATGAGCCCAAACTGCCGGACTCCGTCATCGATATCGGTCTGCGTACGGAGCCGAACCTTGAGCTTCTCACGCAGATGAAGCCGTCTTATTTATTCTGGTCTGCGGGGTATGGCCCGTCGGAAGAGACCATGGCGAAGATTGCTCCCGGACGGGGCTTTTCCTTCAGCGACGGTAAAAAGCCGCTGACCATGGCAAAAAACTCCATTCACGAGATGGCGCAATTCCTCAACCGTGAAGCGGAAGCAAAAAAACACCTGGATGAATTTGATGCGCTGATTGATTCCCTTAAGCCGCGCTTTGCCGGCCGCGGCGATCGTCCGCTGCTGATGGTGACGCTGCTGGACGCCCGCCATATGCTGGTCTTTGGAAAGAACTGCCTGTTCCAGGAAGTGCTCGACAGCTTTGGCATTCGCAATGCCTGGGAAGGCGAGATGACGTTCTGGGGAAGCACCGCCGTGGGCATTGACCGCCTGGCGGCGTTTCGTGACGTTGACGTTCTGTGCTTTGACCACGGCAACGAGCGTGAAATGCAAACCCTGATGGCGACCCCGCTCTGGCAGGCGATGCCGTTCGTGCGCGAACGGCGTTTCCTGCGCGCGCCTGCGGTATGGTTTTACGGCGCGACGCTGTCGGCGATGCATTTTGCGCGCGTGCTGGATCGCACGCTGGGAGGTAGGGCATGAGTACGCGTATTGCCCGCTTCCCGGTGCTGCTGCTGGCGCTCATTTTCCTGGCTGCCCTGGCGCTGACCGGCTTCAACCTGACCACGGCGTTACCGCGCGAGCAGTGGGCGGCCGCGGTTGCCGCACCGGATATCGATAATATTCAGCAAATGCTGTTCCACTATAGCCTGTTGCCGCGTCTTAGCATCTCTCTGCTGGTCGGAGCGGGCCTGGGGCTGGTGGGCGTGTTGTTCCAGCAGGTGCTGCGTAACCCGCTGGCGGAGCCAACCACGCTTGGCGTGGCGACGGGGGCACAGCTGGGGATCACCGTTACCACGCTCTGGACGCTGCCGGGGGCATTAACCTCGCAGTTTGCCGCGCTGGCAGGCGCCTGCGTGGTTGGTGCGCTGGTCTTCGGCGTGGCCTGGGGTAAACGCCTTTCGCCGGTCACGCTGATCCTCGCCGGGCTGGTCGTTAGCCTCTACTGCGGGGCAATCAACCAGCTGCTGGTGCTGTTTCACCACGACCAGCTGCAAAGCATGTTTATGTGGAGTACCGGAACGCTCACCCAGACCGACTGGAGCATCGTCCAGCGCCTGTGGCCTCAGCTGTTTGGCGGCGTGGTGCTTACGCTACTGCTGCTGCGCCCGCTGACGCTGATGGGCCTCGATGACGGCGTGGCGCGTAACCTGGGGCTGGCGCTGTCGCTGGCCCGCCTGGCGGCCCTCACCCTGGCGATTGTGCTGAGCGCGCTGCTGGTTAACGCCGTCGGCATCATCGGATTTATCGGCCTGTTTGCGCCGCTGCTGGCAAAAATGCTCGGCGCGCGGCGTCTGCTGGCGCGCCTGATGCTGGCGCCGCTGATTGGCGCGCTGATCCTCTGGCTTTCCGATCAGCTCATTCTCTGGCTGGCGCGCGTCTGGATGGAAGTGTCGACGGGCTCGGTGACGGCCCTGATCGGCGCGCCGCTGCTGCTGTGGCTGCTGCCGCGGCTGCGCAGCATCAGCGCCCCGGCGATGGATGCCGGCGATAAGATCTCTGCCGAGCGCCAGTCGGTGATATGGTTCAGCCTTGCCGGGCTGGCGGTGCTGGCTATCGCTTCGTTTGCCGCGCTCTCGCTGGGGCGTGACGCCACGGGCTGGCACTGGGCGACGGGGGATTTGCTGAATGAGCTCATGCAGTGGCGCTGGCCGCGGATCTTCTCCGCGCTGATTGCCGGCGTGATGCTGGCGGTGGCGGGCTGTATTATTCAGCGTCTGACCGGTAACCCGATGGCAAGCCCGGAAGTCCTGGGCATCAGTTCCGGCGCCGCGTTTGGCGTGGTGTTGATGCTGTTTCTCGTGCCGGGGAATGCCTTCGGCTGGCTGATGCCTGCCGGGAGTATCGGTGCGGCGGCGACGCTGATGATTATCCTGATCGCCTCCGGGCGCGGCGGTTTCTCGCCTCACCGCATGCTGCTGGCCGGGATGGCGCTGAGCACCGCGTTTACCATGCTGCTGATGATGTTGCAGGCGAGCGGCGATCCGCGCATGGCGCAGATCCTGACCTGGATCTCCGGCTCGACGTACAACGCCACCGGCAGCCAGGTGGTGCATACCGGGATCGTGATGATCGTACTGCTGGCGATAGTGCCGCTGTGCCGCCGCTGGATGACCATTCTGCCGCTGGGCGGGGACACCGCGCGCGCGGTCGGGCTGGCGCTGACGCCAACGCGTATCGCCCTGCTGCTGCTGGCCGCGTGCCTGACGGCGACGGCCACCATGACCATTGGCCCGCTCAGTTTTGTTGGCCTGATGGCGCCGCATATCGCACGTATGATGGGCTTCCGCCGCACGATGCCGCATATCGCGATCTCTGCCCTGACGGGCGGGGCGATCCTGGTCTTTGCTGACTGGTGCGGAAGGATGGTGCTGTTCCCGTATCAGATCCCGGCGGGCCTGCTGTCGACCTTTATCGGCGCGCCGTACTTTATCTATCTGTTGAGAAAGCAGAGTCGGTAATAAAAGTAAACGGCAATCCTTGGATTGCCGTTTTAGCGTTTGCTCCCTCTCCCTGTGGGAGAGGGTATCAAGCCGCACATTTTACAGCTTCGCAAACGCCTTACGCGCTGCGTCGATGGTGTTATTGATATCTTCTTCGCTGTGCGCCACGGACATAAAGCCCGCTTCAAACGCTGACGGTGCCAGATATACGCCTTCTTCCAGCATCAGGTGGAAGAAGCGTTTGAAGCGTTCCACGTCGCACTTCACCACGTCCTGATAGCAGGTAACGGCTTTCGCGTCGGTGAAGAAAATGCCGAACATACCGCCGACGTGGTTAACCACCAGCGGAATACCCGCCTCTTCTGCGGCTTCCAGAAGGCCGTTCGCCAGCTGCGTCGTCCGGTCCGTCAGGGTTTCGTGGATACCCGGCTGCGCTACTTCGGTCAGACAGGCAAAGCCCGCCGCCATCGCAATGGGGTTACCGGAGAGCGTACCCGCCTGGTAAACCGGACCGGTTGGCGCCAGCGCGTCCATCACGTCCTTACGGCCACCAAACGCCCCGACAGGCATGCCGCCGCCGATAATTTTGCCCAGACAGGTGAGGTCAGGCTCAACGCCATAATATGACTGGGCGCCCGCCAGCGCCACGCGGAAGCCGGTCATCACTTCGTCGATGATCAGCAGCGCGCCGAACTCATCACACAGCGCGCGCAGGCCCGGCAGGAAATCCGGCTGCGGTGGGATGCAGTTCATGTTGCCCGCCACCGGTTCGACGATGATGCAGGCGATTTCCTGCGGATACTGCTCGAACGCCGCGCGAACGGTGTCCAGATCGTTATAGGTGCAGGTGAGGGTGTGTTTTGCGAAATTAGCCGGCACGCCCGGAGAGTTAGGCTGACCAAGCGTCAGCGCGCCGGAACCGGCTTTTACCAGCAGGCAGTCGGCGTGGCCATGGTAACAGCCTTCGAACTTGATAATCTTGTCACGGCCGGTAAAGCCGCGCGCCAGACGGATGGCGCTCATGGTCGCTTCCGTACCGGAGTTCACCATACGTACCATGTCCATTGTCGGCACCAGCTCGGTGACCAGCTCCGCCATTTTGACTTCCATCTCGGTTGGCGCACCGAAGCTCAGGCCGCGCTGAGCGGCTTCAATCACCGCGTTGCGGATCGCCGGGTGGTTATGCCCCAGCACCATTGGCCCCCAGGAGCCGACGTAGTCGACATAGGCTTTGCCATCCACATCATACAGATACGCGCCATCCGCACGTTCGATAAACAGCGGGGTGCCACCCACGCCGGTAAAGGCGCGCACCGGTGAGTTTACGCCGCCTGGGATAAGCTCGCGGGCTGCGCTGTAGAGGTTTTCAGACTTGCTCATGGCGTCGTTCCTGGTTCGTAGAAATAAGTTAAGGAGACTATTCTAAGTGATCCGGATGAGGTTATAAAATTTTTGCCCCGTAAAGGGCTTAACAATTGTTAAGTATTTTTCAGGGGACGAGGGGACTGTCTCTGGTAAAATCCCTGCGGCCATTTGTATGACGAAACAGAAAAGGTAATGAACGAGAACACTCCGTCTTTTGAACAACAGCAGTTTACGCGCGCGAAGCGCCGGGTCAGCATCCGGCGGCTGCTCAACCGTGACAAAACCCCGTTGGCCATTCTGCTGGCAGCTGCCGTTGTGGGCACGCTGGCCGGTCTCGTGGGCGTCGCGTTTGAGAAAGCCGTCAACGCGGTGCTCAACTGGCGCATAGGCACCGTCGCCAGCTTTGCGGATCGTGAATGGCTGGTCTGGGCGTGGGCCTTTGGCCTTTCGGCCCTGTTTGCCATGGTGGGCTATTTCCTGGTACGTAAATTCGCACCCGAAGCGGGCGGCTCGGGGATCCCGGAAATTGAAGGGGCGCTGGAAGAGCTACGCCCGGTTCGCTGGTGGCGCGTGCTTCCTGTGAAATTTATCGGCGGGATGGGAACGCTCGGGGCGGGAATGGTGCTCGGACGGGAAGGACCAACGGTACAGCTGGGCGGTAACGTCGGGCGTATGGTCGGCGATCTGTTCCGTATGCGCAGCGCCGAAGCGCGCCATACGCTGCTGGCGACGGGGGCGGCGGCCGGGCTGTCTGCCGCGTTCAATGCGCCGCTGGCGGGGATCCTGTTCATCATCGAAGAGATGCGCGCCCAGTTCCGCTACAACCTCATCTCCATTAAAGCGGTGTTTACCGGCGTGATTATGTCGAGCATCGTCTTTCGCATCTTCAACGGCGAAGGGGCGGTGATTGAGGTGGGTAAGCTGACCAACGCGCCGGTCAACACCCTGTGGCTGTATCTGGTGCTTGGCATGATTTTTGGCGTGGTCGGCCCGCTTTTCAATACGCTGATTTTACGTGCGCAGGATATGTTTCAGCGCATCCACGGCGGAAACACCACCCGATGGGTGCTGGTGGGGGGCCTGCTCGGCGGAGTGTGCGGGATCCTCGGCTTTATCGAACCGAACGCGGCAGGCGGCGGGTTTGGGCTGATACCCGTTGCGGCGGCGGGCAATTTTAGCGTCGGCCTGCTGCTGTTTATGTTTATCTCGCGGGTGATCACCACCGTGCTCTGTTTCTCCTCCGGCGCGCCGGGAGGGATTTTTGCCCCGATGCTGGCGCTGGGCACGCTGCTGGGGACCGCGTTTGGGATGGCGGCGGCGGTTGGCTTCCCGGCCTATCATCTGGATGCCGGGACGTTTGCCGTTGCGGGGATGGGGGCGCTGCTGGCGGCCTCCCTGCGCGCGCCGCTGACCGGGATCGTGCTGGTGCTGGAAATGACCGATAATTACCAGCTCATTTTGCCAATGATCATTACCTGCCTCGGCGCGACACTATTAGCCCAATTCCTGGGTGGAAAACCGCTATACTCCACCATTCTTGCCCGTACCCTGGCGAAACAGGATGCTGAACAGGCCCTGAAGCAGAATACTTGAATGAATTACCAGGGTATTAGATAATGACAAAAAGAATTGGGTGATTTTTACCCAGTAGCAGTATTCATGGGAGCATAAGATGAGTGATGACGTAGCGTTGCCGCTGGAATTTACCGAAGCAGCAGCGAAAAAAGTGAAAACCCTGATTGCCGACGAGGACAATCCGGATCTGAAACTGCGTGTTTATATTACCGGCGGCGGCTGCAGCGGCTTCCAGTATGGTTTTACCTTTGACGACCAGGTTAACGATGGTGATATGACTATCGAGAAGCAGGGCGTCGCGCTGGTGGTTGACCCGATGAGCCTGCAATACCTCGTCGGCGGTTCGGTGGATTACACCGAAGGTCTGGAAGGGTCGCGCTTTGTGGTGACGAACCCTAACGCGACCAGCACCTGCGGGTGTGGATCGTCGTTCAGCATCTAATGTTGCGGACGGTGCGGGCTGAGCCTCTCACCCCGGCAGACACGAAAAACGGTAACCTGGCGGTTACCGTTTTTGCTTTTTACCTTCCATTTTCGTCCAGCGCAAAGGTCGGCAGCTTCAGGTGCCAGCGTATCGCCGCTAAACGTATTACCAGCGTCACGACCATCCCCAGCATTGCCGCGTTCTCCAGCGGGATAGCGAAGGTGTAATACGCCGTAGCGTGTACAATCCCCCCGATGATGCAGGCCGTCGCGTAGATTTCCGTTCGCAGGATCATCGGCACTTCTCGCGCCAGGATATCGCGAATGATCCCGCCGCCCACGCCGGTCAACACGCCCATACAGATTGCCACCAGTGGGCCAGTCCCTGCTATAAAGGCTTTATTCACGCCGATTCCGACAAAGACCGCCAGACCGACGGCGTCCAGTACCGGCAGCACCCATTTGGGAAGCCTGCGCGGCTGACGGACCAGCACGATGGTTAACAGACAGGTGACCATCGCCACGACCAGGTCCGTTGGATCTTTCACCCAGAATACCGGGCCGTTCGCCAGCGCCATGTCGCGGATCGTTCCGCCTCCCACCGCCGTGACGACGCCGAGCACCAGAACGCCAAAAGGATCCATGCGTAGTTTTCCGGCAAGCAAAACGCCGGAGAT
The DNA here is from genome assembly GCF_026627565.1 of Enterobacter cloacae complex sp. 2022EL-00788. NCBI lineage: Bacteria > Pseudomonadati > Pseudomonadota > Gammaproteobacteria > Enterobacterales > Enterobacteriaceae > Enterobacter > Enterobacter cloacae complex sp. 2022EL-00788. The sequence continues at coordinate 43,818 of NZ_JAPNMC010000019.1, read as the reverse complement.
AGCAAAAACGGCTGTGCCAAGAATATCCAGCCAATACACGAGCATCGTTAAATCCTCGAATGGGGTGTTTATCTGTTTGTATGACCCTCTGCCAGTTCGGCACAGAGTTGTTTTGCGGCGAGGATAATACGCGGGCTGGCCCGTTCAAACCAGTCGCTGTTGAGTGCAATCACCGGTATTTTAAGCTGCCGGTGCCAGAATTGTTTAATTTTAGGAATCTCGCTCGCATTTCCGACCACCACAATGGCCTGCGGTTGTCGTGCCAGAACCTGCTCCCGGCTGACCTGTGGCCAGGGTACACGGCTGTCGGCAAAGATATTTTCACCCCCGCACGTCTCAAGCACCTGATTCTGGATCGAGCCTTTCCCGGTTGTGAACAACGGCTGCGTGCCGAATTGCAGAAATACGCGCTGCTTCTTTTGCGTACCGTACCGGCTTTTCAGCGCGGCATAGTCACTGAGCATTTGCCCGGCTGCCCGCTCGGCTTGCTGCGGGGTTGGGCTAAAGGGCGCGAGGTCGCGCAGGGCTTGCGCCACCTGTTCGATGCTCTCAGCGTCCACCCATTTCACCGTGATTCCCAGCGACGAAAGCTGGTTCACCTGCCGTTCGGCATTGCCGCCGCGCCAGGCGAGAACGAGATCGGGCCTGAGCGCCACGATACGCTCCAGGTTCATTCCCTGCCAGGTGGCTACCTGTTCAATATGGGCGGCCTGAGGTGGGTAATCGGAAAAGCTGCTTACCCCAACGGGGATGATCCCGGCGGCAAACGCCAGTTCCGTATTGGCGGGGGAGAGGGCGATCACCCGCGGCGCGGCGGTGAGCCAGGCCGGGGCGAGCAGAAGCAGGGCGACCAGCGCCCTGAAGGACGGCTTACCCACGCGCCAGTTTCTGCACCAGGGATTCCACCATCACGGTGGACTGTTTGGCTGCAACGGCCAGGAATTCGTCGAAGCTGATGTGGGACTGCTGGTCAGCCACGTCAGAAATCGCGCGAACGACCACGAACGGTACGCCAAAGTTGTGGCACACGTGCGCAATGGCCGTGGCTTCCATCTCAACGGCGACGGCCTGCGGGAAGTTATGGCGGATTTTTGCCAGACCGACGGAGCCGTTGATGAAGGCATCGCCGCTGACGATCAGGCCACGCACCGCATTGAGGTTGAGTTCGCTGATGCAGCCTTCAGCGGCGGCAATCAGCTTATCATCCGCTTTAAACCCGGCCGGGCAGCCCGGAAGCTGACCATATTCGTAGCCGAAGGCGGTGACGTCTGCATCGTGGTAACGCGCTTCGTCGGAAACAACGATATCACCCACGTTCAGCGTCGGGGCAAGACCGCCCGCAGAGCCTGTGTTAATGATAACGTCAGGCTTGCAGCGCTCAAGCAGCAGGGTCGCGCCCAGTGCCGCTGCAACTTTACCGATGCCTGATTTCAGCAGAGCCACGTCAACACCGTTCAGCTGACCGGTGTAGATCTCACAGCCACCGAGGGAGAGGGGCTGACGGTTCTCAATTTTGTCACGCAGCAGCGTAACTTCTTCTTCCATTGCACCAATAATGCCGATTTTCATAGATTTACTCGCGATGTGCCTTGTTAAGATGCATAGTCTATCATGCGGTAAAGGGGAAACGCATTCTCACGCGGGGGAGCACATGGCACCAATCGATTTTCGCACCAAAATTAACTGGCACCGACGTTTCCGCTCGCCGCAGGGCGAGAAGAGCGAACATGAGATCCTGCGCATTTTCGAGAGCGATCGTGGACGCATCATCAACTCGCCCGCCATCCGCCGGTTACAGCAAAAAACCCAGGTGTTCCCGCTGGAGCGTAACGCTGCGGTGCGTACGCGACTAACGCACTCTATGGAAGTGCAGCAGGTGGGGCGCTACATTGCAAAAGAGATCCTCAGCCGCCTCAAAGAGCAGCGCCTGCTGGAAACCTACGGGCTGGATGAGCTGACCGGACCGTTCGAAAGCATCGTTGAGATGGCCTGCCTGATGCACGATATTGGCAATCCTCCCTTCGGCCATTTCGGCGAAGCCGCCATCAACGACTGGTTTAAACAGCGCCTTTTCCCCTCCGATGCAGCAAGCCAGCCGCTGAGCGATGACCGCTGCGCGGTACGCGATTTATGCCTGCGCGAGGGCGAGGAGAGCCTGAACGATCTGCGCCGCAAGGTGCGTCAGGATCTGTGCCACTTCGAAGGCAACGCGCAGGGCATACGTCTGGTGCACTCTCTGATGCGCATGAACCTGACCTGGGCTCAGGTAGGCTGCATTCTCAAATATACCCGTCCCGCATGGTGGATGGGGGAGACGCCCGCCACCCATAGCTACCTGATGAAAAAGCCGGGCTATTACTTATCGGAAGAGGCCTATATTGAGCGGTTGCGTAAAGAACTGTCGCTGACGCCCAATGGCCGTTTCCCGTTAACGTGGATTATGGAAGCCGCTGACGACATTTCATATTGCGTGGCCGATCTGGAAGACGCGGTGGAAAAAAGAATATTCAGCGTCGAGGAGCTCTATCAGCATCTTCGTGATGCCTGGGGAGAGCATGAAAAAGGGTCTCTATTTGCACAGGTCGTCGAGAATGCATGGGATAAATCGCGCTCAAATACGCTGAGCCGGAGCACTGAAGATCAGTTCTTTATGTATTTACGGGTCAACACGCTGAATAAACTGGTGCCGTATGCAGCCGCGCGTTTCATTGATAATTTGCCGATGATATTTAGCGGAGAATTTAATCACGCGCTGCTGGAAGATGAGAGTAGTTTTAGTCAGCTTCTCGAATTATATAAACACGTGGCCGTTCGCCATGTTTTCAGCCATCCGGATGTTGAACAGCTGGAGCTGCAGGGATATCGGGTTATCAGTGGGCTGCTGGAGATTTATGCTCCTTTACTCCAGCTCCCGGTCGATGAGTTCAGCGAGCTGGTAGAAAACGAACGCGTCCGCCGCCTGCCTATTGAGTCTCGCCTCTATCAAAAGCTTTCGACCCGCCACCGGCTGGCATACGTCGAAGCTATTAGTAAAATAGATCGGCAATCTTCCCGCTGGCCGGTACTGGAATATTATTATCGCTGCCGGCTCATCCAGGACTATATCAGCGGGATGACGGATTTGTACGCCTGGGATGAATACCGCAAGCTGATGGCCGTGGAATAAGCCGTGAGTTTTGTAAAGACGGCCAATAAATTTTTACTTTTTCCATAAACTTATCCCCGGAACTAAGCGGTATAAAACGAATCTGAGTTACACAGCAATTTTGCGTTATCTGGTAAATCGAGATTGAGAAACATGAAAAAAACCACATTAGCAATGAGTGCACTGGCTCTGAGTTTAGGTTTAGCGCTGTCTCCTCTGTCTGCTACGGCAGCCGAGACGGCTTCGTCGGCAGTCCCTGCGCAGCAGATGCCAAGCCTGGCCCCGATGCTCGAAAAAGTGATGCCATCGGTGGTGAGTATCAACGTTGAGGGCAGCACAACCGTCAATACGCCGCGCATGCCGCGTAACTTCCAGCAGTTCTTCGGCGATAATTCGCCATTCTGCCTGGACGGTTCGCCATTCCAGAGTTCACCGTTCTGTCAGGGCGGTGGTCCAGGGGATAACGGTCAGGGCGGCGGCCAGCAGCAGAAATTCATGGCGCTTGGCTCGGGCGTGATTATTGACGCCGCGAAAGGCTACGTGGTGACCAATAACCACGTGGTAGATAATGCGAACGTTATTAAAGTGCAGATGAGCGACGGCCGTAAATTTGACGCCAAAGTGGTGGGTAAAGATCCGCGCTCCGACATCGCGCTGATTCAGATTCAGGATCCGAAGAACCTGACGGCGATTAAGCTTGCCGACTCGGACGCGCTGCACGTTGGCGATTACACCGTCGCCATCGGTAACCCGTTCGGTCTGGGCGAAACCGTCACCTCGGGTATCGTCTCTGCGCTGGGGCGTAGTGGCCTGAACGCGGAAAACTATGAAAACTTCATCCAGACGGATGCGGCCATTAACCGCGGTAACTCCGGCGGTGCGCTGGTGAACCTGAACGGTGAGCTTATCGGTATTAACACCGCTATTCTGGCACCGGACGGGGGTAACATCGGTATCGGCTTTGCTATCCCGAGCAACATGGTGAAAAACCTGACCGCGCAGATGGTGCAGTACGGCCAGGTGAAACGCGGTGAGCTGGGTATCATGGGTACCGAGCTGAACTCAGAGCTGGCGAAAGCGATGAAGGTTGACGCTCAGCGCGGCGCGTTCGTGAGCCAGGTCATGCCGAACTCCTCTGCGGCAAAAGCCGGTATTAAAGCAGGTGACGTCATTACCTCTCTCAACGGGAAGCCGATCAGCAGCTTTGCCGCCCTGCGTGCGGAAGTGGGGTCAATGCCAATCGGCAGTAAAGTCACCCTCGGCCTGCTGCGTGAAGGTAAGCCGGTTAACGTGAGCCTGGAACTCCAGCAGAGCAGCCAGAATCAGGTAGATTCCAGCACCATCTTCAGCGGTATTGAAGGGGCTGAGATGAGCAACAAAGGGGCGGATAAAGGCGTGGTGGTGAATAACGTAAAAGCGAATTCGCCGGCGGCCCGTATCGGCCTCAAAAAAGGTGATGTCATCATGGGCGCTAACCAGCAGCCGGTGAAAAACATTGCTGAACTGCGCAAAATTCTCGACAGCAAGCCTTCCGTGCTGGCCCTGAATATTCAGCGTGGTGATACCTCTATTTATCTCCTGATGCAGTAATCCCTCAGGCCCCTGCCTACAACAGGCAGGGGCTTTCTTTTTTCTGTGACCCTTAGCACAACTCCATACATCTCTCTCTGCCTTTGGGCATCTGCACAATGCAGCCGTAACTGAACTCCCCTATGCTTGAGCTCTGCTCACGGGAGGGTTATATGGCTGGCTGGCATCTTGATACCAAAATGGCGCAGGATATCGTGGCGCGAACCATGCGCATCATTGATACCAATATCAACGTAATGGATGCCCGTGGACGCATCATCGGCAGTGGCGATCGTGAGCGTATTGGGGAATTGCACGAAGGGGCGCTGCTGGTGCTCTCTCAGGGGCGCGTGGTGGACATTGATGACGCCGTGGCGAAACACCTGCACGGGGTGCGCCAGGGGATCAACCTGCCGCTGCGTCTCGAAGGCGAAATTGTTGGCGTTATCGGTCTGACCGGCGATCCTGAATCTTTACGCAAATACGGCGAGCTGGTCTGCATGACGGCAGAGATGATGCTGGAGCAGTCGCGCCTGATGCACCTGCTGGCGCAGGACAGCCGCCTGCGCGAAGAGCTGGTGATGAATTTGATACAGGCGGAGGAGCACACGCCAGCCCTGAGCGAGTGGGCACAGCGTCTGGGTATCGACCTGAATCAGCCGCGCGTGGTCGCCGTCATCGAGGTGGATAGCGGACAGCTTGGCGTGGACAGCGCCATGGTGGAGCTACAGCAGCTGCAAAACATGCTGGCGACGCCGGAGCGTAATAACCTGGTGGCGATAGTTTCCCTGACGGAAATGGTGGTGCTTAAGCCCGCGCTTAATCAGTTTGGCCGCTGGGACGCGGAAGATCATCGTCGTCGCGTTGAGCTGCTCATCGAGCGCATGAAGGAGAACGGTCAGCTCCGTTTTCGCGTCGCGCTCGGGAATTACTTTACCGGACCGGGAAGCATCGCCCGTTCATGGCGAACGGCGCGCACCACCATGATGGTGGGCAAGCAGCGCATGCCGGAAAGCCGCAGCTATTTCTATCAGGATCTGATGCTGCCGGTCCTGCTCGACAGCCTGAGGGGCGGCTGGCAGGCCAACGAGCTGGCGCGTCCGCTGGTGCGTCTGAAGGCGATGGATAACAACGGATTGCTGCGCCGCACGCTGCAGGCGTGGTTCCGGCATAACGTGCAGCCGCTGGCAACGTCAAAAGCGCTTTTCATACACCGTAATACGCTGGAATATCGGCTTAACCGGATTTCGGAACTGACGGGGCTGGATCTGGGAAATTTCGACGACCGGCTGCTGCTGTATGTGGCGCTGCAGCTGGACGAACAGCGATAGCTGAGTGCGGTATGGTGCCCTCACCCCATCCTCTCCCACAGGGAGAGGGCGCAAACACTAAAAACGGCAATCAAGGATTGCCGTTTTGCTTTTATTTCCGCGTCAATTTCTCAAGATCCGCTTCAATTTCGCTGATCTTATGGGTAACAACGCTTTCCAGGTGACGCAGATCGTCAAGGATCTTACGCTTCAGGTCGACTTCGCTGCGATCGCGCTGGCAAATCTGATCGAGCTCGTCGATCACGTAGCGCAGGTTAGGGCTGATTTCCTGTACTTCTTTATATCCCTGACCGATACCGTCAGCGACAACGGTCTTACGCTGGCGTGGGTATTTAAACTTCACGCTTTTGGCGAAAAACTCTCCTTTGTCTTTGTGAAAATAGATTTTCAAAATATCGTTATTGGCTTCCTGGCGGAGACTATAACGATCAATTTCATCAGGATTGGTAATGCCCAGACTTTTCAGATTATCGTACATAGCGGTACCCTTGATCTCAACATAACCTATGAATAATTAACGAAAAAATCTATTTTCGCCACCTTGGGATATAAAAAAAGCGGGGTTGCCCCCGCTTTTTGTTATACCTGATTAATCGATGGTGCGCAGCAGTTCGTTGATGCCCACTTTACCGCGGGTTTTGGCGTCCACCTTCTTCACGATAACCGCGCAGTAGAGGCTGTATTTGCCATCTTTAGACGGCAGGTTGCCGGAAACCACAACGGAACCGGCCGGTACGCGGCCGTAGTGAACTTCGCCGGTTTCGCGGTCGTAAATGCGGGTGCTCTGGCCGATGTAGACGCCCATGGAGATCACGGAACCTTCTTCTACGATCACGCCTTCAACCACTTCGGAACGCGCGCCGATGAAGCAGTTGTCTTCAATGATGGTTGGGTTAGCCTGCAGCGGCTCCAGCACGCCACCGATGCCTACGCCGCCGGACAGGTGTACGTTTTTACCAATCTGCGCGCATGAACCCACGGTTGCCCAGGTATCGACCATGGTGCCTTCGTCAACGTAGGCACCGATGTTCACGTAGGATGGCATCAGCACGGTGTTGCGTGCGATGAATGCGCCCTGGCGAACCGCCGCGGGAGGCACCACGCGGAAGCCCTCTTTCTGGAAGCGCGCTTCGTCGTAATCCGCAAATTTCATTGGCACTTTATCGAAGTAGCGGCTTTCTGCTCCGTCGATAACCTGGTTATCGTTGATACGGAAAGAGAGCAGTACAGCTTTCTTCAGCCATTGATGAGTAACCCACTGACCGTCGATTTTTTCTGCCACGCGCAGCGCGCCGGAATCCAGCAGGGAAATAACCTGGTTAACCGCTTCACGGGTCACGGTATCCACATTTGCCGGAGTGATCTCGGCGCGACGCTCAAAAGCGGACTCAATAACGTTCTGTAACTGCTGCATTGTTTACTCTTTCCATTTCACTAAAAAAAACGTCACCCTTTATCGTTTGGATTGAGGGCTGCTGTCAACCGTTGTTGCACTTCAAGCTGCAGGTCATTATTAAGGGCACGCCGGTCGGCGGTGGCGATTATAAATAAATCTTCTACTCGCTCGCCAATGGTTGTAATTCGGGCGCCGTGAAGCGAAATTCCCAGATCGGCAAAAACCTGGCCGACGCGGGCGAGCAGCCCCGGCTGGTCGAGTGCGATCAGCTCCAGGAACGATTTACGATCCGTATGGGTCGGCAGGAAATTGACCTCGGTATCGACGGTAAAGTGGCGCAATTTTGCCGGCTGGCGACGCGGCTGCGGTGGCTGCCAGCTGCGCTGGGTGATGGCCTGCTCCAGGCCGAAGCGTATCCCTTCATGCCTGTCCGCCGACAGCGGGCTGCCGTCCGGCTCCAGCACAATAAAGGTGTCCATCGCCATGCCGTCGCGGGTGGTAAAAATCTGCGCGTCGTGAACGCTCAGGTTACGCCTGTCCAGCTCGGCACAGACCGCGGCGAACAGATAAGGCCGGTCCGGGCTCCAGATAAAGATTTCCGTCCCGCCGCGCGTGGCCTGCGGGCTGAGCAAGATCATCGGCTTCGACAGGTCATGCTTCAGCAGATGCCGCGCGTGCCAGGCAAGCTGGTTTGGGCTGTGGCGCACAAAGTAGTTGGCGCGACAGCGCGCCCAAATCTGATGCAGCGCCTCTTCGTTAATGTTATCCATTCGCAGCAGCGCCAGCGCCTGCAGCTGGTGGTGGCGGACGCGCTCGCGCATGTCCGGCGTATTCTGCATCCCGCGACGCAGCTGTTTTTCAGTGGCGAAGTACAGCTCGCGCAGCAGGCTCTGCTTCCAGCTGTTCCACAGGGTTTCGTTGGTGGCGCAAATATCGGCCACCGTCAGGCAGACCAGATAGCGCAGGCGGTTCTCCGTCTGGACCTCTTCTGCAAACTGCTTGATCACTTCCGGATCCTGAATATCACGTCGCTGTGCGGTTACCGACATCAGCAGGTGATGGCGAACCAGCCAGGCCACCAGCTGCGTTTCGCGCGAGTTCAGCCCATGCAGCTCGGCAAACTTGAGCACGTCCTGGGCACCCAGCACCGAGTGGTCACCGCCGCGACCTTTGGCGATATCGTGGAACAGCGCGGCAATCAGGATCAGCTCCGGGTGCGCCAGGCGCGGCCACAGCTCAACGCACAGCGGATGGCGGGAACGGGTCTCTTCTTTGGCGAAACTTTCCAGCTTGAGCATGACGCGGATCGTGTGTTCATCCACCGTATAGGCGTGGAACAGATCGAACTGCATCTGGCCGACAATATGCGACCACTGCGGCATATAGGCCCACAGCACGCTGTGGCGGTGCATCGGAAGCAGCCCGCGGCTGACCGCGCCCGGATGACGGAGCATGCTCAGAAATAGCGAACGCGCCTCGGGGATGTAGCACAGCGGTTGCTTAAGGTGACGTCGGGCATGGCGCAGGTGGCGCAGGGTGGTGGAGTAGATCCCGGTAATCGTGCTGTTGCGGACCATGGTGTAGAACATCCGCAGGATCGCTTCCGGTTCGCGGATGAACAGCGTTTCGTCGCGCAGATCGATCAGCGTACCGCGCAGCTGAAACTCGTCATCAATCGGGCGCGGCTTTTCGTCCGCCGTCAGCGCGAGGATCGCTTCATCAAACAGCTGCAAAAGCATCTGGTTCAGCTCAGTAACGCGGCGGGTGACGCGGAAGAAATCCTTCATCATCTGCTCGACCGGCTCGTTGCCTTCGCCCCGGTAATTCAGGCGCTGCGCAACGCTTAGCTGGCGGTCAAACAGCAGGCGGTTATCGTAGCGGGTTACTTCCAGATGCAGGGCGAAACGGATGCGCCAGAGCAGATGCAGGCACTCATTGAGTTCGTTACGTTCGGCCTCGGTCAGGAAACCAAAGCCGACCATTTCGTCCAGCGATGTCGCGCCAAAATGGCGACGCGCGACCCACTGCAGCGTATGGATATCGCGCAGGCCGCCGGGGCTGCTTTTGATATCCGGTTCGAGGTTGTAGCTGGTGCCGTGATAGCGATGGTGGCGCTGGTTTTGTTCTTCGACCTTTGCGGCGAAGAATTTTTCGGAGGGCCAGAAGCCGTCGCTGAAAATGTGCTTTTGCAGCTCGAGGAACAGCGCCACGTCGCCAATCAGCAGACGGGTTTCAATCAGGTTAGTGGCGACGGTGAGATCGGATAACCCTTCCAGCAGACACTCTTCCAGCGTGCGCACGCTGTGGCCCACTTCCAGCTTCACGTCCCAGAGCAGGGTCAGCAGCTCGCCAATTTTCTGCGCCCTGTCGTCCGGCAGCTTTTTACGGCTCAGGATCAGCAGGTCGATATCGGAGAGCGGGTGCAGTTCACCCCGGCCATAGCCCCCGACGGCAACCAGCGCGACGTCGCTAACCTGCCCGAAACCGTAGTCGATCCACAGACGTTGCAGGAGCTGGTCGATAAATTCAGTGCGGGCTTCAATAAGCTGCTCGGCCGATACGCCTGCGTCAAACGCGTTACCCAGCCAGCGATGGAAAACCGCCATGTGGGCTTTGATATGCGCGCAGGTCAGCTCATGCGGCGGCCAGACGCCCGGATTGTCAGGCTGGTCGGGGAGGGTGGGAAGTGCTGTGTTAGCATACTGTTCGGGTAATAGATTACTCATCGTGCGCCACCCATTAGAAAAAGCTATCGCCATTAAAAAAGCCGGCATTCGCCGGCTTCTTATCACTCAATGTTCGTCAGTATCGCCGGGATGGTGTCATCCTTGCGCAACGTCATAATTTCGCAGCCGTTGTCTGTCACCACAATAGTATGCTCGTACTGGGCAGACAAGCTTCTGTCTTTGGTTTTCACCGTCCAGCCATCCTTCATGGTGCGGATGCGGTAATCGCCCGCGTTGACCATCGGCTCGATAGTAAAGGTCATCCCTTTTTGCAGCACCACGCCGCCATCGTCTGCGTCATAGTGCAGCACCTGTGGCTCTTCATGGAAAACGCGGCCAATACCGTGACCGCAGTACTCGCGCACCACGGAGAAACCTTCCGCTTCCACAAATTTCTGAATAGCCGCACCAATGGTACGCAGGCGGATGCCCGGCTTAACCATCTTCAGCGCCAGGTAGAGGCTGTCCTGAGTGACTTTGCACAGGCGCTCGCCCAGAATAGTTGGCTTGCCCACGATGAACATTTTGGAGGTGTCGCCGTGGTAGTCGTCTTTGATGACGGTCACGTCGATATTAACGATGTCGCCATCTTTCAGCAGTTTCTCGTTATCCGGGATGCCGTGGCAAACCACTTCATTGATTGAAATGCAGACGGATTTAGGGAAGCCGTGATAGCCGAGGCAGGCGGAGACCGCGTGCTGCTCGTTGACGATATAGTCGTTACAGATGCGATCCAGTTCGCCAGTGCTGACGCCCGGTTTCACATACGGTTCGATCATTTCCAGCACTTCCGCGGCCAGACGACCGGCGACGCGCATCTTTTCAATTTCTTCAGGTGTCTTAATAGAGATAGCCATGTAATCTGTCCATCGGTGTCGATTTTTTCGACAATACTAGTGTAAGTATTGTCAATGGTATCAGTCAGGCGCACCCCGTGCCAAATTGAGAATCATTAACAGCACACTCAGCCAACAATTATTGGTTTCCGACCGTGTTTTGTGGTATAAAGCGCGCCGGACTTCCGATCCATCTCAGATACACAGGCTGGACGGGAGCGACATATCTCACTTTGTGTAACAACACACACGTATCGGCACATATTCCGGGGTGCCCTTCGGGGTCGGTAATATGGGATACGTGGAGGCATAACCCCAACTTTCAATATAGAGGTTTTAAACATGGCAACTGTTTCCATGCGCGACATGCTCAAGGCTGGTGTTCACTTTGGTCACCAGACCCGTTACTGGAACCCGAAAATGAAGCCTTTCATCTTCGGCGCGCGTAACAAAGTTCACATCATCAACCTTGAGAAAACTGTACCAATGTTCAACGAAGCCCTGGCTGAGCTGAACAAGATCTCTTCCCGTAAAGGTAAGATTCTGTTCGTTGGTACTAAGCGCGCTGCAAGCGAAGCTGTGAAAGATGCTGCTAACAGCTGCGACCAGTTCTTCGTGAACCATCGCTGGTTGGGCGGCATGCTGACCAACTGGAAAACTGTTCGTCAGTCCATCAAGCGCCTGAAAGATCTGGAAACCCAGTCTCAGGACGGTACTTTCGATAAGCTGACTAAGAAAGAAGCGCTGATGCGCACTCGTGAACTGGACAAGCTGGAAAACAGCCTGGGCGGTATCAAAGATATGGGCGGCCTGCCAGACGCGCTGTTCGTAATCGATGCAGACCACGAGCACATCGCAATCAAAGAAGCTAACAACCTGGGTATCCCGGTATTCGCTATCGTTGATACCAACTCCGATCCGGACGGTGTTGACTTCGTTATCCCGGGTAACGACGACGCAATCCGTGCTGTTAGCCTGTACCTGAGCGCTGTAGCTGCTACCGTTCGTGAAGGCCGTTCCCAGGATCTGGCTTCTCAGGCGGAAGAAAGCTTCGTAGAAGCTGAATAATAAGGTTTTACCCCTTATTAGTACCGTGTATGAATAGGGGCCCATTATCGGCCCCTTTTTTCAATTTATACTGTTTGGCCCCCGGCCGGGCAGTTCACATCTCCCGAGGATTTAAGAATGGCTGAAATTACCGCATCCCTGGTAAAAGAGCTGCGTGAGCGTACTGGCGCAGGCATGATGGATTGCAAAAAAGCGCTGACCGAAGCGAACGGCGACATCGAGCTGGCAATCGAAAACATGCGTAAATCCGGTGCGATCAAAGCAGCTAAGAAAGCAGGCAACGTTGCTGCTGACGGCGTGATCATCACCAAAATCGACGGCAACTACGGCATCATTCTGGAAGTTAACTGCCAGACTGACTTCGTTGCTAAAGATGCTGGTTTCCAGGCATTTGCTAACAAAGTTCTGGACGCAGCGGTTGCAGGCAAAATCACTGACGTTGAAGTGCTGAAAGCACAGTTCGAAGAAGAGCGTGTTGCGCTGGTTGCTAAAATCGGTGAGAACATCAACATCCGTCGCGTTGCTTCTCTCGAAGGTGACGTTCTGGGCTCTTACCAGCACGGCGCGCGTATCGGTGTTCTGGTTGCGGCTAAAGGCGCTGACGAAGAGCTGGTTAAACAGCTGGCAATGCACATCGCTGCAAGCAAACCAGAATTCGTTAAGCCAGAAGACGTATCTGCAGAAGTCGTTGAGAAAGAGTACCAGGTTCAGCTGGACATCGCGATGCAGTCTGGTAAGCCAAAAGAAATCGCAGAGAAAATGGTTGAAGGCCGCATGAAGAAATTCACCGGCGAAGTTTCTCTGACTGGCCAGCCTTTCGTTATGGATCCAAGCAAGTCTGTTGCTCAGCTGCTGAAAGAGCACAACGCTGACGTGACTGGCTTCATCCGCTTCGAAGTGGGCGAAGGCATCGAGAAAGTTGAGACTGACTTCGCAGCAGAAGTTGCTGCAATGTCCAAGCAGTCTTAATGATTGAAAAGGAGCCGCCTGAGGGCGGCTTCTTTTTGTCACCCGTCACACGAAAATCAGACAGGTTGCTGTATCCCTGTGCTGATATGCGACATATCATGTCGCCAGAATTAACCCCCATCTTAATCGTTGACAGTCTCAGGAAAGAAACATGGCTACCAATGCAAAACCCGTGTACAAACGCATTCTGCTTAAGCTGAGTGGCGAAGCGCTGCAGGGATCGGAAGGCTTCGGTATTGACGCAAGCATCCTTGATCGCATGGCACAGGAAATCAAAGAACTGGTCGAACTGGGTATTCAGGTTGGCGTGGTCATTGGCGGTGGCAACCTTTTCCGTGGTGCTGGTCTGGCGAAAGCGGGGATGAACCGCGTTGTGGGCGACCACATGGGGATGCTGGCAACCGTGATGAATGGCCTGGCGATGCGTGATGCGCTTCATCGCGCCTATGTGAACGCCCGCCTGATGTCCGCTATTCCCCTGAATGGCGTATGCGATAACTACAGCTGGGCCGAAGCCATTAGCCTGCTGCGCAACAACCGCGTGGTGATCCTCTCCGCCGGTACGGGTAACCCGTTCTTTACCACCGATTCCGCCGCCTGCCTGCGCGGTATCGAAATTGAAGCCGATGTGGTGCTGAAAGCGACCAAAGTGGATGGCGTGTTTACTGCCGATCCGGCAAAAGATCCGTCTGCGACCATGTACGATCAGCTAAGCTACAGCGAAGTGCTTGATAAAGAGCTGAAAGTGATGGATCTTGCCGCCTTTACGCTGGCTCGTGACCACAAACTGCCGATTCGTGTCTTCAACATGAACAAGCCTGGCGCGCTGCGTCGCGTTGTAATGGGCGAAAAAGAAGGCACTTTGATCACGGAATAATTTCCGTCGGCGATAAATACAGGTAAGATTCCGCTTTATTTTGTAGTGGTATCTTACCCGGACACGCCTTTGGCGTTGTCATGAATTAAACGCGACTATACTTAGCACACCTGTAGTGCTGTGCTGGCGGATAGTCTGCCTGAGACAAGTTTTCAAGGATTCGTAACGTGATTAACGACATCAGAAAAGATGCTGAAGTACGCATGGACAAATGCGTTGAAGCGTTCAAAAACCAAATCAGCAAAATCCGTACTGGCCGCGCTTCCCCAAGCCTGCTGGATGGCATCATCGTTGAATATTACGGTACGCCAACGCCGCTGCGTCAGCTGGCGAGCGTGACGGTAGAAGACACCCGTACCCTGAAAATCAACGTATTCGATCGCTCTATGAGCCCGGCCGTTGAGAAAGCGATCATGGCATCTGACCTGGGTCTGAACCCAAGCTCAGCGGGCGCGGACATTCGCGTTCCACTGCCTCCGCTGACGGAAGAGCGTCGTAAAGACCTGATTAAAGTCGTGCGTGGTGAAGCTGAGCAGGGTCGCGTTTCCGTACGTAACGTGCGCCGTGATGCGAACGATAAAGTGAAAGCGCTGCTGAAAGAAAAAGAGATCAGCGAAGACGACGATCGTCGTTCACAGGACGATATTCAGAAAATGACTGATGCTGCTATCAAGAAAATTGATGCGGCGCTGGCAGAAAAAGAAGCGGAACTGATGCAGTTCTGATTTTCGCTGTACACTGATAAACGCCGTTCAGAAGGACATTGAGTCTTGCTGGCGGCGTTTTGCTTTTATCTGGTCAAACTTTTGGGCATCTCATGAAGCATCTAACTCTTCTCGGCTCGACCGGCTCTATCGGTTGCAGCACTCTCGACGTTGTTCGCCATAATCCTGACAGCTATACCGTGACCGCGCTCGTGGCCGGGAAAAACGTGCAGCGAATGGTCGAGCAGTGCCTGGAGTTTACTCCCCGTTTTGCGGTGATGGATGATGAAGAGAGCGCCCGGCGGGTGAAAGCGCTGTTGCAGGAGCAGGGCAGCCGCACCGAGGTGCTTAGCGGACAGCAGGCGGCTTGCGATATGGCGGCGCTGGATGAGGTTGATCAGGTGATGGCGGCAATCGTCGGGGCGGCGGGTCTTCTGCCGACGCTTGCCGCTATAGATGCGGGGAAAGATGTTCTGCTGGCGAACAAAGAGTCGCTAGTGACCTGCGGCCGCCTGTTTATGGAGGCGGTAAAACAGCGTGGGGCGCGTCTTTTGCCGGTCGATAGCGAGCACAACGCGATTTTTCAGAGTTTACCTCAACCTTTTCAGCAAAACCTGGGGTACGCTGACCTGGAGCAGAATGGTGTTGTATCGATTTTGCTTACCGGGTCTGGTGGCCCGTTCCGTGAAACGCCACTGTCTGAACTGAGCGCAATGACGCCCGATCAGGCGTGTCGTCATCCAAACTGGTCAATGGGGCGTAAGATCTCCGTCGATTCGGCCACCATGATGAACAAAGGTCTGGAATACATTGAAGCTCGCTGGCTGTTCAATGCGTCAGCGAAACAGATGGAAGTGCTGATACACCCGCAGTCGGTGATTCATTCAATGGTGCGCTATCAGGACGGCAGCGTGCTGGCTCAGCTGGGCGAACCGGATATGCGCACGCCGATTGCTCATACAATGGCGTGGCCGAACCGCGTGAAGTCGGGGGTAAAGCCCCTCGATTTTAGCAAGCTGACTTCACTGACGTTTAGCGAGCCTGATTACGACCGTTATCCGTGCCTGAAACTGGCGATGACGGCTTTCGATCGGGGGCAAGCGGCGACAACCGCACTCAATGCTGCCAATGAAGTGACCGTTGAAGCATTCCTGAATCAGCAGATCCGCTTTACCGACATCGCCGCGTTGAATTTATCCGTGCTGGAGATGATGGATTTGCGTGAGCCACAGAGCGTGGAAGAGGTGCTGGCGGTTGATGCACAGGCACGCAGTGTTGCGCGTAAACAAGTGACACGTCTCGCAAGCTGGTGATAAAGCAATCACTAGTCGTCGTGCTATTTGTTAGCGTTGGGCTTCGGTGATATAGTCTGCGCCACCTGATCGCAGGTATTTGGCTTTAAGTGGTCAGGTAAGCCGTGGTTTGACACGGCTTTTTTATGTATAGGCTTCAGTATTCCTGTGTACCGTTAAATCCTTTCAGGGACTAAAAACGCGTTATGTTGTCTGCGAATCAACCAATAAGCGAAAACTTGCCAGCACATGGCTGTCGTCATGTTGCAATCATCATGGATGGCAACGGCCGCTGGGCGAAAAGACAAGGGAAGATACGAGCCTTTGGGCATAAAGCTGGGGCGAAATCCGTTCGCCGCGCCGTTTCTTTTGCCGCCAATAACGGCATTGATGCGTTAACGCTCTATGCTTTTAGCAGTGAAAACTGGAATCGACCTGCGCAGGAAGTGACGGCGCTGATGGAACTGTTCGTGTGGGCGCTCGATAGTGAAGTAAAAAGCCTGCACCGCCACAACGTCCGCCTGCGTATTATTGGCGATACCAGTCGATTTAACTCACGTCTGCAGGAACGGATTCGCAAAGCAGAAGCGCTGACGGAAAACAATACCGGCCTGACGCTCAATATCGCGGCGAATTACGGCGGACGCTGGGATATTATCCAGGGTGTTCGGCATTTGGCTGAGCAGGTTCAGGAAGGGCTGTTAAGACCCGACCAGATTGATGAAGAGGCGCTGAGTCAGCAAATCTGCATGAATGAACTGGCACCCGTGGATTTGGTTATAAGAACAGGGGGGGAACATCGCATAAGTAACTTTTTGCTGTGGCAAATTGCCTACGCCGAACTTTACTTTACTGATGTTCTTTGGCCAGATTTTGATGAACAAGACTTTGAAGGTGCGCTGCATGCCTTTGCCAATCGAGAGCGTCGTTTCGGCGGCACCGAGCCTGGTGGCGATAACGCCTGATGGGGGTAGCTTTTGCTGAAGTATCGCCTGATTTCCGCTTTTGTATTAATACCCGTCGTCATCGCAGCGCTGTTTTTACTGCCGCCGGTGGGATTCGCTATTGTTACGCTGGTGGTGTGTATGCTCGCCGCGTGGGAATGGGGGCAGCTTAGCGGCTTTACTTCGCGCACGCAGCGGGTATGGCTGGCGGTACTCTGTGGTTTTTTACTGGCCCTGATGCTGTTTACCTTGCCTGAATATCATCATGATGTTCATCAGCCGCTGGTGGCCGGATCCTTATGGATTTCGCTAGGCTGGTGGATTGCTGCGCTTGTTTTAGTGCTTTTCTATCCTGGCTCTGCGGCAATCTGGCGTAACTCTAAGGTGTTGCGCCTTATTTTTGGTCTGCTCACCATTGTGCCGTTTTTCTGGGGCATGGTCGCACTGCGCGCCTGGCACTATGACGAAAACCACTACAGCGGTGCGTTATGGCTGCTTTATGTGATGATTCTCGTCTGGGGGGCTGACTCCGGGGCCTATATGTTTGGTAAACTGTTCGGCAAACATAAACTGGCGCCGAAAGTTTCCCCGGGTAAAACCTGGCAAGGGTTCATCGGTGGCCTGTTTACGGCGGCGATCATCTCCTGGGGCTATGGCGTCTGGGCGAATCTGGAGGTTGCACCCTCAACGCTGCTGGTATGTTCGATTTTCGCGGCGCTGGCATCGGTACTGGGTGATTTAACCGAGAGTATGTTTAAGCGTGAAGCAGGGATTAAGGACAGTGGTCACCTGATTCCAGGACATGGCGGAATACTGGATCGCATTGACAGCCTGACAGCGGCTGTTCCAGTGTTTGCTTGCCTGCTTTTACTGGTGTTTGGGACGATATAACGGAAGGTTTTATGCTGAGCATTCTCTGGAATCTGGCGGCGTTCATTGTTGCACTGGGTGTACTGATTACCGTGCATGAATTTGGCCATTTCTGGGTTGCCCGGCGCTGTGGTGTACGGGTGGAGCGATTCTCGATTGGCTTTGGCAAATCGCTCTGGAAGCGCACCGATAAGCATGGCACCGAGTTTGTCATTGCTCTGATTCCCCTGGGCGGCTACGTCAAAATGCTCGACGAACGCGTCGAGCCTGTCGCTCCGGAACTTCGACACAGCGCGTTTAACAACAAAACCGTTGGACAACGTTCTGCCATCATCGCTGCCGGCCCGGTAGCCAATTTCATCTTCGCTATCTTCGCCTACTGGCTGGTATTCATCATCGGCGTGCCTGGCGTGCGTCCGGTTGTGGGTGAAATCACCTCCGGTTCTGTTGCGGCGACGGCGCAAATTACACCGGGGATGGAACTTAAAGCGATTGATGGTATCGAAACCCCTGATTGGGATGCCGTGAGGTTACAGCTGGTTGCCAAAATTGGTGATGAGCAGACGACCGTCAGCGTATCACCATTTGGTTCCGAGCAGCGGCAGGATAAAGTGCTGGATTTACGCCACTGGAGCTTCGAGCCTGACAAAGAGGACCCTGTCGCTGCACTGGGTATTCGACCGCATGGTGCCCAGATCGAGCCGGTATTAGCTGAAGTACAGGCCAATTCGGCGGCAAGTAAAGCGGGTTTACAAGCGGGTGACAGGATCGTTAAAGTCAATGGTCAGCCATTAACACAATGGATGACCTTTGTTACTCTGGTGCGCGATAATCCTGGCAGACCGCTCGCGCTGGAAGTGGAAAGGCAGGGGAGTCCGCTCTCACTGACCCTCACCCCGGATACCAAATCGGGCAGCGGTAAGGCGGAAGGGTTTGCTGGCGTCGTGCCGAAAGTGATCCCACTGCCAGACGAGTACAAGACAATACGCCAGTATGGGCCGTTTAGCGCCATCGTTGAGGCCACGGATAAAACATGGCAGCTGATGAAGCTAACGGTCAACATGTTGGGGAAACTGATTACCGGTGATGTCAAACTGAACAACCTCAGTGGGCCAATTTCGATTGCTCAGGGGGCTGGGATGTCAGCGGAGTTCGGGGTGATTTACTATCTCATGTTCCTTGCGCTGATTAGCGTGAACCTGGGGATAATCAACCTGTTCCCGCTTCCCGTGTTAGATGGGGGCCATCTGCTGTTTTTAGCGATCGAAAAGCTAAAAGGCGGACCGGTATCCGAGCGAGTTCAAGACTTTAGTTATCGCATTGGCTCGATTTTGCTGGTGCTGTTAATGGGGCTTGCACTTTTCAATGATTTCTCTCGGTTGTAAGAGAGTTAGTTAGGAAGAACGCATAATAACGATGGCGATGAAAAAGTTGCTCATAGCGTCGCTGCTGTTTAGCAGCGCCACCGTATACGGTGCTGACGGGTTCGTAGTGAAAGACATTCATTTCGAAGGCCTTCAGCGTGTCGCCGTTGGTGCGGCCCTCCTCAGTATGCCTGTGCGCCCCGGCGATACGGTTAATGATGAAGATATCAGTAACACCATCCGTGCTCTGTTTGCCACCGGCAACTTTGAGGATGTTCGCGTCCTGCGCGATGGTGATACGCTGGTGGTTCAGGTAAAAGAACGTCCAACGATTGCCAGCATCACTTTCTCCGGCAACAAGTCGGTGAAAGATGACATGCTTAAGCAAAACCTTGAAGCATCGGGTGTTCGTGTGGGGGAATCTCTGGACCGCACTACCCTTGCAGACATTGAAAAAGGTCTGGAAGACTTCTACTACAGCGTCGGTAAATACAGCGCGAGCGTGAAGGCGGTTGTTACTCCGCTGCCGCGTAAC
Source organism: Enterobacter cloacae complex sp. 2022EL-00788 (assembly GCF_026627565.1). NCBI lineage: Bacteria > Pseudomonadati > Pseudomonadota > Gammaproteobacteria > Enterobacterales > Enterobacteriaceae > Enterobacter > Enterobacter cloacae complex sp. 2022EL-00788. Next base: position 24,192 of record NZ_JAPNMC010000019.1, on the reverse strand, counting down.
CGTGTTGACCTGAAACTGGTCTTCCAGGAAGGGGTTTCTGCGAAGATCCAGCAGATCAACATCGTGGGGAACCACGCGTTCAGCACCGACGAACTGATCTCCAACTTCCAGCTGCGGGACGAAGTGCCGTGGTGGAACGTGGTGGGCGATCGTAAATACCAGAAACAGAAGCTGGCGGGCGACCTTGAAACCCTGCGCAGCTACTATCTGGATCGCGGTTACGCCCGCTTCAATATCGATTCAACTCAGGTGAGTCTGACGCCGGACAAAAAAGGTATCTACATTACCGTTAACATCACAGAAGGCGATAAGTACACGCTTTCAGGTGTAGAGGTAAGTGGAAACCTGGCAGGGCATTCGGCTGAAATTGAATCCCTGACCAAAATTCAGCCGGGCGATCTCTATAGCGGCTCCAAAGTCACCAAAATGGAAGACAGCATTAAGAAGCTGCTCGGCCGTTATGGTTATGCTTATCCGCGCGTACAAACGCAGCCGGAAATCAACGACACGGATAAAACCGTTAAGCTTCACGTTAACGTGGATGCGGGCAACCGTTTCTACGTGCGTAAGATCCGCTTCGAAGGCAACGATACCTCCAAAGACTCCGTTCTGCGTCGCGAAATGCGCCAGATGGAAGGGGCATGGCTGGGTAGCGATCTGGTAGACCAGGGTAAAGAGCGTCTGAACCGTCTGGGCTACTTTGAAACGGTGGATACCGATACTCAGCGCGTTCCGGGCCGTCCGGATCAGGTTGATGTCGTTTATAAAGTCAAAGAGCGTAACACCGGTAGCTTCAACTTCGGTGTCGGTTACGGTACTGAAAGCGGCGTGAGCTTCCAGGTCGGTGTTCAGCAGGATAACTGGCTGGGTACAGGTTACTCTGTCGGTATCAACGGGACCAAAAACGACTACCAGACCTACTCTGAGTTCTCCGTAACTAACCCATACTTCACCGTTGACGGTGTAAGCCTGGGCGGTCGTATCTTCTACAACGACTTTAAAGCGGACGACGCGGACCTCTCTACGTATACCAACAAGAGTTACGGTCTGGACGGTACGCTCGGCTTCCCGGTTAACGAATACAACACCCTGCGTGCTGGTTTAGGTTACGTGCATAACGACCTGTCCAACATGCAACCGCAGGTGGCGATGTGGCGTTATCTGGACTCTATCGGTCAGTCGGCAAGTACGTCCAGCGATAACAACGGTTTCGCTGCGGATGACTTCACCTTCAACTACGGTTGGACCTACAACCGCCTTGACCGTGGCTTCTTCCCGACGGAAGGTTCACGCGTCAACCTGAACGGTAAAGTGACCATTCCTGGCTCTGATAACGAGTTCTATAAGGTTACGCTGGATACGGCGTCCTACTTCCCAATTGATGACGATCACAAGTGGGTCGTTCTGGGACGTACCCGTTGGGGCTACGGTGACGGTATCGGAAGCAAAGAGCTGCCGTTCTATGAGAACTTCTACGCCGGTGGTTCAAGCACCGTGCGCGGCTTCCAGTCTAATAACATCGGTCCGAAAGCGGTGTATTACGGCGGTAATGACGAAGATAACTGCGCAAGCCGTGATTCAAAACAGGTCTGTAGCTCTGATGACGCTGTAGGCGGTAATGCCATGGCCGTGGCGAGCCTCGAGTTCATCACGCCGACGCCGTTTATCAGCGACAAGTACGCGAACTCTGTCCGTACCTCCTTCTTTATGGATGCTGGTACGGTGTGGGACACCAACTGGGAGAACACCGCCCAGATGCGTGCTGCGGGAGTTCCGGACTACAGCGATCCGGGCAATATTCGCATGTCCGCAGGTATCGCATTACAATGGATGTCACCGCTGGGGCCGTTGGTCTTCTCCTACGCCCAGCCGTTCAAGAAATACGATGGAGACAAAGCGGAGCAGTTCCAGTTTAACATTGGTAAAACCTGGTAATAATCCGCTGCAAAGGAATGCGTTGGCAGTGTAGCGCTGACAACCGGCGATCGGTAACACGGTCGCCTTGCCACGCAAAGAACGGCACCCCTCGGGTGCCAATGGGATGGTAAGGAGTTAATTGTGAAAAAGTGGTTATTAGCTGCAGGTCTCGGTTTAGCGATGGCAACTTCCGCTCAGGCAGCGGACAAAATTGCAATCGTCAACATGGGTAATTTGTTCCAGCAGGTTGCACAGAAAACCGGTGTTTCTGCAACGCTGGAAAACGAATTCAAAGGCCGTGCGAGCGAGCTGCAACGTATGGAAGGCGATCTTCAGTCCAAAATGCAGCGTTTACAGCGTGATGGTTCTACCATGAAAGCGAGCGAGCGCAGCAAACTGGAAAAAGACGTCATGTCTCAGCGCCAGACCTTCTCTCAGAAAGCTCAGGCTTTCGAGCAGGATCGTCAGCGTCGTTCTAACGAAGAGCGTGGCAAGCTGGTGACTCGCATTCAGTCTGCCGTTAAAGCAGTAGCAGCCGATCAGAGCATCGATCTGGTTGTTGATGCGAACGCCGTTGCATTCAACAGCAGCGATGTTAAAGACATCACCGCTGATGTTCTGAAACAGGTTAAATAAGTAATGCCTTCAATTCGACTGGCTGATTTAGCTCAGCAGTTGGATGCAGAATTACACGGTGATGGCGATATCGTCATCACCGCTGTTGCGTCCATGCAATCTGCTAAAGCAGGCACTATTACCTTCATGGTAAGCCCTAAGTACCGTGAACACCTGGCCCAGTGCCAGGCGTCTGCCGTTGTTCTGACGCAGGACGATCTTCCGTTTGCCACTAGCGCTGCACTGGTAGTGAAAAATCCCTACCTGACGTATGCACGCATGGCGCAAATTCTTGATACCACGCCGCAGCCGGCGCAGAACATTGCGGCCAGTGCTGCGATTGATCCGACGGCTCAGCTGGGTAACAACGTGGCGATCGGCGCAAACGCCGTTATCGAATCCGGTGTTGTGCTGGGTGATAACGTGGTGATTGGGCCAGGCTGCTTTGTTGGAAAAAATACAAAAATTGGCGCAGGGACTCGTCTGTGGGCCAATGTGTCTGTCTATCATGAGGTTGAGATTGGCGAGAATTGTCTCGTACAGTCCAGCACGGTGATTGGTTCTGACGGATTTGGTTACGCCAACGATCGGGGTAACTGGGTTAAGATCCCTCAGCTGGGTCGCGTGATTATCGGCGATCGTGTTGAGATCGGGGCTTGCACAACCATTGACCGTGGTGCGCTCGACGACACCATTATTGGTAACGGTGTTATCATAGACAATCAGTGCCAGATTGCACATAACGTTGTGATTGGCGACAATACCGCAGTTGCGGGTGGTGTTATCATGGCAGGCAGCCTGAAAATTGGCCGTTACTGCATGATTGGCGGTGCCAGCGTGATCAATGGCCATATGGAAATATGCGACAAAGTCACGGTGACGGGAATGGGCATGGTGATGCGTCCAATCACTGAACCAGGCGTTTATTCCTCGGGCATTCCGCTGCAACCGAACAAGGTATGGCGTAAAACAGCTGCACTGGTGATGAATATTGATGATATGAGCAAGCGACTCAAAGCGATTGAGCGCAAAATCGATCAACAAGACTAAGCGTTCATCCGTTTAACGCTAAATTTCCCGGCCTGTCGGCTTTGTTTATAAACCGGCAGGCCGTGTTATTATTGCTACTTAGTACATTTGACAGGAAGAGTATTTTGACTACTGACACTCATACTCTGCATATTGAAGAGATTTTAGAACTTCTGCCGCACCGCTACCCGTTTTTGCTGGTAGACCGTGTGCTGGATTTTGAAGAAGGTCGTTTTCTGCGCGCAGTGAAAAATGTCTCCGTTAACGAGCCGTTCTTCCAGGGGCACTTCCCTGGTAAGCCTATCTTCCCGGGTGTATTGATCCTGGAAGCGATGGCACAGGCAACCGGTATTCTGGCGTTTAAAAGCGTTGGAAAACTGGAGCCGGGTGAACTCTATTACTTCGCGGGTATCGATGAAGCGCGCTTCAAGCGTCCGGTCGTGCCTGGTGATCAAATGATCATGGAAGTCACTTTTGAAAAAACGCGTCGCGGCCTGACTCGCTTCAAAGGCGTAGCTATGGTTGACGGCAAAGTTGTTTGCGAAGCAACAATGATGTGTGCGCGTAGCCGGGAGGCCTGATACGTGATTGATAAATCCGCCTTTATTCATCCTACCGCTATTGTGGAAACGGGTGCCATCATTGGTGCTAACGTTCACATTGGCCCGTTTTGTATTGTTGGACCCCATGTCGAAATTGGTGAGGGTACAGTACTGAAATCTCACGTTGTGGTGAATGGTCATACCACCATTGGCTGCAACAATGAGATCTATCAGTTCGCCTCCATCGGCGAAGTTAACCAGGATCTTAAGTATGCTGGCGAACCGACCCGCGTGGAAATCGGCGATCGTAACCGCATTCGCGAAAGCGTCACCATTCATCGTGGCACAACGCAGGGCGGTGGAGTGACGAAGGTGGGCAGCGACAACCTGTTTATGGTTAATGCGCATATCGCGCACGACTGTAACGTCGGTAGCCGCTGTATCCTCGCCAACAACGCAACGCTGGCGGGGCACGTATCGGTCGATGATTTTGCAATTATTGGCGGCATGACCGCGGTCCATCAGTTCTGCATCATTGGTGCGCACGTGATGGTCGGCGGATGCTCCGGTGTGGCGCAGGACGTCCCACCGTTCGTGATTGCGCAGGGCAACCATGCCACGCCGTTTGGCGTGAACATCGAAGGCCTTAAGCGTCGTGGCTTCAGCCGCGAAGCGATTACGGCGATCCGCAACGCGTACAAATTGCTGTACCGTAGCGGTAAAACGCTGGAAGAGGCGAAGCCGGAAATTGCCGAACTGGCGAATAAGCACCCTGAAGTGAATACGTTCATGGAATTCTTTGAACGTTCAACCCGTGGTCTGATTCGTTAATGGTCGACAGTCGTCCGCTTACCATAGCCCTGGTCGCCGGAGAAACCTCCGGCGATATTCTTGGTGCAGGTCTTATCCGCGCGCTTAAAGCCCGTGTACCCAATGCCCGCTTTGTCGGCGTGGCTGGCCCGCTGATGCAGGCCGAAGGCTGTGAAGCCTGGTATGAAATGGAAGAGCTGGCCGTGATGGGCATCGTCGAGGTGCTGGGTCGCCTGCGCCGTTTGCTGCACATTCGTGCCGACCTTACCCGCCGTTTTACCGATCTCAAACCCGATGTGTTTGTCGGTATTGATGCACCTGATTTCAATATCACCCTTGAAGGGAGCCTGAAAAAGCAGGGTATCAAAACTATCCATTACGTCAGTCCGTCCGTCTGGGCGTGGCGACAGAAACGCGTTTTCAAAATCGGACGGTCCACCGATCTGGTGCTGGCTTTTCTGCCTTTCGAAAAAGCGTTTTACGACAGATTCAATGTCCCGTGCCGTTTTATCGGTCATACCATGGCGGATGCGATGCCGCTGGATCCGGATAAAAACGCGGCGCGCGATGCGCTGGGCATTCCGCATGATGTGCACTGTCTGGCGCTGCTGCCGGGAAGCCGTGGTGCTGAAGTTGAAATGCTCAGCGCCGATTTCCTGAAAACGGCACAAATTCTCCGCAACACTTATCCCGATCTTGAAGTGGTCGTGCCGCTGGTGAATGCCAAACGCCGCGAGCAGTTTGAGCGTATCAAAGCGGACGTTGCCCCGGATCTCCACGTCCGCCTGCTGGACGGGAAAGGACGGGAGGCCATGTTTGCGAGCGATGCCGCACTGCTGGCTTCCGGCACGGCTGCGCTGGAGTGTATGCTGGCAAAATGCCCGATGGTGGTCGGTTATCGCATGAAGCCGTTTACCTTCTGGCTGGCAAAACGTCTGGTGAAAACAGAGTACGTTTCGCTGCCAAACCTGCTTGCGGGTCGCGAACTGGTGAAAGAGCTATTGCAGGATGAGTGCCAGCCGCAGGCGCTGGCTGATGCACTGCTGCCGCTGCTGGCAAACGGCAAGACCAGCCACCAGATGCACGAAACGTTCCGTGAGCTGCATCAACTGATCCGCTGTAATGCTGATGAGCAGGCGGCCGATGCGGTGCTGGAGTTAGCAAAATGATGGAATTTATTTACCCTCATACGCACCTCGTTGCCGGTGTGGATGAGGTCGGACGCGGCCCGTTAGTGGGGGCCGTGGTGACCGCGGCGGTGATCCTCGATCCAGCGCGTCCGATTAGTGGTCTCAACGACTCGAAAAAACTGAGTGAAAAGCGCCGCCTGGCGCTGTTCGATGAAATTAAAGATAAGGCGCTGGCCTGGAGTATCGGGCGCGCAGAGCCGAATGAGATTGACGATCTGAATATTCTGCACGCCACCATGCTGGCAATGCAGCGTGCTGTCGCTGGCCTGAAAATTGTGCCTGAGTATGTGCTGATCGACGGTAATCGTTGCCCGGCGCTGCCGATGCCTTCACTGGCCGTCGTTAAAGGCGATAGCCGCGTCGCAGAAATCAGCGCGGCGTCAATCATTGCCAAGGTGACACGCGATGCCGAAATGGCCGCGCTGGATCTCACTTATCCTGCGTATGGTTTTGCCCAGCACAAGGGATATCCAACCGCTTTCCATCTGGAAAAGCTGGCTGAACATGGCGCAACTGAACATCATCGGCGCAGTTTCGGCCCGGTGAAACGTGCGCTGGGACTGGTGTCCTGAATCAAGACGCAAGCAATTAAGTAACGCGGAATCTGAAGATGGCTGAACCACGTTTCGTACACCTGCGGGTGCATAGCGACTACTCCATGATCGATGGGCTGGCAAAGACCGGGCCGCTGGTAAAAAAGGCGGCCTCGCTCGGCATGCCTGCGCTGGCGATCACCGATTTTACCAACCTGTGTGGCCTGGTGAAGTTCTACGGAACGGCGCATGGTGCAGGGTTAAAGCCCATCGTTGGCGCGGACTTTCACGTACAGAGCGAGCTGCTCGGCGATGAGATGACGCAAATTTCCGTGTTAGCCATGAATAACACGGGCTATCAGAACCTCACTCTGCTGATCTCAAAGGCCTACCAGCGCGGCTACGGCGCACTGGGGCCGTGGATTGACCGTGACTGGCTGGCGGAGCTGAACGAAGGGTTGCTGCTGATCTCCGGTGGCCGTATGGGCGATGTCGGCAAATGCCTGCTGCGCGGCAACAGCGCGCTGGTGGATCAGTGCGTGTCGTTCTACGAAGAGTATTTCCCGAATCGCTATTACCTTGAGCTGATCCGCACCGGGCGAGCGGACGAAGAGAGCTACCTGCATGCTGCCGTAGCCCTTGCCGAAGCGCGCGGGCTGCCCGTGGTGGCAACCAACGACGTGCGCTTCCTTGAGTCTGGCGATTTTGACGCCCATGAAATCCGCGTCGCTATCCACGACGGCTTTACCCTTGACGATCCGAAACGCCCGCGCAACTACTCGTCGCAGCAGTACATGCGCAGCGAAGAAGAGATGTGCGAGCTTTTCTCGGACATTCCGGAAGCGCTGGAAAACAGCGTAGAGATAGCCAAGCGGTGTAACGTTACCGTACGTCTCGGCGAATATTTCCTGCCGCAGTTCCCGACAGGTGACATGACCACGGAAGATTTCCTGGTCATGAAATCGAAAGAGGGCCTTGAAGAGCGTCTGGAATTCCTTTTCCCGGATGAAGCGGTCCGTAAAGAGAAGCGTCCTGAGTATGATGAGCGCCTGGATATTGAGCTCCAGGTTATCAACCAGATGGGATTCCCGGGCTACTTCCTGATCGTGATGGAGTTCATCCAGTGGTCGAAGGATAATGGCGTACCGGTTGGTCCGGGGCGTGGTTCCGGTGCCGGCTCGCTGGTGGCGTATGCGCTGAAAATCACCGACCTCGATCCGCTGGAATTCGACCTTTTGTTCGAACGCTTCCTTAACCCGGAACGTGTCTCCATGCCCGACTTCGACGTCGACTTCTGCATGGAAAAACGCGATCAGGTTATCGAGCACGTGGCCGATATGTACGGCCGTGATGCGGTTTCGCAGATCATTACCTTCGGTACGATGGCGGCAAAAGCGGTTATCCGCGACGTGGGCCGCGTGCTGGGGCACCCGTACGGTTTTGTCGATCGCATCTCTAAGCTGGTACCGCCCGATCCGGGCATGACGCTGGCTAAAGCGTTTGAAGCCGAACCTCAGCTGCCGGAAATATACGAAGCCGACGAAGAGGTCAAAGCGCTGATCGACATGGCGCGCAAGCTGGAAGGCGTCACGCGAAATGCCGGCAAGCATGCGGGGGGCGTGGTTATCGCCCCGACCAAAATTACTGACTTTGCGCCGCTGTACTGCGACGAAGCGGGCCAGCATCCGGTTACCCAGTTCGACAAGAACGACGTGGAATACGCCGGGCTGGTGAAGTTCGACTTCCTCGGCCTGCGTACGCTCACCATCATCAACTGGGCGCTGGAGATGATCAACGCCCGCCGCGAGAAGAACGGCGAGCCGCCGCTGGATATCGCGGCTATCCCGCTTGATGACAAGAAAAGTTTCGACATGCTGCAACGCTCGGAGACGACAGCCGTTTTCCAGCTTGAATCCCGCGGCATGAAAGATCTGATTAAACGTCTTCAGCCTGACTGCTTCGAAGATATGATCGCGCTGGTGGCGCTATTCCGTCCCGGCCCGCTGCAGTCGGGGATGGTAGATAACTTTATTGACCGTAAGCACGGGCGCGAAGAGATTTCCTATCCGGACGTGCAGTGGCAGCACGAAAGCCTGAAACCGGTACTGGAGCCGACCTACGGCATCATCCTGTATCAGGAACAGGTTATGCAGATAGCCCAGGTGCTTTCCGGCTATACCCTTGGCGGCGCGGACATGTTGCGTCGTGCGATGGGTAAGAAAAAGCCGGAAGAGATGGCCAAGCAGCGTTCCATCTTTGAGGACGGGGCGAAGAAAAACGGCGTCGACGGCGAACTGGCGATGAAAATCTTCGACCTGGTGGAGAAATTCGCCGGGTATGGATTTAACAAATCCCACTCTGCCGCCTATGCTTTGGTGTCGTATCAAACGCTGTGGCTGAAGGCGCACTATCCCGCTGAGTTTATGGCGGCGGTAATGACTGCCGATATGGACAACACCGAAAAGGTCGTTGGCCTGGTGGACGAGTGCTGGCGCATGGGGCTTAAGATCCTGCCGCCGGATATCAACTCCGGGCTGTATCATTTCCACGTTAACGAACACGGGGAAATCGTCTACGGGATCGGCGCGATCAAGGGCGTCGGTGAGGGGCCGATCGAGGCGATCATCGAAGCTCGTAACAACGGCGGTTACTTCCGCGAGCTGTTCGATCTCTGCGCCCGTACCGATACCAAAAAACTGAACCGCCGCGTGCTGGAAAAACTGATCATGTCCGGCGCGTTCGACAGGCTGGGGCCGCACCGCGCCGCGTTGATGAACTCGCTCGGCGATGCGTTGAAGGCGGCCGATCAGCACGCAAAAGCGGAAGCCATTGGCCAGGCGGATATGTTTGGCGTGCTGGCGGAAGAGCCAGAGCAGATCGAGCAGTCCTATGCCAGCTGCCAGCCGTGGCCAGAACAGGTGGTGCTGGATGGTGAGCGTGAAACGTTAGGCTTGTACCTGACGGGGCACCCTATCAACCAGTATCTCAAAGAAATTGAGCGCTATGTCGGCGGCTACAGGCTTAAAGACATGCATCCGACAGAACGTGGTAAAATCACCACGGCTGCGGGGCTCGTGATTGCTGCAAGGGTAATGGTCACCAAGCGCGGCAATCGTATCGGCATCTGTACACTGGATGACCGTTCCGGGCGTCTTGAGGTGATGTTGTTCACCGACGCGTTGGATAAATACCAGCAATTGCTGGAAAAAGACCGCATACTTATCGTCAGCGGACAGGTCAGCTTTGATGACTTCAGCGGGGGGCTTAAAATGACTGCCCGCGAAGTGATGGACATTGACGAAGCCCGGGAAAAATATGCTCGCGGGCTTGCTATCTCGCTGACGGACAGGCAAATTGATGACCAGCTTTTAAACCGACTCCGTCAGTCTCTGGAACCCCACCGCTCGGGGACAATTCCAGTACATCTCTACTATCAGAGGGCGGATGCACGTGCGCGGTTGCGCTTTGGTGCAACGTGGCGTGTCTCTCCGAGCGATCGTTTACTGAACGATCTCCGTGGCCTCATTGGTTCGGAGCAGGTGGAACTGGAGTTTGACTAATACAGGAATACTATGAGTCTGAATTTCCTTGATTTCGAACAGCCGATTGCAGAGCTGGAAGCGAAAATCGATTCTCTGACAGCGGTGAGCCGTCAGGATGAAAAACTGGATATTAACATCGACGAAGAAGTGCATCGTCTGCGTGAAAAAAGCGTAGAACTGACGCGCAAAATCTTTGCCGATCTCGGCGCATGGCAGATCGCCCAGCTGGCGCGTCATCCACAGCGTCCGTACACCCTGGATTATGTCCGCCTGGCGTTTGACGAATTTGACGAACTGGCCGGCGACCGCGCATACGCTGACGATAAAGCTATCGTCGGCGGTATCGCGCGTCTGGATGGACGTCCGGTGATGATCATTGGTCATCAGAAAGGTCGTGAAACCAAAGAGAAAATCCGTCGTAACTTCGGTATGCCGGCACCAGAAGGCTACCGTAAAGCCCTGCGTCTGATGGAGATGGCTGAGCGTTTCAATATGCCAATCATTACCTTCATCGACACGCCTGGCGCTTACCCGGGTGTCGGCGCAGAAGAGCGCGGTCAGTCTGAAGCCATCGCACGCAACCTGCGTGAGATGTCTCGCCTGAAAGTGCCCGTCATCTGTACCGTTATCGGTGAGGGTGGCTCCGGCGGCGCGCTGGCAATTGGCGTGGGCGATAAAGTGAATATGCTGCAGTACAGCACCTATTCCGTTATCTCTCCGGAAGGCTGTGCTTCAATTCTGTGGAAAAGCGCCGACAAAGCGCCTCTGGCTGCCGAAGCGATGGGCATCATTGCCCCACGTCTGAAAGAGCTGAAGCTTATCGACACCGTCATCCCTGAACCGCTGGGTGGCGCACACCGCAAGCCGGAAGTCATGGCCGCGTCCCTGAAAGCGCAGCTGCTGGCTGACCTGGCGGACCTGGACGTGCTGAGCAAAGAAGATTTGCTCAACCGCCGTTATCAGCGCCTGATGACCTACGGTTACGCATAAACCTCACAATTATCCTAAAAGCCGCACATTGTTGCGGCTTTTTTTATACCTGCCGTTTACCTTAACTATGCTTATCTGATGTTTTTCAAGGAGGTAAACCATGAACATCATTGCCATCATGGGGCCACACGGCGTCTTTTATAAAGACGAACCCATCAAGGAGCTGGAGCAAGCCCTTACCGCACGCGGATATCAGCTGATCTGGCCGCAAAACAGCGCCGACCTGCTGAAATTCATCGAACACAATCCGCGCATCTGTGGCGTGATATTCGACTGGGACGAATACGACATGGAGCTGTGCAGCGATATCAATAAGCTCAACGAATACCTTCCGCTGTACGCCTTTATCAACACGCATTCGACCATGGACGTCAGCGCTCACGATATGCGCATGGCGCTGTGGTTCTTCGAATACTCTCTCGGCGTTGCCGAGGACATTGCGATCCGCATTCAGCAGTACACCGGCGAATATCTTGATAACATCACGCCGCCGTTTACGCGCGCGCTGTTCACCTATGTTAAGGAAGGAAAGTACACCTTCTGTACGCCGGGCCATATGGCGGGGACGGCCTATCAAAAAAGTCCGGTGGGCTGCCTGTTCTATGATTTCTTTGGCGGCAACACGCTGAAAGCGGACGTGTCGATTTCGGTGACCGAGCTGGGCTCTCTGCTGGACCATACCGGCCCGCATCTTGAAGCCGAGGAGTACATTGCCCGCACCTTTGGCGCCGAGCAAAGCTACATGGTGACCAACGGCACCTCGACGTCGAATAAAATCGTCGGGATGTACGCCGCGCCTGCCGGCAGCACGCTGCTGATTGACCGAAACTGCCACAAGTCGCTGGCGCATCTGCTGATGATGAGTGACGTAGTGCCGCTCTGGCTGTCGCCAACGCGCAACGCGCTCGGCATTCTTGGCGGCATTCCACGCCGCGAGTTCACGCGTGCCGCCATCGAAAAAAAGGTCGCGGCGATACCGGAGGCTGGCTGGCCTTTCCATGCGGTGATCACTAACTCTACCTATGACGGGCTGCTGTACAACACGAACTGGATCAAGCAGACGCTGGACGTGCCGTCGATCCACTTTGATTCCGCCTGGGTGCCTTACACCAATTTCCATCCGATTTATTCGGGTAAAAGCGGAATGAGCGGCGAGCGCGTGCCGGGAAAAGTATTCTTCGAAACGCAGTCGACGCACAAAATGCTGGCCGCGTTTTCCCAGGCGTCCCTTATTCACATCAAGGGCGAGTACGACGAGGACACCTTCAACGAAGCCTTTATGATGCATACGACCACGTCGCCGAGCTACCCGCTGGTGGCCTCCATCGAAACGGCGGCGGCGATGCTGCGCGGCAATCCCGGTAAACGCCTGATTAATCGTTCGGTGGAGCGGGCGCTGCATTTCCGTAAGGAGGTCCAGCGGCTGAAAGATGAAGCGGACGGCTGGTTCTTTGATATCTGGCAGCCGGAAGAGATCGACGAGGCGGAGTGCTGGCCCGTCGCGCCAGGAGAAAGCTGGCACGGCTTCCGGGACGCCGATGCGGATCATATGTTCCTCGATCCGGTTAAGGTGACGATCCTGACGCCGGGCATGGATGAGCAGGGCGTAATGGGTGATGAAGGGATCCCGGCCGCGCTGGTAGCGAAATTCCTCGACGAGCGTGGCGTGGTGGTGGAGAAGACCGGGCCCTACAATTTGCTGTTCCTGTTCAGTATTGGGATCGATAAAACCCGCGCGATGGGTCTGCTGCGCGGGCTGATGGAGTTCAAGCGCGCGTACGATCTGAACCTGCGGGTGAAGAACATGCTGCCCGACCTCTATGCGGAAGATCCTGACTTCTATCGCAATATGCGCATTCAGGATCTGGCTCAGGGGATCCACAGGCTGATCCGCCAGCACGATCTGCCGCGCCTGATGCTCCAGGCGTTTGACGTCCTGCCTGAAATGAAGCTAACCCCGCACAGGGCGTGGCAGCAGCAGGTGAAAGGTGAGGTTGAAACCGTTGAACTGGAAAATCTGGTCGGCCGGGTATCGGCCAACATGATCCTGCCTTATCCGCCGGGCGTACCGCTGCTGATGCCGGGCGAAATGATCACCGAAAAAAGCCGGGCGGTGCTCGATTTTCTGCTGATGCTCTGTTCGGTAGGGCGCCACTATCCGGGGTTTGAGACGGATATTCACGGTGCGAAACGCGATGAAAACGGAGTGTACTGGGTGCGAGTCCTAAAATAAAGGGGGCTGCTTGCCAGCGGCGGGCTGTCGGTTGTAACGTGCAGGACATCATAAAAAGGAGAAGCTATGCTGGGTTTAAAACAGGTTCACCATATTGCGATCATCGCCACCGATTACGCGAAAAGTAAGGCATTCTACTGCGACATCCTCGGCTTTACGCTGATGAGCGAGGCTTACCGCGAAGAGCGCGACTCCTGGAAGGGCGATCTGGCGTTAGACGGGCAATATGTCATTGAGCTGTTCTCTTTTCCCTTCCCGCCTGCGCGTCCGTCGCGCCCGGAAGCCTGCGGCCTGCGCCACCTGGCCTTCAGCGTCGATGACCTGGACAGTGCGGTAAAACATCTGGAAGCCCACGGCGTGGCCTGTGAAGCGATTCGTGTCGATCCCTTTACCGATAAACGTTTCACTTTTTTCAACGATCCGGACGGCCTGCCGCTGGAGCTTTATCAGCAGTAATTGCCTTCATGTGTGATAATGCCCGTTCAGTTCGGGCATTTTTTATGTGTAATTTTCTATGACCTTACCCGCTATCGCTCTCGCCGTTTCACCGTACCGCCAGCTTCTGGTGGGATTTAGCGGTGGCCTGGACTCCACCGTTTTGCTGCACCGCCTTAAGTGCTGGCGCGATCGGGAGCCGGACGTCCAGCTTCGGGCGATGCACATTCATCACGGCCTAAGCGCCCATGCGGACGACTGGGTAGCGCACTGTGAAGCGGTGTGCTCAGCGTGGGCGATCCCGCTAGTCGTTGAGCGCGTCACGCTTGAGGATGAAGGGTTGGGCACGGAGGCGCAGGCGCGTAAAGCCCGTTACGCCGCGTTTTCCGGCGCATTACAGCCTGGAGAAGCGTTGGTTACCGCGCAGCATCTGGACGATCAGTGTGAAACGTTCTTGCTGGCGCTCAAGCGCGGCAGCGGGCCTGCGGGGTTATCCGCCATGCCGGAACGCGCGGATTTTGCCGGTACGGCGCTGATTCGTCCGCTGCTGAGTGAAACGCGCGCTTCACTGGAAGCCTGGGCGCATCAACACCATCTGCGCTGGATTGAGGACGAAAGCAATCAGGACGACAGCTACGACCGAAACTTCCTGCGCCTGCGCGTGCTGCCGCTTCTGAACGAGCGCTGGGCGCATTTTTCCGAAGCGGCGGCCCGAAGCGCGATGCTTTGTGCTGAACAGGAAAGCTTGCTGGACGAGCTGCTGCGCGAGGAGCTGGAGACGCTGATTACCGCAGACGGTGCGCTGGTGCTGGCGCCGCTGGAGGCGATGAGCCCCGCACGTCGGGCTGCCCTGATTCGTCGCTGGCTGGCGTTTCACCGTGCGGCCATGCCGTCCCGGGCGATGCTCAACCGTATCTGGGACGAGGTTGCACAGGCCCGGGAAGATGCCGCGCCGCGTATCTTTCTGAATGGTTTTGAGATCAGGCGCTATAAAGGCCAGCTCTGGTGGGTAAAATCGTTGCCGTCGCTTGCTGACAGGATCCTCGACTGGCCGTCTCCTGAGCAAGCATTAACGTTACCTGTTAATGCAGGCGTGGTTGCGTTAAGCCGTTCGGGTAACGTGCGTTTGCCCGAGCCGGGCGAGAACGTCACCGTACGCTTCAGGGCCAGCGGCATGCTGCACATCGTCGGGCGTAACGGCGGGCGCAAACTGAAGAAGATCTGGCAGGAACAGAACGTTCCGCCCTGGCTGCGTGATACAACGCCGCTTCTGTTTTACGGTGATACGCTCATTGCGGCGGCAGGGGTATTTGTCACTAAAGAGGGGTGGGCTGAAGACGGTGTAAATTTTGAATGGAAAGCGTAACGGGCAGCCTGGCTGCCCGTTGGTTATCAGGATTCGCTCACCACGACGGTGCCGATTTGCGGGTGGCTAAAACTGGCAATTTTGTCGAGGCGCAACTCACGCGTCGCACCTGCATCTTCAACAACCAGGTATTCCACGTTCTTACGGGAAACCAGATCGCTGGCCTTTGCCTTAAGCACTTCGCCATCTTTTAGCTCCAGCGTCAGTATTAAATGATGCTGGCAGGCGAGTTCGAGGTTGTCATAGTCATCACAATTGATGGGTTGATAGGTATCATTCATCGACATAATCGCTCACCAGTAAATTCGCCGCAGCGTACGCTGCTTTTTCCCTGACCGATTCAGAAAGGCCCTCATCAGAGGCCACTTCATTTAGCACGTTCAATACACAGCCCAACGCATCCGGGATATACCCCAGATCTCCGCTGGCAATTTCCGCATACCGTCTGCGAATCAACTCACAATAATTATTCACATCCCCTCCTGCCAGCGTACTGACTTACTGTGAGATATCATTAAGCCTACGAAGTTAAACTCGGTTTAGCAAGGTGACTATACCATACTCATTTAAGCAATATCAGCGCCTTGATAAGGGGGGGACAAGCTCGTAACAGCCTTTTGCTGCGGTTTTCGCTACAATGTACGCCTGAATCGAAAGGAGTTCTCTCATGGCGCTGAAAGCGACAATTTATAAAGCTGTGGTCAATGTGGCGGATCTTGACCGTAACCAGTTTCTCGATGCGTCATTGACGCTGGCGCGCCACCCCTCTGAAACCCAGGAGCGCATGATGCTGCGCCTGCTGGCGTGGATAAAGTATGCCGATGAGCGCCTGCAATTTACCCGGGGCTTAAGTGCGGAAGATGAGCCGGAAGCCTGGCGGCGCAACGACCACCTGGGTATCGATCTGTGGATTGAGCTTGGCCTCCCGGATGAACGCCGGATCAAAAAGGCTTGCACCCAGTCCGCTGAGGTCGCGCTCTTCGCCTACAACCAGCGCGCCGCGGAGATCTGGTGGCAACAGAATAAAAACAAATGTGCGCAGTTCAAAAACCTTACCGTCTGGTATCTGGATGATGAACAGCTGGCGCAGCTGAGCGAGTTCGCCGGCCGAACGATGGCGCTACAGGCTACTATTCAGGACGGCGCCATCTGGCTCTCTGATTCTCAGAATAATCTGGAAATTCATCTCACGGCCTGGCAGCCCGCGCCATGATTGTTTTGTCCCGAAACGTCAGCATTCCTGATAGCGAGCTGGAGATCACCGCCATCCGTGCTCAGGGGGCAGGGGGACAGCACGTCAACAAGGCTTCAACGGCTATCCATTTGCGCTTTGACATTCGGGCCTCCAGCCTGCCAGAGTATTATAAAGAGAGCCTGCTTGCCGCCAGCCATCACCTGATCACCAGCGATGGCGTAATTGTGATCAAGGCGCAGGAATATCGCAGCCAGGAAATGAACCGGGAAGCGGCACTTTCCAGACTGGCGGCGGTCATAAAAGAATTAACAGCAGTGCAAAAAAGCCGTCGGGCAACGCGTCCTACGCGGGCATCGAAAGAACGCAGGTTGTCCTCAAAGGCGCAAAAATCCACCGTAAAATCACTGCGTGGCAAAGTTCGTCATCCGTAGCGTGACGAAAGGGACACCCTTTTCATAAGGAATGTATCGTGAAAAAAGCATTATTATCAGCGCTGGCCGTAACGAGTCTGTTCGCGCTTTTTGGCTGTAACAACCGTTCGGAAACGCAGGCCTTACAGCCAACGCAAAACGAAGAATTAAAGCCGATGCAGCAGAGCTGGCGCGGCGTATTACCCTGTGCAGATTGTGAAGGTATCGAAACCTCTCTGTTCCTGCAAAAGGATGGTACCTGGGTAATGAACCAGCGTTATCAGGGAGCGAAGGAACCCTCTTCATATGCAACTTACGGAACCTGGGCGCGTACGGCTGAGAAGCTGGTATTGACCGATACCGCTGGGGACAAAACCTATTTCCGCGCCAAAGGCGAGGGGATGGAGATGCTCGATCGCGAAGGTAATCCGATTGAATCCCAGTTCAACTACACGCTGGCTCCGGTAAAAGCGGCACTGCCTGCAACGCCAATGGCAATGCGGGGCATGTATTTCTACATGGCGGATGCGGCGATCTTTACGGACTGCGCGACCGGGAAGAAAGTCAGCGTGGCGAACAATGCCCAGCTGGAGCGTGACTATGCCGTTGCGCGCGGCAATGACAGCAAGCCAGTGTTGCTGACGGTTGAAGGGCACTTTACGCTGGAGCCAAACCCGGACAGCGGCGAGCTGGTAAAAACGCTGGTGGCCGATAAGGACGCGACGTTTACTGCCGGCAAAAACTGCGACAGCAAATAATATTTACCCATAAAAAAACCCCGCGCTGGCGGGGTTTTTTGTTTCTTAACCTTTGATGGCTTTCACCAGGTAATCAAGAATGTCGCCCGTCTTGATCATCTGCTTTTCGCCGTTACGACGGTATTTGTATTCAATCTCGTCGCTGTCGAGGTTACGGTCGCCGATGACGATGGTGTGCGGAATACCGATCAGCTCCATATCAGCAAACATCACGCCCGGACGCTCTTTACGGTCATCCATCAGCACGTCGATACCTTTCGCGCTCAGCTCAGCGTAGAGTTTCTCGGCCAGCTCCTGCACGCGGTAAGACTTGTGCATGTTCATCGGCAGAATAGCCACCTGGAATGGTGCAATGTTATCCGGCCAGACGATACCGCGCTCGTCATAGTTCTGCTCAATAGCGGCAGCAACAACACGCGTTACCCCAATACCGTAGCAGCCCATGGTCAGAACCTGGTTACGGCCATCTTCACCCTGAACGGCAGCGTTCATTGCGCGAGAGTATTTATCGCCCAGCTGGAAGATGTGGCCTACTTCGATACCGCGTTTGATCATCAGGGTACCCTTGCCGTCCGGGCTTGGATCGCCTGCGACCACGTTACGGATGTCAGCCACTTCTGGCGTCGCCACGTCGCGATCCCAGTTGATGCCGAAGTAGTGTTTCCCGTCGATGTTTGCGCCAGCGGCGAAGTCGCTCATCGCCGCAACGGTGCGGTCAATGACAACCGGAACAGGCATATTCACCGGACCCAGAGAGCCTGGGCCTGCGTTCACCACGGCGCGGATTTCTGCTTCTGTAGCGAAAGCGAGAGGGCTGGCAACCTGCGGCAGCTTTTCCGCTTTCACTTCGTTCAGCTCGTGATCGCCACGGACCAGCAGGGCAACCAGCGGGTAAGCGCTGCCTTCAGCAGATTTCACCAGCAGGGTTTTGACCGTTTTCTCAACCGGCAGGTTGAACTGCTCAACCAGCTCGGCAATAGTTTTCGCGTCTGGCGTATCAACCAGCGTCATCTCTTCGGTTGCCGCAGCACGTGGCGCTTTTGGTGCCAGCGCTTCTGCGAACTCGATGTTCGCGGCGTAATCAGAGGAGTCAGAGAAGATCACATCGTCCTCACCGCTCTGCGCCAGAACCTGGAATTCATGGGAGGCGCTACCGCCGATAGAGCCGGTATCAGCCTGTACAGCACGGAAATCCAGGCCCATGCGGGAGAAGATTTTGCTGTAGGCCTCGTACATTTTGTCGTAGGTCTCCTGCAGAGATTCCTGAGACGTATGGAAAGAGTAGGCATCTTTCATCAGGAATTCGCGAGAACGCATGACGCCGAAGCGTGGGCGCACTTCGTCACGGAACTTGGTCTGGATCTGGAAGAAGTTCAGCGGCAGCTGTTTGTAAGAGCTCAGCTCGTTACGGATCAGGTCGGTGATCACTTCTTCATGCGTAGGGCCGAGAACAAAGGGACGATCGCCACGATCGGCAATACGCAGCAGCTCAGGACCGTACTGCTCCCAGCGACCGCTCTCCTGCCACAGTTCAGAGGGCTGAACAACCGGCATTAACACCTCGATAGCACCGGCGTTGTTCATCTCTTCACGCACGATGTTTTCGACTTTTTTCAGGACGCGCACGCCGGTCGGCAGCCAGGTGTATAACCCGGAGGCCAGCTTGCGGATCATCCCGGCGCGAAGCATCAGCTGGTGGCTGATCACTTCGGCGTCGGCAGGTGTCTCCTTCAGAGTGGAGAGCAGATATTGGCTAGTACGCATGTTGTTACGGTTCCATTTCGACGATTGGAACAGGCTGAAACACCAGCCTGACACAAAAAAAGTGGTTTAGTTTACCAGTGTGGCAAAGATGCCAAAAGAGAGGAGAACAAAATTACCTGGGTTCCAGGGCAAACACTTCAAAACCCGCCGCAGTCACGCGCCAGCGCACGTTAAAGTCCAGCAGCCAGACCGCATACGTTTTTCCGGTCTCCTCTTCTTTGCGATAGGCGGGACGGGGGTCCTGCGCTAGCACTTCGGTAATGAAGTCACGAAGACGAGGATAGCGTTTTTCCAGCTGGTCGATTTGCGTCGTTATTTCTGGCGTGAAGTGAACCGGCATATCTGCCTGCGGCGCTTCCTGCGCGTAGCTTGCCCTGGCCTCCGGCAGCGCTTCGGCAAAGGGCAGGTAAGGCTTGATATCAATGACCGGCGTGCCATCAACCAGGTCAAGGCTACCTAACTCCAGAATCACCCGATCTTTCTGACAGCGTATGCCTTTCAGTTCGACCAGCGACATTCCAATCGGGTTAGGGCGGAAGGTGGAGCGGGTGGCAAATACACCCATTCTGGCATTACCGCCCAGACGCGGAGGACGCACCGTGGGACGCCAGCCGCCTTCCATGGTCTGGTGAAACACAAAGACCACCCATAAATGACTGAACGCCTCAAGCCCGCGCACCGCATCGGCCTGATTATAGGGCGCGACAAGATGAAGCTCGCCGCCGCCGTTGATGACCAGACCGGGCTGGCGCGGCACGGCGAACTTCTCTTTATAAGGGGAGCGGATAACGCCTATCTTCTCGAACTGAAACGAACTCATTTCGCCGTAATATTAAGCGCAGAACCGATACATACCGCCTGACGGTAGCAGCCTGGCGTACCGCTGGTCACTTCGCAGCTGTGCAGCAGCACCGCGTTGGCTTTCATTTTTGACGCGTTAATCTGCATACGCTTGCGGGCTGTTGGGATATTCGGTGGAGAGTCCTGGTTCGTTGCCTGGCAGGATTCGCCACTCACTTCACCCAGCTCACGGAATGGCTTACCGACCAGCTCGTCGGCTTTCGTAATAATACGTACCGGCGCAGCGCGAGGCGCTTTCGGTTTTGCTGGCTCCGCTTTTGGCGGGGTTGCAGTGCTTTGAACGGGTTCAACAGGAGATCTGCTTAGCATAGAACAGCCGCTCAGCATCAGTGCTAAAAGACAGATCGGTAAAGCACGCATAATAATTCCTCAGTGGATAATCAAAACGTCAGATATTGAAGCAGTTGACCGCACAAATAACAAGACGGGCAAATGCCCGTCTTGATGATATTACACTGAGGTGAGATTACCAGCCTTTAACCGCGCCGCCGTTAAACACCTTGTTGGCTTCCTGGTAAACTTCTTCAGACTGATACGCCTGCAGGAATTTCTTCACGTTTTCCGCGTCTTTGTTGTCTTCGCGAGTCACGATCAGGTTGACGTACGGGGAGTCTTTGTCTTCAACGAAGATACCATCCTTCGCCGGCGTCAGGCCGATCTGGCTGGCGTAGGTGGTGTTGATAACGGCCAGCGCGATCTGTGCATCGTCCAGTGAACGTGGCAGCTGAGGGGCTTCCAGTTCAACAATTTTCAGATTTTTCGGGTTTTCGGTCACGTCCAGAACGGTCGGCAGCAGGCCAACACCTTCTTTCAGCTTGATCAGGCCCACTTTCTGCAGCAGCAGCAGCGAGCGGCCAAGGTTGGTTGGGTCGTTAGGGACGGCAACCTGTGAACCCGGCTGAAGTTCATCCAGAGATTTAATTTTCTTGGAGTAACCGGCAATTGGATAAACGAAGGTATTCCCGACAGCAACCAGCTTGTAGCCGCGATCCTTGATCTGCTGATCCAGATACGGTTTGTGCTGGAAGGCGTTGGCGTCAATATCGCCTTTGCTCAGCGCTTCGTTCGGCAGAACGTAATCGTTGAAGGTGACCAGCTCAACGTCCAGGCCATATTTCTCTTTTGCGATTTTCTGCGCGGCTTCTGCGACCTGCTGTTCAGCACCGACGATAACGCCTACTTTGATGTGGTTGGGATCCTTCTCGTCCTGACCGCAACCCACCAGTGCCAGAGAGCCAATCAGTGCGCCTACTGCTGCAAAGGTCTTAAATTTAAACGCCATGTTTTTTCCTTAACTCGTCGAGTTTGTGTTGTTTGTAACGTTATTTATGCGTAACAGCCCGGACGATACGATCGCCAGAGAATTGAATTAAGTAAACCAGCACAACCAGCAATACCAGAACGGTATTCATAACGGTAGCGTTATAGCCAATATAGCCGTACTGATAGCCAATCTGGCCTAAACCGCCTGCACCTACGGCACCGCCCATCGCGGAATAACCGACAAGCGTGATAAGCGTAATGGTCGCCGCGTTCACCAGCCCTGGCAGCGCTTCAGGCAGCAGTACTTTGCGCACGATCTGCATCGGCGTCGCACCCATGGCTCGGGAGGCTTCAATCAGACCCGTTGGGATTTCCAGCAGGGCGTTTTCCACCATACGGGCGATAAACGGCGCAGCGCCTACGGTCAATGGAACAATTGCTGCCTGAAGACCTATCGACGTACCGACGATCACGCGGGTAAACGGAATCATCCACACCAGCAGAATAATGAACGGGATAGAACGGAAGATGTTCACCAGCGCAGAGAGCGTGCGATACAGCTTCGCGTTTTCAATAATCTGACCCGGGCGCGTAACGTACAGCAGCACGCCGACCGGTAGCCCAATGACAAAGCCAAAAAAGCCCGATACGAAGGTCATAGCCAGCGTTTCCCAAACGCCGCGAACCAGTAGCCACATCATCGGCTCAGACATAACCCAGTACCTCTACTTTTACGTGATTTTCCTGCAGCCAGGCAATTGCCGCCTGGGTTTCTTCCTGTGTGCCGTGCATTTCCGTCAGCATAATGCCGAACTTCACGCCACCGGCGTAATCCATCTGCGCGCTAATAATGTTGTTATTAACGTTAAAGCGACGCGCGGTTTCGGAAAGCAGCGGTGCGTCAACGGACTGACCCGTAAACTCCATGCGCAGCATTGGAACGCTTTCTGCAACGGCTTCTGTTTTCAGACGTTCCAGATAATCTTCCGGAATATCCAGATGAAGCGTGGACTGGATGAACTGCTGAGCCAGCGGCGTCTTCGGATGGGAGAACACTTCGCTTACCGTATCCTGCTCAATCAGCTCACCGTTGCTGATGACTGCCACGCAGTCACAAATACGTTTCACCACGTCCATTTCGTGCGTAATAAGGAGGATAGTCAGGCCCAGACGACGGTTAATGTCTTTCAGCAGCTCCAGAATAGAACGCGTGGTAGCCGGATCTAATGCGCTGGTGGCTTCATCGCACAGCAGCACTTTTGGATTGCTTGCCAGCGCGCGAGCTATTGCTACACGCTGCTTTTGCCCGCCGGAGAGATTGGCCGGATAGCTGTCATGCTTATCGCCCAGACCAACCAGGTCCAGCAGTTCGGTGACGCGACGCGTAATTTCTTCCTTCGGCGTGTTGTCCAGCTCCAGCGGTAAAGCAACGTTGCCGAAAACGGTACGTGAGGCCAGCAGGTTAAAGTGCTGGAAAATCATGCCGATCTGACGACGCGCTTTGGTGAGTTCTTTTTCTGAGAGAGCGGTAAGCTCCTGGCCGCCAACTTCAACGCTGCCCTGGGTTGGGCGCTCAAGCAGGTTAACACAACGGATCAGCGTACTTTTACCTGCACCCGATGCGCCAATGACGCCATAAATCTGACCAGCAGGAACATGCAGGCTAACGTTGTTCAGCGCCTGAATGGTTCGGTTCCCCTGCTGGAACACTTTGGTGATATTGGAAAGTTTAATCATTAGATTATTTTTATCGTATGTAAGTTAGCCGTGGCATTTTCTTCTGCCAGATACGGGGAATGACCGTAAACAAAATGGATGTTAAGGCATCCAGACGTCTAAATCAATCCACCTCTGTACGATGAGCACTTTATTGCGCCGTGATTCATGAGATACTAGCTGAACAAGCCTTTTTCAGGAGCAAACCGGTGGCAAAATCTGTACCCGCAATTTTTCTCGATCGTGACGGCACTATTAATGTGGATCACGGCTACGTCCATGAGATTGATGAGTTTGAATTTATCGAGGGCGTAATAGATGCACTGCGCCAGCTGAAAGAGATGGGCTATGCGCTGGTGGTGGTAACCAATCAGTCCGGTATCGCCCGGGGGAAATTCACCGAAGCGCAGTTCGAGACGCTGACGGAATGGATGGACTGGTCCCTGGCCGATCGCGGCGTCGATCTTGATGGTATCTATTATTGTCCGCATCACCCGCAGGGCACCGTCGAAGCATATCGTCAGACCTGTGATTGCCGTAAACCGCATCCGGGCATGCTTATCTCCGCGCAGGAATTTCTGCACATTGATATGGCCGCGTCTTTTATGGTCGGCGATAAGCTGGAAGATATGCAGGCAGCAACGGCGGCGGGCGTGGGAACAAAAGTATTAGTGCGAACCGGTAAACCAGTCACCCCGGAAGCGGAAAATGCAGCCGACTGGGTCATTACAAGCCTGGCAGAGCTGCCAAAAGAGATTAAAAAGCACCAAAAATAGACGTTTTGGTGAAAAGGTGAGCGGTTGAAATAAAAATGCATTTTTCCGCTTGTCATTCCTCGGCGGCTCCCTATAATGCGCCTCCATCGACACGGCGGATGTGAATCACTTCACAAACAGCCCGGTCGGTTGAAGAGAAAAAATCCTGAAATAACGGGTTGACTCTGAAAGAGGAAAGCGTAATATACGCCACCTCGCAACGGTGAGCGAAAGCCGCGTTGCACTGCTCTTTAACAATTTATCAGAC
>NZ_JAPNMC010000018.1:0-84559 GCF_026627565.1 Enterobacter cloacae complex sp. 2022EL-00788 | reverse complement strand
TGAGCCCGGGAAAGTAAGACGCCTGAATATAGTTAACGAGATGAAAAAGCTGGGAAAAGAGTACAGTAATATGGTCATGGTGGTATGACCATATTACTGGGGATCCCTCAGCCCACAGGGAGAGGGAGAAGGGCTACAGCTTCGGCCCCGCACTCACCAGCGCAGCACCCGCCGGGGTATCGGTATACTTCTCAAAGTTCTCAATAAACAGCTTCGCCAGCGATTCCGCCTTTTCACGCCACTGCTCCGGTGAACCATAGGTATTGCGCGGGTCAAGGATACGGGTATCCACGCCCGGCAGCGCCGTTGGGATCGCCAGGTCGAACATCGGCAGCGTAAAGGTCTCGGCGTTATCCAGCGAACCGTCCAGAATGGCGTCAATGATGGCGCGCGTATCTTTGATGGAGATACGTTTGCCCGTACCGTTCCAGCCGGTGTTCACCAGGTAGGCCTGCGCGCCGGATGCCTGCATGCGCTTCACCAGCACTTCCGCGTACTGCGTCGGGTGCAGCGACAGGAATGCCGCGCCGAAGCAGGCGGAGAAGGTTGGCGTTGGCTCCGTCACGCCGCGCTCGGTGCCCGCCAGCTTGGCGGTAAAGCCGGAGAGGAAATGGTACTGCGTCTGGCTGGCCGTCAGGCGAGAAACCGGTGGCAGGACGCCGAAGGCATCCGCGGTCAGGAAGATCACCTTCGTGGCGTGGCCCGCCTTCGACACCGGCTTCACGATGTTGTCGATGTGGTAGATCGGGTAAGAGACGCGGGTGTTTTCCGTTTTGGACGCATCGTCGAAGTCGACAGAACCATCGGCACGCACGGTGACGTTTTCCAGCAGCGCATCGCGGCGAATGGCGTGGAAGATATCCGGCTCTGCCTCTTCAGACAGGCGAATAGTCTTCGCGTAGCAGCCGCCTTCAAAGTTAAACACGCCGTCGTCGTCCCAGCCGTGCTCGTCGTCGCCAATCAGACGGCGTTTTGGATCGGTGGACAGCGTCGTTTTACCGGTGCCGGAAAGGCCGAAGAATACCGCCACGTCGCCTTTTTCACCGACGTTGGCCGAGCAGTGCATGGAGGCGATACCGCGCAGCGGCAGCAGGTAGTTCATGACGGAGAACATCCCTTTCTTCATTTCGCCGCCGTACCAGGTTCCGCCAATCAGCTGGATGCGCTCGGTCAGGTTGAAGGCGATGAAGTTTTCGGAGTTCAGACCCTGCTCTTTCCACTGCGGGTTAGTGCATTTCGCCCCGTTCATGACGATGAAATCCGGGGTAAAGTCCTGCAGCTCTTCGTCAGTCGGACGAATGAACATGTTCTTCACGAAATGCGCCTGCCAGGCCACTTCGGTGATAAAGCGTACGGAGAGGCGGGTGTCGGCGTTAGCGCCGCAGAAAGCATCGACGATAAACAGACGCTTTCCGGAAAGTTGATGGGTGACGAGCCCTTTCAGATGCTGCCAGGTTTCGGGAGAGAGCGGTTTGTTATCGTTCTTCCCTTTGCCTTTATCAGCCCACCACAGCGTATCGCGGGTGGTATCGTCTCGGACAATATACTTATCTTTCGGCGAACGGCCGGTAAAGATACCGGTATCGACGGCGATAGCTCCAAGGTTCGTCAACACACCTCGCTCGTATCCTTCCAGCGCTGGATTGAGCTCTTCCTGATACAGCGTATCGTAATCGGGGTTGTAGACCACTTCCTGGACGTCGTGAATACCATAAGCCTTGAGATCTTGCGGGGTTAAACCATTAACACGCATATCACTGCTCCTTAGCCAATATGTACTGCCTGAAATTGTAGGGTTTTTCTGGGGATGTTAACCGCGACGGGGCTCATAGATTTACGTATCTGGTCAAAACCCTTACTAACGGAAAACCCTGCGACTCCAGCCACAGGGCGGGCAGATTATCGCAGGAATCGCTTTTTGGTTGGGGAAAATGTTCTTAAAAGGTTAATTGATGGTGAATTTAACCGGAAGAATGTGAATGTAATCGCATACATGTAGGAAAATTACGTAAGGGTTACATTGAGAAAACGATTCATGTCTCCCGCAGCTATGATTTCAGATATTGCCGTTGACGCCCTGTTATCGCTTTAATGGGACTCTATGCTTTTCGTAAACAAGGGATAAAAGATGGACAACAGTGAAACGTTATCCCCTTCAACGCGCCTGGCCGTCGTGCTGGCGGGCGCCTTACAGGGAGTGCTCTGCTATGCCATTACCTGGTACATCGGGTATGCGAAATTGCCGACCGATACGCTGTGGTTGATGTGCGTTATTCCTGCCACCGTGGTAATGACGACCACGATGTCGCTTGCAGTGACATCGTTCCGAAAGCCTTTTTTGTGGCTGGCGCTCGGGATGACCGGCGCGGCCGTTGCGGGCATGGGCGGCTGGCTTAAGTGGAGCGTAGCGGGGCTCGAAAGCTGGAGCATCAGGGATGAGATGCTCGTTTTCGGCTTTCACCTGCTGCTGATGACGCTGTTCATACTGCCATGGCTACAGCGGCGTCTGGATCCCGTCCCGACCACTTCGTTTTACAGCGACTTTTATCAGCGAAACTGGCATAACGCGCTGACGCTGTTCGTTATTTTTGTTTCAAATGGCCTCTTCTGGCTGGTGCTTTTCCTCTGGGCCGAGCTTTTCGAACTTATCGGCATACGCTTTTTTGATCGGCTTTTCTTCCATTCTGACGGGTTTATTTCAGTGGCGACTGGCGTGGTTTCAGCCAGTGCGGCCGTGCTCACGCGCGTGCAGGTACGGTTTCTTCTTGCCCTGCAAAACCTGCTCACCCTGATCGCCACCGGTCTGCTACCCCTGATGGCGGCGCTGGCCCTGCTCTTTATTGGCGCGCTGCCTTTCGTCGGCTTCGAAACCATTTCGGCCAGGATATCCGCCGCGGGCTTGCTCACTACCCTGGCGCTGCTGCTGCTATTCCTGGTGACGATAGTGTGGCATCCACAGCGTCAAACGCTGCCTTACTATGCCCCGCTGCGAGGGATGATTCGCCTTGCCGTGGCTATCGTACCCGCATATCCGGTTCTGGCGGGGTGGGCGCTTTGGCTACGCATTTCGCAATACGGCTGGTCACCCGAGCGTCTTTACGGCGTGTTGATAACCATCGTGGCGCTGGTCTGGGCGGTCGGATTTTGTGCCAGCGTCCTGATACAGCGTCGTGAGCCGCAGCAGATCCATACGTACGTCATCCCGGCGACCGGGCTGCTTTCCCTCGTCTTCCTGATGTTGATCCATACCCCCGTGCTGGATCCGTGGCGAATAAGCGTCGCAAGCCACATGGCCCGCTATCAGACCGGAAAAATTACCGCGGATCGGGTAAGCCTCCACATGCTCAGCCACGCCGGGCGCAAGGGGCGTGAGGCGTTACAAACGCTGCAAAACGATCCGCAGTTTATGTCTAACCCGAAACGCGCGCGTGAAGTGAAAGGGTTGCTCGCCGGCAGCCCCCGGGGAGCGGGACAAATGACGGCCACCATGCTGGAGAAAGCGATCCAGCTCGCGCCCGGCATGCCGCGTCCCGATAGCGCGCTATGGCAAGCGATGCTCAGGGAGCAGTATCGGTTTGAATCCTGCAGCAGGGCGCAGAGAAACTGTTTGCTCATGCCGCTGGACCTGAATGCTGACGGTAAACCTGAGGCCGTGCTGTACCAGTTTACCGATCGCGCCATCATGGCCTATACGCATACCGGTACGGGCTGGCAGCACGTGGGGGATGGTTGGACAATGCCGGAAGGACTGACGCGCGAGGAGCTGGACCGTGCCTTACAGCAGGGAAAGGTTAAGCCGGTCGTGAAGCCCTGGGCAGATATTGAAATTTTCGGGGAACGCGTAGATATGCTTTACGGCAGTGGCGCTAGCTTACGGCGCCCATAACGAATAACGGCTCCGTAAGGAGCCGTTTTGCCATGCTTAGTGAACCTGCGGGTCCGCCGGAGAGGCGTTATTGCGGATCTCCGCGATATCCATCGAATTGAACACGTAGTGCGTACCGCAGTAGTCACAGTGCATATCGATTTCACCGTCTTCCGCCATGATGCTGTCGATCTCTTCGTCCGGCAGCGTTTTCAGGGCGCCAGCACAACGCTCGCGGGAGCAGGTGCACTTAAATTCCACCGCCTGCGGATCGTAGACCGTCACCTCTTCTTCGTGGTACAGACGCCACAGCACGTCGGTCGCCGACAGGGTGAACAGCTCTTCCGCTTTGATGGTTTCCGTCAGGGTTGCCAGATGCTCGAAATCATTGGTCTGCGCATCCTGCGCTGGCAGAACCTGCAACAGCATGCCGCCGGCTGCCGGCTGGCCATCCACTTCACCGGTACGGATGAACAGGCGGGTTGGCAGCTGTTCGGAACGCATGAAGTAATCTTCCAGGCAGGCGGCAAGCGTATCGCCTTCCAGCCCGACAACGCCCTGATAGCGCTCGCCCTCTTCAGGGGAGATGGTGATCACCAGGTAGCCGTTGCCGACCAGCGTTTTCAGATCGGCATTTTCAGGCACATCGCCCTGAACGCGCGCCACGCCGCGCATCTGCTGCTGGTTGTTGCCGTTGATCACCGCCAGCGACATCGGGCCATCGCCCTGAAGCTGAACGGTAATATCGCCCGCGAACTTCAGCGTGGCGGTCAGCAGGCTGGTGGCAACCAGCAGTTCGCCCAACAGGGTTTTCACCGGCAGCGGGTAGTTGTGGTTTTCCAGAATCTGTTTCCAGGTTTCGGATACGGTGACCAGCTCGCCGCGCACGGCGAATTGTTCAAACAGATAGCGGTGTAATTGGTCGTGTTGGGCCATTTTCATCTCTCGTGCAGGTGAGGGTTACTCGTTCTCACCGTGTTTAAATTTCATCAGATCGCGGCGCTCCTTTTTATCCGGTCGCCGGTCCGGGTGAGGCATGGTCAGCGCATTCATTTTGCGCGCCAGCGCGGTTTTCTCGCGCTTCGCTATGCTTTCCGCCGTCTCTTCATAAAGCAAAACGGCTTCCGGGGCGGGCCGCCGCTGTTCGGTAATGGCTTTCACCACTACCGTTTTCTCATCGTTGCCCTGGCGAAGCGTCAGCGTGGCATTCAGTTCAACCAGCTTGCTCGGTTTGCTGCGCTGGCCGTTGTAATGCACCTTACCGCCGTCAACCATTTCACGGGCAAGGGCGCGCGTTTTGTAAAAACGGGCGGCCCACAGCCATTTATCCAGTCTTACCCCATCAGAGGGTTTTTCTTTCATGGCGTCTCCTTCACGGTGAGTGAGGGGATCATCCGGCGATAGTCGTTCAGCCCCGGATGTCGCAGATAGCTTTTTTCAGCCAGGCCGGAATCAGGATTGGTCACGCCAAGGCAATAGCGAATGCCAAACGCTGCCGCAGAATCCAGAATCGGCTCGCTGTCGTCAATGAACAGCGTCCTTTCCGGCTGTAAACCGGTCTCTTCCACCACCGCATGCCACAGCCGCTGATCCTCTTTCGGATAACCAAATGTGTGGGTGGAAAGTAATAAATCAAGGTGTGAAGCAAGACCGGTATGTTCCAGCTTCACGGCCAGGTTATGGGGATGCGCGTTCGTCAGCAGAATACGGCGCTTGCCGCAGGCTTTCAGCGCGTCCAGGAACGGGACCGTATCGTCGCGCAACACGGCGCGCGCGCCCTGGGCGGTGGTCATGGCGCAAATATCCAGACCGAGTCGCTCGCTCCAGTAGTCAAGACAGTACCAGTTTAGCGTATGCTGCACCGCACTATACTGCGAACGAATGAATTCCTGCGCTTCTGCCGGGGAGATCCCCTGCTGTTCACCGTACGTTTCCGGGACCAGCTTTTGCCAGAAATAGTTATCAAAGGCGAGATCGAGCAGCGTGCCGTCCATATCAAGCAGGACGGTATCGACCGCCTGCCAGTCGATGTCAAGATACATAAGGGGGAACTCCAGCCAGAAGAAAC
Organism: Enterobacter cloacae complex sp. 2022EL-00788; assembly: GCF_026627565.1. Taxonomy (NCBI): domain Bacteria; kingdom Pseudomonadati; phylum Pseudomonadota; class Gammaproteobacteria; order Enterobacterales; family Enterobacteriaceae; genus Enterobacter; species Enterobacter cloacae complex sp. 2022EL-00788. The sequence continues at coordinate 78,626 of NZ_JAPNMC010000018.1, read as the reverse complement.
GTGCGCGACAGGGTATCACAACTTGTCGCGCGGGGACGTTATCCGATCAGGCGCTAAGGGGTGGAGATCAGATTCGGATTGAGGCAGTTTTCGTAGTAGGCCTGGATTTCAGCCAGTCGCGTACGGGACCGCTGGTAGCGGCGTACGGCCTGATAACCGTTCCAGACGATGCAGGCCAGCATCGCCATCAAAAGCAGGGACGTTCCCACGTAGCGCCACAGGCCAGCGCTATCCGGCATCCGGTGCAGCCCAATATGGCGCGTGCCGTTGGCGTCGGTAACGATGCTGGTGACGATCCCTTCCGCGCTGAACGGCGTCTGCATCAGCATCTGCGCCAGGCGCTGAAACTCGCTCCACTGTTCCTGAGCCGGATAGTCGTAAAGCGAAACCTGCGGGTAGGGTTGATCTACCAGGTCGCTGCCTTCATCGCTGGCGATTACAAAACCGCCCGGCGCCGGGCTGTTAAGCGCCTGGGCCGCACGGGTGGTTTCACGCATCACGAAGGGGGCGGTAGAGGTCGCCACCAGGTTATCCAGCGACTCGGCGCTGACCGGACGCAGAAGCACGTTCACCCCGTCCAGGCGTCCCGCTTCGGCGCGCTTCACCAGCGCTTCCCAGTCTTTACTGTTGCCGAGGTTCACCAGCGCGTTCTTAAGGCGAACGCAGTCGTCCTGCGCTGAACAGAGGTCTTCTGTTTTCAGAACGATTTCGCCAAAGTCATCCAGCAGCACCATGCCCGATTTCTGAATAGCCGAGCGCAGGGCAGGGCTTACGCGAGAATCATCGTCCGGTTTCGGATGGAGCTGGCGGTTTATCGTCTGGGTAAGCGCGGTAGCTTTATTGACCACATCCGATTCCGGCAGCGGCAGCGGCGAGGCGTCGTTCCAGATGATCTGTGAGCAATCGAACGGCGAGAACGGCGAGTTCTGGCGCGTGTTCCAGGCTCCCGGCGCGTGGATATTACACATGCCGGTGCCTTTCAGACGCAGCGTATCCCCCACGCGGACGCCCGCTTCTTCAAGCTGCTTCACGCTGGTGGCTTCTACGGTTTGCGCCCCTTTTATCCACGACAGGGTAAATTTGATCGGCATATCCAGCGGCACGAAAAGCAGCAGCATGATGAAGATCAGCGCGGCGCCACCGGCAATTACCGCGCTGCGCAGCCAGTGCTGAAGCGGGAAGTTTTTCACCTCATCGTGCAGGGATAAATAACGCCCCTGGCGGACGACGTGGCGATCGAGGTAGATATCAATATCCGTTTTGTGGCCCAAATCCTGGGCGATCCACGGCTGCCAGTGGCGCGGATAAATGAGGTCGATAATCCCGAGCGAGATATTGTTGATATGCTCCTGATCGTTCTCCCCAAACAGGCCCCAGCGTTTTGGCGTGCCGCGCAGGCAGTGAATTTCACGTAGTGAGGTTTTTGCCGGCGGGGCAAATATGCCCCACAGCCCGGCGGCCAGCAGCAGCACCGCGCCGCCCGCAAGCCACGGAACAAACACGTCCGGCGTCAGCAGGCAGATGAAAAAGAGCAGGAACGAGGCGACAATCAGCACCGCTTCGCGAATACCATCGGGGCGGCTCAGGACATACTCTTCATGCGTCTCCTGACGGATGTTAAGCAGTTCGATTTGCTCCGTTTCTTCACCGCGAATAGAGGCCTGCGTTCCGCTCGCGCGTTCCAGCGCAAAGCGTGGCGCTTCCTGAACATATTCGCTCAGGGTATGACCATTAAGGGAAATAACCAGCGGTAGCGTGTCGGTATGGATCAGCTCAACGCTGTTCTCATCGTTAATGTACTGCTCCCAGAAGGGAGGCAGGTGGACTTCAACCGAATCGAGATAATAGCGCCATTTGTTGGGATCGTCGGTCGTGATGCCGTAGCGGGTAATCGAGCGCGTCACGCACAGAACGGTGTCGCTTTGTGCATTCAGGTTGAGCGACACGGGGGCGGTGCTGGCACCGGTAGGTCCAGGCGAGAGCCGGGATCGGTTCAGCGTGTCGAGATACTGCTCAACGGTGCTGCGTTCTTCAGGCGACAGCTTGCGCGTGCTTGCCCCGGCGAACGCGTTTAAAAAGGGCAACCGGTAACGGCGATGTACGCGGCGCCTGAATACCCACACCGCAATCGACGCGCAGGCCAGCACAGCAGCGAGAAAAATCAAAATGGTGCTCATGCTTTCCCCATCTTACTTATCTTCTTACAGGTGTTGTCGGTCGCACCTTTTGTACAATGAATGAGATCTGTGGTCGGCTATCGGCAAGTATGGAGTCTAACTTGAGCATGTTGACGCGTATCCCAGTGACCGATAATGATATCAAAGCCTGTACCGGCGCGATATCAGCAAATTCCTGGAAACATTTCAACCTCTTGACATTTGATTTGAAATGCGAATCAACCTCAGTTACGTTGCATAAATGTAAATAAAGAGCAATTGACATTGCCGAAACCGTGCGGCGTATCGCACAATAAAGCCAGTTCCCCCAGCATAGACCCGTCAAGATGACCAAACCCTTACAAAAGCCCACCATTCTGAATGTTGAAACCGTCGCAAAATCGCGTCTGTTTAATGTTGAAAGTGTGGATCTGGAGTTCAGCAACGGCGTGCGTCGTGTTTATGAACGTATGCGCCCCTCCTCGCGCGAAGCGGTGATGATTGTGCCCGTCGTCGACGAGCATCTGATCCTCATACGTGAATACGCCGTGGGGACCGAATCTTACGAGCTGGGCTTCTCAAAAGGGCTAATCGATCCGGGCGAAACGGTCTTTGAAGCGGCAAACCGCGAGCTGAAAGAAGAGGTCGGTTTTGGCGCGAAGGAGCTTACGTTCCTGAAAAAGCTGAGCATGGCGCCGTCCTACTTCTCCAGCAAAATGAATATCGTGGTGGCGGAAGATCTCTATCCTGAGTCGCTGGAAGGAGACGAGCCGGAACCGCTTCCGCAGGTTCGCTGGCCGCTGGCCCACCTGATGGATTTGCTGGAAGATCCCGACTTTAACGAGGCGCGCAACGTGAGCGCACTGTTCCTGGTGCGGGAGTGGCTGAAGGGGCAGGGGCGCCTGTAGCGGCCTGAATCCCTCTCCTGTGAGAGAGGGAGCAAACGTAAAAACGGCAACCCGAGGTTGCCGTTTCGATTTTAGAACAGCTCGTGCGTCTCGCCGTTATCAATTATCTCTGTACCCACCTCATGCACCGCCTGCGTGGTTGGCTGCGTGCCCTCGATGAAATACTCTGCGCGGCTGTTGCCGCCGTTAGCGAGCTGCCCGGTGCTGCGGTCAATATTGACCGTAACAATGCCCGGAGGAGGCGTTAACGGCTCCTCCGGCACGCCTTCGAGAGCGGCTTTCATGAAAGCATCCCAGGCCGGCTGCGCACTCTTCGCCCCGCCTTCATAGCCGGAGATCTGATCTTTAATCGCGCCAGAAGCGGTTGTGCGCCCCAGCGTGCGTCGGTGATCGTCAAAGCCAATCCAGACGGAGGTGACTACGCCCGGGCCGTAGCCTGAGAACCACGCATCTTTTGAGCTGTTGGTCGTGCCGGTTTTGCCGCCGATGTCGCGGCGCTGCAAATCGCGGCCCGCGCGCCAGCCGGTACCCTGCCAGCCCGGTTCGCCAAAGATATTGGTGTTCAGGGCGCTCTTGATCAGGAACGACAGCGGGGTGCCGATCACGTGCGGGGCATATTCCTGAGCGCCGCTCTGGGCGACCAGCGCCTGATTGGCCTGCTCCAGCTGAGGCTGAGGTACCGCCAGGTTCCGACGCTCCTGTGAGATGGCAACGTCTTCCATATCCTTGTTTTCAAGAACGTTTGATTTTGGCGTATCGCCGTAAATCACCGGAAGATCGCATTCAGGGCAGGCAATTTTCGGTTTCGCTTCAAACAGCACGCCGCCCTGATCGTTCTCGATTTTGCTGATGAAATACGGGTCGACCAGGAAGCCGCCGTTCGCCATCACCGAGTATCCACGGGCCACCTGGAGCGGCGTAAAGGACGCGGAGCCCAGCGCCAGCGATTCGGTATGAACGATATTCTGCGCCGGGAAGCCGAAGCGTTGCAGATATTCTGCCGCATAATCTACGCCCATCGCCCGCATCGCCCGCACCATAACCACGTTTTTCGACTGGCCAAGACCCTGACGTAGACGAATAGGGCCAGCATATTGCGCCGGAGAGTTCTTCGGCTGCCAGTCGGAACCGGCACCGGCATCCCAGCGGGAGATTGGCACGTCGTTGAGAATGCTGGCGAGCGTCAATCCTTTATCCATCGCTGCGGTGTAGAGGAACGGCTTGATGTTGGAACCCACCTGCCGCAGCGCCTGGGTTGCGCGGTTAAATTTGCTCTGGTTGAAATCGAACCCGCCGACCAGCGCCATGACGGCACCATTTTGCGGATTGATGGAAACCAGCGCGGAGTTCACGTCCGGCACCTGGGCCAGCCACCAGGCATCATCTACCTGACGCACCCAGATTTGCTGTCCGGTTTGTACAACGTCGGTCACTTTACGCGGCGTAGGCCCCTGAAGGGTGTCGGAACGGTACGGACGCGCCCAGCGCATGCCGTCCATGCGCAGCGATACGGATGTGCCATCGGCCATCATCGCCACCGCTTCCTGCGGATCGGCCTGGGTTACCACCGCCGGTCGCAGCGGGCCGTAGGTCGGGAGCGCCTTCAGGGAATCAACGATTTTTTTGCTGTCCCATGCGCCTTCGCCCACTCTCCACAGCACGTTGGACGGGCCGCGATAGCCGTGACGCATATCGTAATTCATGACATTGTTACGCACCGCCTGCTGGGCAGCCTGCTGCACCTTGCGGGTCACGGTGGTATAGACGCGATAGCCATCTTCATACGCTTTATCACCGTAGCGACTCACCATCTCCTGGCGAACCATTTCAGTAAGATACGGCGACGAGAAGGCGATTTCAGGCGCGTGGTAATTGGCGTCGATAGCCTCGCTGCGCGCCCGATCGTAGTCAGCCTGGCTGATGTAGCCTTCGCTCAACATGCGCGACAGCACCACGTTACGACGCGCGGTGGCGCGGTCCAGCGAATAGAGCGGGTTAAAGGTGGATGGCGCTTTCGGCAGGCCGGCAATGGTCGCCATTTCGCTCAGCGTGAGCTGTTCGACCGGCTTGCCAAAATAGACCTGTGCCGCTGCCCCGACGCCATAGGCGCGGTAGCCGAGATAGATCTTGTTGAGGTAAAGCTCAAGGATCTCGTCTTTGCTCAGCAGCTGCTCAATGCGGATCGCGAGGAATACCTCTTTGATCTTACGTATCAGCGTCTTTTCCGGGCTGAGGAAGAAGTTACGCGCCAGCTGCTGGGTAATGGTACTTGCCCCCTGAGAGGCATGACCGGAGAACAGCGCCACGCTTGCCGCACGGAAAATACCGACCGGATCCACACCGTGGTGCTCGTAAAAACGGCTGTCCTCGGTGGCGATAAAGGCCTTCACCATTACGGGTGGAATTTGGTTTAAGGTCAGAGGAATACGACGTTTTTCGCCGTATTGCGCCATCAGTTCACCATCGGCGCTATAGACCTGCATAGGGATCTGGAGCCGCACATCACGAAGCGTGGCGACATCAGGTAGCTGTGGCTCGACATATTTGTACAAACCAATAATCGAGCCTGCTCCCAGCAGAATGAAACAGACTGCAAGGATCAATAAATACTTTACGAACTTCACCGGAGATTTCCCATTTGGTTTAGCCTGGGCAGTTTCTAAACAATCGCGCGGTAGTATAAAGGCAAGCCTGATTCATTGATATAGCCGTCACTCCGACGGGCGATAAGGAGATCGTGAAGCATGGCTTTTAAAACGTGGCAAACGGGCGTTCATATTCAACAGGATAAGGTGGTTGCGGTTGCGCTAACCAGAGAGCGGGCGGGCTGGCGTTTACGGCGCTGGTGGGCCGTGCCGGTTGCGGACGGTATTATCCGGGACGGGAAGATTCTTCAGCCAGAACAGCTGGTTAATGCGCTGCGCGCCTGGCGGAAGACGCTGCCGCACTCGCATCGGGTATTTCTCTCATTTCCGGCGGCGCGCGTTCTGCAACGCGCTTTGCCCCGACCTTCCGTTGCCCTGCGTGACAGCGAACAGCTCACCTGGCTAGGGTCCGCATTATCACGCGAGCTGGAGATGCCTGCCGATACGCTGTGTTTTGACTACGCGCAGGACACGTTCAGCAACACATTTCACGTCACCGCGGCGCAGAACAGGGAGGTCGATACCCTGCTGTCGCTGGCGAAAGCGCTGCGTTTGCGCCTGGCGGCAATCGCTCCGGATGCCGGCGCGCTGGCAAACCTTCTCTCTGCGGTTGCGCCCGCCCGGTGCGTAGCCTGGAGGGATAAAGACCAGTGGCTGTGGGCGATGCGGCACCAGTGGGGGCGACGCTACGCCACGGAAGCGGCAGATGCGAATGCGCTGGCGGCGCTGCTTGCGCTTTCTTCTTCCGATATTGCCGTTTTTGATGCTGAACACGATCCCTGGGAAACGGTGTCGCTATGCCAGCCGCCGCTGCCAGAATGCGGCGCCGATTTCACCGTCGCCCTGGCGCTGGCCATGAGCGAGGCACCTTAATGCGTATGCCGAACCTCTTACCGTGGCGTCGGGAGCGGCGCATTAAGCAGCTGCGGTTCTGGGGCCTCCTGTACGCCGCCTCGCTGCTGTTGATGCTGGCGGGAGGCGTCAGCCTGCGCGTGACGCAGAGCCTCGCGTCACAGGCGTTGCTGAGCGATCTGGCGGGAACGCGTGCGGTTCAGAAGGTATTGAAAGCGCGGCAGCCGCAGCCTGCGAAAGCGAGCTCCCCTTCACAGCCGCCGGAGCCGGTAGCATGGCAACCCGTGCTGGAATCCCTTGCCAGCGCGATGCCGCAGCAGGCCTGGCTGACGACGTTACGTTATCAGCCCCCCTCACTGATCCTGAGCGGCTACGCCACCTCTTTCACGGCACTTACCGCTATGACCGATGCGCTGAAGCGGGTAACCGGGTTTATCCCCGGTCCGGCAGGCGCATTGCAGCAGGATAGCCGGGGGCGGTGGATGTTTACGTTTCAGCTTCATAGCCGGAGGTAGGCGATGAATATGTGGTATCAACGCTGGGCCGACGCGCCTCCTTCCCGGCGCGTGCTTTGCTGGTCGTTCGCCTCGGCTATTGTTGCGCTTGCGATCTGGGGGCTGCTGCTGAGACCCGCTTATATCCACTTCGCCCGCATTCAGGCGCAGGTCCTTAGTGCCGGGCGCATCAACGCGTCGCTGTGGCCACGGGCTCTGCGGCAGCCGGTGGTAGCGCAGGTGAGAGGCGTGCATTCGGCTGAGCCCTTTTCCCCGCTGGCGCTTCAGGGAGAGGGCGCCAGGCTGGTGCACTGGAAACCGCGGCAGAGCGGGGGAGAGCTGGCGCTTGACGCTTCATGGCAGGCGGTCCCGGCGCTCTTTTCCCGTCTGGCGCGTAAGGACGTGCGGGTAAGCGCGTTTGAGATCGCCCCTCAGGGCACGCAGCTTCGCCTCAGCCTCCAGCTGGAGACCGGCCATGCCCGGTAAAGCACGCGTACTGATCCTGCTTTTTTTGCTTTTCCTGACGGGGATGCGGGACCCCTTCTCCGCGCCGGAAGACCTTTGTGCCGCAGGTCAGCTCGGCCAGTGGCGGTATCGGGGAGTTATCAGCGGCAGCAGCGATATCGGCCTTATGCAGGACGGGCAGAAACGCTGGCACCGGGTTAAGCGGCAGATGCGGTTAACGCCAGGGTGGCGGGTAAGCGCGATAGATAAACAACAACTGACCGTTGACGTCGGCGAGAGGTGCGAGCCGCAGCAATGGACATGGCAACGAGAAGGAACGAAAAAAAGTGAAGATAAGGATATTGCTGTTGCTGATGGCGCTCAGCCAGCCCCTGTTGGCCGCCGCGCCAAAGCCGGTCACCCTGCTGGTGGATGAGGTGCCGGTGGTTCAGGTGCTACAGGCGCTGGTCGCGCAGGAGGACCGCAACCTGGTGGTATCGCCGGACGTTAGCGGCTCGCTTTCGCTGAATTTAGCGCGGGTGCCCTGGCGGCAGGCGCTTCAGACGGTAGTCAACAGCGCCGGGCTGGTACTGCGGGAAGAGGCTGGCATTTTTTATGTGCAAACGGCGGCCTGGCAGCGGGAGCAACAGGCGCTTAAGGAGCAGGAGCGGGCCCAGCGTCAGCTCAACGCCCCGTTAATCGCTCACAGCATTCCATTTTCCTACGCAGACGCCGGCGAATTGCAAAAAGCGGCGGAAAAGCTCTTAAGCCCGAAGGGCAGCTTGTCCGTCGACAGGCGCACCAACCGTCTTCTGGTAAGGGATAACCAGACGGTGGTGGACGTGCTGCAGCGCTGGGCGGCGCAGATGGATCTGCCCGTCGAGCAGGTGGAGCTGGCGGCGCAAATCGTAACAATCAGTGAAAAAAGCCTGCGCGAGCTGGGCGTGAAGTGGAGCCTTGCCGGAGCAACCGGAACCGAAAGAATCGGACAGGTCACGACGCTTGGCGCAGACCTGGCGGCGGCGGGCGCGTCGACCCACGTTGGGTTTAACATCGGGCGCATCAACGGCAGGATGCTGGATCTGGAACTGTCGGCGCTTGAGCAAAAGCAGCAGGTGGATATCATCGCCAGCCCGCGGCTGCTGGCGTCCCACATGCAGCCAGCAAGCATCAAACAGGGCAGCGAAATTCCGTATCAGGTCTCGAGCGGCGAGAGCGGGGCAACCTCGGTAGAATTTAAAGAGGCGGTATTAGGGATGGAGGTCACGCCGGTGGTGCTGCCGGGAGGCCGCGTTCGCCTTAAGCTGCATATCAGTGAAAATATGCCCGGCCAGGTGCTGCAACAGGCAGACGGCGAAACGCTGGCAATTGATAAGCAGGAGATTGAAACGCAGGTTGAGGTAAAAAGTGGAGAAACGCTCGCGCTGGGCGGCATTTTTTCGCAAAAGAATAAAACCGGACGCGATAGCGTGCCCGTGCTGGGAAACATCCCGCTGCTGGGCCAGCTGTTTCGCCATGACGGAAAAGATAATGAACGACGCGAGCTGGTGGTGTTTATCACGCCACGTCTGGTCAGTATTGATTAATGGGTAACGATCCCCGCAATGATTTTGCATTCAGTTTGTTGCAGATGTTTGACGTGGGGCATGAATTAGCATACAAGGAGTACCGATTTGAGTTGGACTTACGTCTTATTTCCCAGTGCACCGGGTACGGTGATTTAATCAGTTGCCAAACAAGCCGGAGTATTGAGATAATTTTTCGTCTGACTCTCGCTCTATTGCATATGAGGTTTCAGTTCATGTCCTGCTACGCCAGGTGTCTGCGCAGCGGGGATTACCATTAACGAATAGTCTTAGTAGTACCGAAAAAATGGCAGAGAAACGCAATATCTTTCTGGTTGGGCCTATGGGTGCCGGCAAAAGCACTATTGGGCGTCAGTTAGCTCAACAACTCAATATGGAATTTTACGATTCTGATCAAGAGATTGAGAAACGAACCGGAGCGGATGTGGGCTGGGTCTTCGATGTAGAAGGCGAAGAAGGTTTCCGTGACCGAGAAGAAAAAGTGATCAACGAACTCACGGAAAAACAGGGCATTGTGCTGGCAACAGGCGGCGGCTCTGTAAAATCTCGCGAAACCCGCAACCGTCTCTCCGCCCGTGGTGTAGTGGTCTATCTTGAGACGACCATCGAAAAACAGCTGGCACGCACGCAGCGTGATAAAAAGCGCCCGTTGCTGCAGGTTGAAACGCCGCCACGTGAAGTTCTGGAAGCGTTGGCCGATGAACGCAATCCTCTGTACGAAGAGATTGCTGATGTGACCATTCGTACTGACGATCAGAGCGCTAAAGTGGTTGCAAACCAGATTATTCATATGCTGGAAAGCAACTGATTCTGGCTTTATATACACTCGCCTGCGGGTAATAAGCATTTAAGGTGGATGTCGCGTCATGGAGAGGATTACAGTTACTCTCGGGGAACGTAGTTACCCTATCACCATCGCGGCTGGTTTGTTTAACGACCCAGCTTCCTTCTTACCACTGAAAGCGGGTGATCAGGCGATGCTGGTCACCAACGAGACGCTGGCTCCGCTTTATCTCGACCGCGTACGTCACCTGCTTGAGCAGGCGGGCGTAAAGGTCGACAGTGTGATTCTGCCCGACGGCGAGCAGTATAAAAGCCTGACGGTGCTTGATACCGTCTTTACCGCACTTCTGCAAAAACCGCACGGTCGTGATACAACGCTGCTTGCCCTGGGCGGCGGTGTTGTAGGCGATCTGACCGGTTTTGCAGCCGCCAGCTACCAGCGCGGTGTGCGCTTTATTCAAATTCCAACCACGTTGCTGTCACAGGTCGATTCGTCTGTAGGCGGTAAAACGGCGGTGAACCATCCGCTTGGCAAAAACATGATTGGCGCGTTCTACCAGCCTGCATCGGTGGTGGTGGATCTCGACTGTCTGAAAACCTTGCCAGCGCGCGAGCTGGCTTCTGGCCTTGCAGAAGTGATCAAATACGGCATTATTCTTGACGGTGAGTTTTTTAACTGGCTCGAAGAGAATATGGATGCGCTGCTGCGCCTCGATGGGCAGGCAATGGCCTACTGTATTCGCCGTTGCTGTGAGCTGAAAGCAGAAGTCGTTGCCGCAGATGAGCGTGAAACCGGCTTACGTGCTTTACTGAATCTGGGGCATACGTTTGGTCATGCGATCGAAGCCGAAATGGGCTACGGTAACTGGCTTCACGGTGAAGCCGTCGCTGCCGGGATGGTCATGGCAGCGCGTGCCTCTGAACGTCTGGGTCAGTTCAGGCCGGAAGAGACCGCGCGTATCATCGCGTTGCTTAAACGTGCGGGGTTGCCGGTGAGCGGACCGCAGGAAATGGCTGCGCAGGCGTACCTTCCCCACATGATGCGCGATAAAAAAGTATTGGCAGGCGAGATGCGTCTGGTGCTCCCGCTTGCAATAGGGAAAAGTGAAGTGCGCGGCGGAGTGCCGCACGACGTCGTACTTGGCGCTATTGCTGATTGTCAGCAGGCGTAACAACTAGAAAGGTCAGACCGCTCTAACGGGTGGTCGTTTAGCTTCAGGTAAATGCAGAGTCGTTGGCATAAGCCTTTGAGTGGGGTGTTAAATGGATGAATTCAAACCAGAAGACGAGCTGAAACCCGATCCCAGCGATCGTCGTACTGGTCGTTCTCGTCAATCTTCAGAACGTGATAACGAGCCGCAGATCAATTTTGACGATGTCGATCTGGATGCAGACGATCGTCGTCCTTCGCGCAGCCGCAATGCGCGAAATGAGCGTGAAGATGAGGAGTACGAATCCGAAGAAGCGTTAATGGATGAACAGCCCGTCGAACGCCGACCGCGCAAGCGTAAAAAAGCGGTAGCGGCAAAACCGGCTTCCCGACAGTACATCATGATGGGTCTTGGCGTTCTGGTACTGATATTGCTGATTGTCGGCATCGGTTCCGCGCTGAAAGCACCTTCTACAAATTCTGGCGAGCAGACCGCGTCTGCTGAAAAGAGCATCGACCTGTCTGGTAACGATGCGAGCAATCAGGCGAACGGCGCGCAGCCTGCGCCGGGCATGACTTCTGCAGAGCAGACTGCCGGCAACACCAGCGCCGGTCAGGATATCTCTCTGCCGCCTGTTTCTGCGACCCCGACTCAGGGCCAGACCCCTGCTGCGCCTGAAGGCCAGCAGCGTGTCGAAGTCCAGGGCGATCTGAACAACGCGCTGATGCAGCCGCAAAATCAGGAGCAGGTTAACAATGCCGTGGTGAACTCCACGCTGCCAACTGAACCTGCCACCGTTGCGCCAGTTCATGGCAGTACTGCCCAACAGCAGGCTGCGGCAACGGAAACCAAACCGCGCCAGACGCAGACTGCACCGCGTCAGGAACGTAAGCAGGCCGTGATTGAGCCGAAGCGTGAGGCTAAACCGCAGGCCGTAGCAAAAGCGCCTGAAGCGAAAGCGCCAGCGCAGACAAAACCTGCGGTGAGCCAGCCTGCTAAAGCGCCAGCGCCAGCAGCAACCGCTGCTCCGAAAGCGACGGCGACCACAGCGGCGCCTGCTGCGACAGCGGCACCGGCTGCAACGCCAACCGCTAGCGCATCCAGCACCGCGGCAGGTAAAACGACGGGCAACGTAGGTTCTCTGAAGTCGGCGTCATCCAGCAACTACACGTTGCAGTTGAGCAGTTCGTCTAACTACGACAACCTCAACGCCTGGGCGAAGAAATCGAATCTGAAAAACTATGTGGTTTATCAGACGACCCGTAACGGACAGCCGTGGTACGTGCTGGTAAGCGGCGTTTATGCTTCTAAAGATGAAGCAAAACGCGCCGTGGCGTCACTGCCAGCGGACGTACAGGCGAAGAACCCGTGGGCGAAGCCGATCCATCAGGTGCAGGCCGATCTGAAGTAATGTTTAAAGCGCAGGATGCTGTCGGAGCTTTCTCCACAGCCGGAGAAGGTGTAATCAGTTAGTCAGCATGAAAAAAAATCGCGCTTTTCTGAAATGGGCAGGGGGGAAATACCCCCTGCTCGACGATATTAAAAAGCACCTGCCGAAAGGCGAGTGTCTTATTGAGCCCTTCGTGGGCGCGGGATCGGTGTTTCTGAATACCGATTTTTCTCGTTATATCCTGGCGGATATCAACAGCGACCTCATCAGCCTCTATAACATTGTTAAGCTGCGTACCGACGAGTATGTAGAAGAGGCGCGCAAGCTGTTTACGCCAGAGAACAACAGCCCGGACGTTTACTATCATTTCCGCGCTGAGTTTAACCAGAGCCAGGATCCGTTCCGCCGCGCGCTGTTGTTCCTCTATCTCAACCGTCATGGCTATAACGGCCTGTGCCGGTATAACCTGCGTGGCGAATTTAACGTGCCGTTTGGCCGCTATAAGCGCCCCTATTTCCCGCAGGCCGAGCTGTATCACTTTGCTGAAAAAGCGCAGAATGCCGAGTTCTACTGCCTTTCGTATGAAGCGTGCATGGAGCTGGCTGGCGTAAACTCGGTGGTCTACTGCGATCCGCCTTACGCGCCGCTTTCGGCCACGGCAAATTTTACCGCCTACCACACCAACAGCTTTAGCCCGGCCGAGCAGGCCCGTCTGGCAGAGATGGCGGAAAAGCTGGTCAGCAAAAGAATTCCGGTGTTAATTTCGAATCACGACACGCCTGATACGCGCGAATGGTACAAAGCCGCGAAGCATTTTCAGGTAAAAGTGCGTCGTAGCATTAGCAGCAACGGCGGCACACGTAAAAAGGTGGACGAACTTCTGGCGCTTTATCGACCCTGAGCCTTTGCCCGCCGGTAAACACATTTCAAGGAGATGCGGATGAAACAGTTTTTGATTGCTCCCTCAATTCTGTCGGCCGATTTTGCCCGCCTGGGTGAAGACACAGCCAAAGCTCTCGCGGCTGGCGCGGACGTCGTCCATTTCGACGTTATGGATAACCACTACGTTCCCAACCTGACCATCGGCCCGATGGTGCTTAAAGCGCTGCGTAACTACGGCATCACCGCGCCCATTGACGTGCACCTGATGGTGAAGCCGGTTGATCGCATCGTGCCTGATTTTGCCGCGGCGGGTGCCAGCATCATCACGTTCCATCCGGAAGCCTCCGAGCACGTCGACCGCACCCTGCAGCTTATCAAAGAGAACGGCTGTAAGGCGGGGCTGGTGTTTAACCCGGCGACGCCGCTTAGCTATCTCGATTACGTGATGGACAAGCTGGACGTGATCCTGCTGATGTCCGTCAACCCGGGCTTTGGCGGCCAGTCGTTTATCCCTCAGACCCTCGACAAGCTGCGTGAGGTGCGCCGCCGTATTGACGAGTCTGGCTATGATATTCGCCTGGAAGTGGACGGCGGCGTGAAGGTCAATAACATCGGTGAGATTGCGGCTGCGGGGGCAGATATGTTCGTTGCAGGCTCCGCCATCTTCGACCAACCGGATTACAAAACCGTCATTGATGAAATGCGCCGTGAACTGGCGAAGGTAAGTCATGGATAAATTGCAGGCTATTCGGGGTGTAGCATTTGACCTCGACGGCACGCTGGTCGACAGCGCGCCAGGATTAACCAGCGCCGTCGATCGTGCGCTGTATGCGCTTGAACTACCCGTTGCGGGCGAAGAGCGCGTCGTGACGTGGATTGGTAACGGTGCGGACGTGCTGATGGAGCGCGCGCTGACCTGGGCTCGTCAGGAGCGCGCCTCTCAGCGTTCCGCGCAGGGAAAGCCGGGCGTTGACCACGCGGATATTCCCCAGGACGAGCAGCAGCGTATTCTGCGCAAGCTGTTCGACCGCTTCTACGAAGAGACCGTTGAAGAGGGCAGTTTCCTGTTCCCGGACGTGGCTGAAACCCTGAGTTCGCTGCACGCGAAAGGTATTCCGCTGGGGCTGGTTACCAACAAGCCGACGCCGTTTGTTGCGCCCCTGCTGGACGCGCTGGATATCGCGAAATACTTCTCCGTGATTGTGGGCGGCGATGACGTGCAGAACAAAAAGCCGCATCCCGATCCGCTGCTGCTGGTGGCAGGAAAATTATCCTTATCGCCTGCCGAGCTGCTCTTTGTCGGCGATTCACGCAATGATATTCTGGCCGCCAGAGCGGCAGGTTGCCCCTCTGTTGGGTTGACCTATGGCTACAACTACGGTGAGGCCATCACGCTGAGTGAGCCGGACGTCGTGTTCGACCACTTCAAAGATTTGTTGCCCGCACTCGGGCTCTCGCACAGTGAACATCAGGAATTGAATAATGACTAAGCCCATCGTTTTTAGTGGCGCACAGCCTTCAGGTGAACTGACCATTGGTAACTACATGGGTGCGTTACGTCAGTGGGTGAGCATGCAGGATGACTACCACTGCATCTATTGCATCGTGGATTTGCATGCCATCACCGCCCGTCAGGATCCCGAGAAGCTGCGTAAAGCGACGCTGGATACGCTGGCGCTGTACCTGGCGTGCGGCATCGATCCTGAGAAAAGCACCATCTTCGTTCAGTCTCACGTGCCGGAGCACGCGCAGCTGGGCTGGGCGCTGAACTGCTACACCTACTTTGGTGAGCTGAGCCGCATGACCCAGTTTAAGGATAAGTCTGCCCGCTACTCTGAAAACATCAACGCCGGCCTGTTTGACTATCCGGTGCTGATGGCGGCAGACATTCTGCTGTACCAGACCAACCAGGTGCCGGTGGGTGAAGACCAGAAGCAGCATCTGGAGCTGAGCCGCGATATCGCCCAGCGCTTTAACGCACTTTACGGTGACGTATTCAAAGTGCCTGAGCCGTTTATTCCGAAATCCGGCGCGCGCGTGATGTCGCTGCTGGAGCCGACAAAGAAAATGTCCAAGTCTGACGATAACCGCAACAACGTTATCGGCCTGCTGGAAGATCCGAAATCGGTGGTGAAAAAGCTGAAGCGTGCGGTGACCGACTCCGACGAGCCGCCTGTTGTGCGCTACGACGTGCAGAACAAAGCGGGCGTTTCCAACCTGCTGGATATCCTCTCCGGCGTAACCGGACAGAGCATCCCTGAGCTGGAAAAACACTTCGAGGGCAAGATGTACGGCCACCTGAAAGGCGAAGTGGCAGAAGCGGTTTCAGGAATGCTGACCGAGCTGCAGGAGCGCTATAACCGCTTCCGCAACGACGAAGCCTTCCTGCAAAAAGTGATGAAAGACGGTGCGGAAAAAGCCAGCGCGCGCGCGTCCGAAACCCTGAAAGCGGTGTACAAAGCGATTGGCTTTGTAGCGAAACCTTAGGTAAATGCAAAACGGTAACCACGTTACCGTTTTTAGAGTTTATTCCCTCTCCCACGGGGAGAGGGCCAGGGTGAGGGCATCAGGCCGCACCACCCAAACTAAAAAACCGGGAAATACCCGGTTTTTTTTACGCCTGAAAAACGCTTACTGCTGTGCTGCCGGGCCGCAGCCACCAATGATCTTTGAAATGGAGATCGCCGGGTGCAGCAGGTAATCATAGCTGCAGTTATTTTTGGTGTTTTGAACGTGACCGGTGCAGGCAGTCAGAGTCGATAACAGGCCAACCAGAACGGCGGCTTTTGCCAGTTTGAACATACGCATTCCTTGTCTAAATATCGAAAAATGGATGTAACACGAGGGAATAAATGGAAAAGTTCCACTATGCGGACGGTATGTTATCGACTGAGGTAAGACGGGAGTAGTCCGCTTAAAGACTACTCCCGGACAAGAGAATATGCGTCAGTGGTTTGAGAACCAGTTCAGCTTTTCGCGAAGCTCAACCACGCGGCCAACGACGATCAGCGCCGGGCTTTCAACCTGCTGCGCCAGCTCGCCCAGCTGCGTCAGCACGCCATCGACCACGCGCTGGGTGATAGCGGTACCGTTTTCCACCAGCGCGACCGGCATATCTGCCTCCATGCCGTGCTCCAGAAGCCTGGCCTGAATGGTCGCAGCCTGATTAAGCCCCATGTAGAACACCAGCGTCTGCTTTTCAGCGGCCAGATTATGCCAGTCCAGCTCGCTGCCGGTTTTCAGGTGGCCCGTCACCAGGCGCACGCTCTGGGCATAGTCGCGATGGGTTAACGGTATGCCGGAATAGGCAGAGCAGCCAGATGCCGCCGTAATGCCCGGCACCACGGAGAACGGAATGCCCGCGTTACACAGGGTTTCCAGCTCCTCGCCGCCGCGGCCAAAGATAAACGGATCGCCGCCCTTCAGGCGCACCACGCGCTTACCTTTCTGCGCTTCCCGCAGCAGGATCTGGTTAATCTCCTCCTGCGGCACGCAGTGGTAACCCGCCCGTTTGCCGACGAAAACCCGGTCAGCGTCGCGGCGCACCAGGTTCATGATGTCATCGGAGACCAGGCGGTCATACACCACGATGTCGGCCTGCTGGATCTGCTGCAGGCCTTTCAGCGTCAGCAGACCCGCATCGCCGGGGCCTGCGCCTACCAGCACCACTTCGCCACGATGATCCAGCGGTTCAGAGAGCAGCTGCTCGGTCGTCTCTTCAACGGCCTTCGCGTCCTGATTCGCCAGCGACTGCGCCAGCCTGTCGTTGACGAAGAATTTCTCCCAGAAGCGGCGGCGCTCGCCCACGGTTGCGAAGGTTTGCTTCACGCGTGAACGCAGTTGACCTGCATAGTGGGCGATCTGGCCGAGATGCTGCGGCAGCACGGCTTCCAGCTTTTCCCGCAGCAGGCGGGCAAGAACGGGCGAGCGGCCGCCGGACGACACCGCAATCATCAGCGGTGAGCGGTCGATAATCGACGGCATGATAAAGCTGGCCTCTTTCGGCGCATCCACCACGTTACAGAAGATCCGGCGCGCTTCGCAGGCGTCGCTGACGCGCTGGTTCACCCCGTCGTCGTCCGTGGCGGCAATCGTCAGCCAGCAGGTTTCCAGCAGGGATTCATCAAACTCACCCTGTACCAGCGCGAGCATCCCTTCCTGCGCCCAGACGTGAAACTGCGGGGCAAAGGTGAGGGCGTTGACGGTCAGTCGGGCGCCAGCCTCAAGCAGCAGGCGCGCCTTGCGTTCAGCCACATCGCCGCCGCCCACGAGCAGGCAGTCGCGGTTGCGTAATTGACAAAAAATCGGCAGGTGATCCACGACGTTACCTCACAGCATGGGTGGCGGGGGAAGAATTGACGTCAGGATAACAGCAGGAATCGTACAGAACATACGGTTTTTCCTGCCGTTACCCATAAGGGGTCATAAGCCTTTCCTATTGAAAAGGCGGGGCGTTACGCTTTCAGCTGCACCTCGCCGTCCTTCACGCGGACGTCGTAGTGCTTGACCGAGAAGCGTTCATCTTCCATGCAGTAGCCGTCGGTTAAGCGGAAACGCTGCTTTTTCAGCGGGCTGGCGACCCACAGCTCGCCCTGGTGCTCCGCAATCAGTCCGCGGGAGAGCACGCTGGCCTCGAAGAACGGGTCGATATTGCTGATGGCAAAGACCTGTTCGTCGTGGCGAGGACGGAAAATCGCCACCTGCTCGTTACCCAGCAGCGCGCAAACGCCGGTCGCTGGCAGAATGTCGTTAATGTTGCAGATGTTTACCCACTGGCTCATGCGTTTTCCTCCACCAGCATCACCGGAATGCGTTCATACGGTGTTGCAGGACGATGCTGTTCGCGCTCTGGCACCACCTGCACGTTCGGGTCGCGCTGGGTGCTGTTGATAAAGTGTTTGAAGCGAGTCTGCGCCGCTGGCGTGTTTACGGTTTCGGTCCACTCGCAGATCACCGCCTCGCGCAGGCGAGCCATCTCGGACTCCAGCTGTTCATTCAGGCCCAGCTTGTCGTCGATGATGACCGATTTCAGATAGTCGATGCCGCCTTCAAGATTATCCAGCCATGACGCGGTACGGGTCAGCTTATCGGCGGTGCGAATGTAGAACATCATGAAGCGGTCGAGATACTTGATCAGCGTATCGCGATCGAGATCCGCAGCCAGCAGGTCGGCGTGGCGTGGCTTCATCCCGCCGTTACCGCATACGTACAGGTTCCAGCCTTTCTCGGTGGCGATAATACCCACGTCTTTACCCTGCGCTTCCGCACATTCACGGGTACAGCCGGAGACGCCGAACTTCATTTTGTGCGGCGTACGGATGCCCTTGTAGCGGTTTTCCAGCTCTACGCCGAAGCCCACGCTGTCGCCCACGCCGTAGCGGCACCAGGTGCTGCCCACGCAGGTTTTCGCCATGCGCAGCGCCTTGGCGTACGCGTGACCCGTTTCGAACCCTGCTTCAATCAGCTGACGCCAGATTTCCGGCAGGTCATCTTTTTGCGCGCCGAACAGGCCGATACGCTGGGAACCGGTAATTTTGGTGTACAGGTTAAACTCGCGGGCGATTCGGCCCACGGCGACCAGGCCTTCCGGGGTAATTTCCCCACCGGCAGAACGTGGGATCACCGAGTAAGTACCGTCTTTCTGGATATTCGCCAGGAAGTTATCGTTGGTGTCCTGCAGCGGCGTGTGCTCCGGTTTAAGCACGTATTCGTTCCAGCAGGACGCCAGCAGGGAACCGACGGTCGGCTTACACACTTCACAGCCGTAGCCCTGGCCGTGTTTCTCCAGCAGTTCGTCGAAGGACTTAATGCCTTCCACGCGGATCAGGTGGTACAGCTCCTGGCGAGAGTAGGCAAAGTGCTCGCACAGGTTGTTGTTTACTTCGATGCCCTGTTTTGCCAGCTCAGCGTTCAGCACCTGCGTTACCAGCGGAATACAGCCGCCGCAGCCGGTACCGGCTTTGGTTTCGGCCTTCAGCGCCGCAACGGTGTGGCAGCCTTTGTTGATGGCGGAGATCAGCATGCCTTTGGTCACGTCGAAGCAGGAGCAAATCTGCGCGCTGTCCGGCAGTTTATCCACGCCGATAGACGGTTTGCCGCTGGAAGCGTGGGCCGGAAGGATCAGCGCGTCCGGGTTTTCCGGCAGCTCAATGGCGTTCAGCACCAGCTGGAGCAGGTTGCCGAAGTCGCTGGTATCGCCCACCAGCACCGCACCGAGCAGGGTTTTGTTGTCCTGGCTGACGATGAGACGTTTATAGACTTCTTTGCTTTCGTCCAGATAGACGTAGCTGCGGGAGTTCGGGGTGCGGCCGTGCGCATCGCCAATACCGCCCACGTCCACGCCCAGCAGCTTCAGCTTGGCGCTCATGTCTGCGCCGGTGAAGGCGTTTTCGCTGCCGAGGATATGGTCAACGGCGACCTGCGCCATTTTGTACCCTGGCGCTACCAGACCATACACGCGGTTATTCCAGCTGGCGCACTCGCCGATAGCGTAAATATCCGGATCGGAGGTCTGGCAGGTATCGTTGATCATGATCCCGCCGCGCTGCGCAACGGCCAGGCCGCACTGAGTGGCCAGCTTATCGCGCGGGCGAATACCGGTAGAGAAGACGATAAAGTCCACTTCCAGCTCGCTGCCGTCGGCAAAGCGCATGGTTTTACGCGCTTCGGTGCCTTCCTGAACGATCTCTTTGGTGTTTTTGCTGGTGTGAACCTTCACGCCCATGCTTTCAATCTTACGGCGCAGCTGATCGCCACCCATGTGGTCCAGCTGTTCGGCCATCAGCATCGGGGCAAATTCGATGACGTGGGTTTCAATGCCGAGGTTTTTCAGCGCGCCCGCTGCTTCCAGGCCCAGTAGACCACCGCCGACAACCGCACCGCGTTTGCTGCGGCGCGCGCAGGATTCAATGGCGTTGAGATCTTCAATGGTGCGGTAAACGAAGCAATCCTGGGTGTCCGAACCTTTAATTGGCGGGATCCACGGATACGAGCCAGTCGCCATAATCAGCTTATCGTAAAAAACCGTACGCCCGGCGCTGGAGTGGATCACTTTCTCCTGACGGTTGATGGTGATAGCGCGTTCGCCCACCAGCACTTTTACGCCATGCTTCTCGTAGAATCCTTCGCGCACCAGGGATAGCTCTTCGGCGGTATGGTGGGAGAAGTAGGAAGACAGGTGCACACGGTCGTACGCCTTGCGGGGTTCTTCACAGAACACGGTAATATCGAACTGGTCAGCATCGGCTTTATCAAGAAGATCCTCAATAAAGCGGTGGCCGACCATGCCGTTACCGATGATAGCGAGTCTGACTTTGCTCATTTTTGCCTCGATTTCTTTTCTATTACTGCCTACCTTAACGATTCAGCAGGGGCACTTATTGATGCAAATCAAATACGCCTTCACCTACCCCTTAGGGGGTATATGTATGATTTGTCAGGATTTTTATAAGTGGCGGATATTGTTCGATTTTTGTGCTTGCTGGTTTTTTGCACAAATTTGTGTGGATTTTGAGAACGCGGCGGGCAGGGCGGGCGAGGCGGGGAATCACCCCTTTGCAGGCGCAAAGGGGTGATGGCGATTAATGGGTAGCGGTTGCCGTAATGTGCTGGCGATGGCGGGTCACGAAGCCGAGCACGAAGCACATGATAAATACCACCGCGTACAGACCGTTAGCGGTATGCAGCGCCGCCAGCGGGCCGCTGTGCGCTACGATCGGGCCAGTGACCACGAAGGTCAGCATGGTGCCGATGGTGCCGCAGGTCAGCACGAAGTTCACCAGCTTCGGTGAGGCCACTTTGGTCTGGAGCGAGCCAAGGGTGATGATCGAGGTATAAATCGCGCTGGAGAAGAAGCCCAGGGTCAGGATGAACCATGGCATATGCTCCGGGGAGCCGTTGATGAACAGATACATCAGCACTGTCGCCAGACCCGCCAGCACGGTCAGAATACGTTGCAGGTCGAAGAAGCGCAGGATGAAGCTAAACGCCCACATGCCGAACATGTAAGACATCCAGAAATCGCTCACCAGTTTGCCCGCGTCGTTCAGGCTCATGCCCAGACCTTTCGCGTATTCCGGTACCCACGAGATAAAGCCCAGCTGACCCAGGATGTAGCACAGGGCGGCGATAGAGAGGAACAGCACGCCGATACCCCATTTTTCCTTCGCAACCGGCTCTGAGGTGGTCTGCGCTTTTTTGCCCAGTACCGGGAAGTCACAGCCGAAGGTCAGAATGAAGATTGCAACATAGACCAGACCAATGCAGGCGTACACCCAGTACCATTCGATGCTGCGCGCGAGAAGATACGCGGCGACCATCGGGAAAATCATCCCGGCCATGCTGAAGAAGGAGTCGGTAAACAGCAGACGCGCGCCGCGCTGGCGGCCTTCATACATATGGGTGATCAGGAACGTACCGATCGACATGGTGATACCGCTCACGAGGCCCAGCACGAACATGGCGGCAGAGAACAGGGCGATGCTGTGGCTCAGCATCAGGCCCGCCACGGCGGCCACCATCAGCACAAAGCCGAAACGCAGCTGCGTTTTCAGCGGCACGATTTCCATCAGCCAGGCATTAAGGAAAATAGAGATCAGGATCCCCGCGTTCAGGAAGGTAAAGGTGTTACTCATGCTGGAAACGGGCAGCTGGAAGTAATCTGCGATATTTCCCATCACCATCCCGGTGACGATCACCAACGCGCCGGTTAGGGCGTAAGAGAAGAAGCTGATCCATGTGAGCTTGATGCGGTTGCTGTTAGTCATGTCTGGCCTGTTAAAAGTAAAGAAAAACGCAGTGAGTGCGTTTGAGCGGGCAGATTTTAGTCTCGAAAGTGATCTAATTAAATCTTTTCAGAAAATTTTGAGCACAATTGCAGGCTTTATCGTGATAAAGATCACATTAAATCGCGTGATGGACAATCGTTTGCGCGGTAATAATTGTTTCAATTTCGTAAAATTAGGTAAAAGACTGGTCTGGGTTCATACTGCTCTTTAGAATCAAGCCATTCGCTTTTTATACTGCGCTTTGTTAAGGAATTCTCATGCTCAAATCAACACTGGCGGCTGTCGCAGCTGTGTTTGCTCTTTCTGCCGTTTCCCCTGCTGCGCTGGCAGCAAAAGGAGACCCCCACGTCCTGCTGACAACCTCTGCGGGGAATATTGAGCTGGAGCTGGATAGCCAGAAAGCCCCTGTTTCTGTGAAAAACTTCCTCGACTATGTGAACAGTGGTTTCTATAACAACACCACGTTCCACCGCGTCATCCCGGGCTTTATGATTCAAGGCGGCGGTTTTAACGAGCAGATGCAGCAGAAACAGCCTAACCCGCCAATTAAAAATGAAGCAGACAACGGCCTGCTGAACAAGCGCGGCACCATCTCCATGGCGCGTACGGCGGACAAAGACAGCGCCACCAGCCAGTTCTTCCTCAACGTGGCGGACAACGCCTTCCTGGACCACGGCCAGCGCGACTTCGGCTACGCGGTGTTCGGTAAGGTGGTGAAAGGCATGGACGTTGCGGACAAGATCTCTCAGGTGCAGACCCACGATGTTGGTCCTTATCAGAATGTGCCGTCAAAACCGGTGGTGATCCTCTCCGCGAAAGTGCTGCCGTAACCCTTCACACGCGGGCAGATCCTGCCCGTGTGAAACTACCCTCCCTGCGAAAGCGCGTTTTGCTGCTTATACTTGTGGCAAACGGACTATTCAGGGAGGCGTTTAGTGAAAAAACTCACCGACAAGCAAAAATCCCGTCTCTGGGAGCGACAGCGCAATACCAATCTACAGGCGAGCAGCCTCCTTGAAAAAGGTCATGGTCCTGCTGAACCCCACATTGATACGCTGGAGCTTGGGCCTTCAGCACCCGGTTTGCCCCATCTGTGCCACATTCACCGCCATCTGTATCGCAGCGAGATGAAGCGGGCAGGCGAGTTCCGTACCGACGATATTTTTAAAGGTGAGATCCCTTTCTGCCATTTCGAATACATCGAGACGATGGGAAATGAACTGATGGCGGCGCTGGAAAGCGACAGGTATCTGGTTGGCCTTCAGAAAGAGGCGTTTATCGAACGCATAAGTCATTACTATTGTGAAATCAATATGCTACATCCGTTCGCGAGCGGTAACGGCATTGCGCAGCGCGTATTCTTTGAACAGCTGGCAATCCATGCCGGCTACATCCTGGACTGGCGCGATATCGATCCTGAGCAGTGGGTGGCGGCAAACCAGAGCGGCGCAACCGGGGATTTGACCGACCTGAAAGCCATCTTTGCCAAAGTAGTGAGCGAAGCGCGGGAATCTGAGTAGAATAGGGCGGCATTTTTTTCGGGAGCCGCCATGATTTTGCTGATTGATAACTACGATTCCTTCACCTGGAACCTTTACCAGTATTTTTGTGAGCTGGGTGCAGAGGTGGTTGTCCGCCGCAACGACGACATCGCGCTGGCCGACATTGAAACGCTGGCGCCGCGAAAAATCGTGATATCGCCGGGGCCGTGCACCCCGTCAGAGTCCGGTATCTCGCTGGACGCTATCCGCCACTACGCGGGCAGGCTGCCGATTCTTGGCGTATGCCTGGGGCACCAGGCCATTGCGCAGGTGTTTGGCGCCACCATCGTCCGTGCTGCCAGGGTAATGCACGGTAAAACCTCACCAGTTACCCACACCGGCACGGGCGTGTTTAGTGGGTTAAATAACCCGTTAACCGTCACGCGCTACCACTCTCTGGTTATCGACCCGCCAACGCTACCCGCCTGTTTTGAGGTTACCGCCTGGAGCGAGACGCAGGAGATCATGGGCATCCGCCACCGGGAATGGGATCTCGAAGGCGTGCAGTTCCACCCGGAAAGCATTCTCAGCGAGCAGGGGCACGCGCTGCTGGCTAATTTCCTCAATCGCTGAATATCAGTTGCCTTGCTGTGATTTTTTATGCATATTTTGTGATTATATTTTCACAATCACTGTGACATAAAAATGGATGGTCATGACATGGCAACTGAACAACCAGCAATTACCCGCGCGACATTCGATGAAGTGATCCTGCCGATTTATGCACCGGCTGAGTTTATCCCGGTGAAGGGGAAAGGCAGCCGCGTCTGGGATCAGCAGGGTAACGAGTACGTTGATTTCGCGGGCGGCATTGCGGTGACGGCGCTGGGCCATTGCCATCCTGCGCTGGTGGAGGCGCTGAAAACCCAGGGCGAAACCCTGTGGCACACCAGCAACGTTTTCACCAACGAACCGGCGCTGCGTCTCGGGCGTAAAATCATCGATGCGACCTTTGCCGAGCGCGTGCTGTTTATGAACTCCGGCACCGAAGCCAACGAAACGGCCTTCAAGCTGGCGCGCTATTACGCCACTACGCGCCACAGCCCGTACAAAACCAAAATCATCGCGTTTCATAACGCCTTCCACGGCCGTTCCTTCTTCACCGTTTCCGTGGGCGGCCAGCCGAAGTATTCCGACGGCTTTGGTCCGAAACCTGCGGATATCATCCACGTGCCGTTTAACGATCTGCACGCGGTGAAAGCGGTGATGGACGACCACACCTGCGCGGTGGTGGTTGAGCCAATCCAGGGCGAAGGCGGCGTGACGGCGGCCACGCCGGAATTCCTGAAAGGGCTGCGCGAGCTGTGCGATGCGCACCAGGCGCTGCTGGTGTTTGATGAAGTCCAGAGCGGGATGGGGCGTACCGGGGATCTGTTCGCCTATATGCACTACGGCGTGACGCCGGATATTCTGACCAGCGCCAAAGCGCTCGGCGGCGGTTTCCCGGTCAGCGCGGTGCTCACCACCCAGGATATCGCTTCCGCGTTCCACGTCGGCTCGCACGGCTCTACCTACGGCGGTAATCCGCTGGCGTGCGCCGTGGCGGGCGCGGCATTCGACATCATTAATACGCCGGACGTTCTGAACGGCGTGAACGCGAAGCGCGAACGGTTTGTGAAGCACCTTCAGCAGATTGACGACCAGTATGACGTCTTCAGCGAGATCCGCG
This sequence comes from Enterobacter cloacae complex sp. 2022EL-00788, assembly GCF_026627565.1. Lineage (NCBI taxonomy): Bacteria > Pseudomonadati > Pseudomonadota > Gammaproteobacteria > Enterobacterales > Enterobacteriaceae > Enterobacter > Enterobacter cloacae complex sp. 2022EL-00788. Next base: position 53,339 of record NZ_JAPNMC010000018.1, on the reverse strand, counting down.
GGATGGGGCTGTTGATTGGCGCGGAGCTAAAGCCGCAGTACAAAGGCCGCGCGCGCGATTTCCTGCACGCTGCCGCGCATGAAGGCGTTATGGTGCTCAACGCGGGGCCGGACGTCATGCGCTTTGCGCCGTCGCTGGTGGTGGAAGAGAAAGATATTGAAGACGGGTTAAGCCGTTTTGCAGCGGCGGTCGCGAAGATTGTAAAAGGTTAATACGCCGTCCGCTTCAGCCTGCGGGTTAACCAAATCCCGTGATGCGGACGCTGGCGCCATGCCACCGACGAAATGGTGTGCATGGTGTTCAGATGCCCCAGCACGCGCTGCAAATGCTGCTCCAGGGTGCTCATCGGCCCGTGGGTCAGCGTCTCCGGCGCTTCCAGTATATTCGTTTCTCCCGACTCGCCCGGCGCGTCATACTCCAGACGCTGCTGGCAGCGCTGCAGCGCAATTTCACACGACTGCAAATAGCGCTGCGCCAGATCCGGCGTCAGCATCGTGTGCTCGCGCGCCAGCGTGGTCATGGCGTTAATATGCTCGACGATGAACTGGCTGTGCGTTACCCACAGCTTCATGTCCGCCAGATAGTGTGCGTTAAAGCCTGGCTCCTGCATGGCCTGGTTGAGGGAGTTGAACAGGGCGTTGTGCGCCTGGTTGACCTTCATCCGCTCGTAGGCCAGCGGGGAAGGCTGCGGATCGTCGCTCAGGATCAGGCGAATCGCACGCTGGTCGGCCTCCAGCGCGTCGTGGGCGTTCTGCCTCAGCAGCCCGCTCTGCCACTGCGGCCACAGCCAGACCATGCCGCCAAAGGCGATCAGGCAGCCAATCAGCGTATCGACCAGCCGGGCGATAATAAACTGTTCCCCGTTTAGCGTGAGCAGCTGCAGGGTATATACCGCCGTCACCGTAAAGCCCACCATCGCCCAGCCGTAGTTTTTGCGGATAATCAGGTAGCTCACCAGGGTAATGGCCAGCATGCCGGCCAGCGTGTAGCCCTCCGGCACGTGGAAGTGCAGCGTCACGCCCGCGATAATCAGCCCCGCCATGGTGCCTCCCGCCCGGTGCAGAATACGTACCCGCGTGGCGCCGTAGCCGTTCTGGGTGACAAACAGCACGGTCATTAAGATCCAGTAGGGTTTCGGCAGGTGCAGGGCCATGCCCATCAGGCTGGCGACGCTCAGCATCACGCTTATCCGGGCGGCGTTACGCAGGGCGGCTGACTTCAGCGACAGATAGCTTTTCAGGGCAGGCAGCAGCGGGAGCCGCTTTTGCTTGTCCGCCATCAGGTCGCGGGCGTACAGCGGGCGCTGGGTGCGCAGCACCCGGGCGATACGGCTGAAATGCCAGGCGGCAAACTGGCCGACCGGGTTATCCGGGTGCTGACGCGCAATCTTCTCCAGCGCGCCGAGCTGTTTGTCCATGGTAAAGCGCGTCGGGTAGCGGTGATAGAGAATATCGTCCGCCAGCACCCGCAGGCGCGCCGCAACGGTCTGTGCGTTCCAGCGGATCACCGCCTCCGCGTGGCTGCGCTCCACCAGCTTCTGCACCTCTTCCGGGTGGTGAAGGCTGACGGAGATATGCTCCTGCAAATCCAGCCCGACCTGGAAGATACGCAGCAGCCGCTTGTATTCCTGGTTTTGGCTGGCGGCGAGCATGTGCAGCTGCTGGTAGCACTGGCTTATCAGATCCACCACCTTTTGCTGGCGCTCCAGCAGCGGCGGCAGCGATTTTTCCGGATCGGTGTGCTGCGTCAGCAGGGTATATTTCGCTTCGCAATACTCCGCCAGCTGACGGTAGAGCAGGCTGAGGGATTCGCGCATCGGCTGTTCCCGCCACAGCCAGAACCAGAACCAGTTAAACAGCCCGTACCATAGCGTGCCGAGGGCGTAGATCAGCAACGGCTCCCACACCGGCATATTGCCCGCCAGGCTTAAGGTGAAGATGGCGGCGATCAGCGACGCGGGAAGGAGGCGGGCGTGCAGCGAGCTGATTTCGGCGGTCACGCCGAGTGTCATCGCCAGCACGGTCAGGATCAGCGGCAGGGGAATGTCCCGGGCCAGCAGGAGCTGGACGGCAAGGCTACAGCCGGCAAACAGGCAGCCACCGACGATCAGGCGTTTGAAAAAGCGTTTATGCGGCGTGTCCAGACCGGCAATGTTGCAGCAGGCGGGAACGAGGGAAAACAGCAGGCCTTGCTGCAGGTGTCCGAGGAGCAGGCCCACGGCCACGGGAAGACACAGCACCAGCGTTTGTCGCAGTGCGTAGTTAACTTCCGGGTGATAGATCAGCCTGCGCCACATGAGGAGTAGAGACAAAAACGGCGTGCCGCCCTGCGGCGGCACGCCGTTTGGCCGGAATTAACGGGTTCCGTAGACCACGATAGTTTTACCGTGGGCAGAGATCAGGTTCTGATCTTCCAGCATCTTCAGGATACGGCCCACTGTTTCACGGGAACAACCGACGATCTGACCAATTTCCTGGCGGGTAATTTTAATTTGCATGCCGTCAGGGTGGGTCATGGCGTCTGGCTGTTTCGCCAGGTTCAGCAGGGTCTGCGCGATACGGCCGGTCACGTCCAGGAAGGCCAGGTTGCCTACCTTCTCAGAGGTCACCTGCAGACGGCGCGCCATCTGGGAAGAAAGACGCATCAGGATGTCAGGGTTAACCTGAATCAGCTGACGGAATTTCTTGTAAGAAATTTCAGCCACTTCACATGCTGTTTTTGCACGAACCCAGGCGCTACGTTCCTGGCCTTCTTCAAACAGGCCCAGTTCACCGATAAAATCGCCCTGGTTCAGATAAGAAAGGATCATCTCTTTCCCTTCTTCATCTTTGATCAGCACGGCCACCGAGCCTTTAACGATGTAATACAACGTTTCCGCTTTTTCACCCTGGTGAATCAGCGTGCTCTTTGATGGGTACTTATGAATGTGGCAATGAGACAAGAACCATTCGAGAGTCGGGTCTGTTTGCGGTTTGCCAAGCACCATGCGCTGTTATCCTCTGTTATAAGCTGTCACCAGAGTCATAAGATGCATCCGGACTCTGGGGTTGCAATCGAATTCTTACCCATACCTGGGAAGTCGGCTGTCGTAACGTTTCGCAGCCAGTAAAGTTTGATGTCCTCTGCATACATGTGTAACGTCAATGTATTACTGTAGCATCCAGAGTGTTTTAGCATAGCTTTCGCCGCGTGTCTCCTGGTGTCTCGCTTCAGCATGACGCAGGTCGCCTTCCGTTGCGAGAAATGTAACGTACACGTAATCTGTCATAAAAAATGCAACGTTGGAGTGAGTGAATATGCAAGCGCGCGTGAAATGGGTTGAAGGGTTAACGTTCCTGGGCGAGTCCGCTTCCGGGCATCAGGTTTTGATGGATGGCAACTCCGGCGATAAAGCCCCAAGCCCTATGGAAATGGTGCTGATGGCCGCGGGTGGATGCAGCGCTATCGACGTGGTGTCGATCCTGCAAAAAGGCCGTCATGAAGTGACCGATTGTGAAGTGAAGCTGACGTCAGAACGTCGTGAAGAGGCGCCACGCCTGTTTACGCACATCAATCTGCACTTTGTGGTCACCGGTAAAGCGCTGAAGGACGCGGCGGTGTCCCGCGCGGTGGACCTCTCCGCGGAGAAGTACTGCTCGGTGGCGTTAATGCTGGAGAAAGCGGTGAACATCACGCATTCGTATGAAGTGATCGAGGCGTGATTCAGGGGGCATCTGCGTGTTGATGCCCTCACCCTAACCCTCTCCCGCAGGAGAGGGGATATGATTATGCGATCTGCTTCCCTTCCATCAACCGCTGTACCAGCGGCGTCATGATCAGCTCCATCGCCAGCCCCATTTTTCCGCCCGGCACCACTAACGTATTCATATGCGAAATAAATGAACCCTGCAGCATCGCCAGCAGCCACGGGTAGTCGATGCCTTCCAGATTGCGGAAGTGGATCACCACGAAGCTCTCGTCCAGCGACGGAATGCTTTTTGCGGCGAACGGGTTTGAGGTGTCTACGGTAGGGACGCGCTGGAAGTTAATATGGGTTCGGGAAAACTGTGGCGTCAGGAAGTTGATGTAATCTTCCATGGAACGTACCACCGAGTCCATCACCGCCTCGCGAGAGTGCCCGCGCTCGCTGATGTCACGCGTCAGCTTCTGGATCCACTCAAGGTTAACAATCGGCACCACGCCCACCAGCAAATCCACATGGCGCGCCACGTCGTGCTGTGGCGTGACCACGCCGCCGTGCAATCCTTCATAAAACAGCACGTCAGTCGGTTCCGGGAGGGGCTGCCAGGGCGTGAACGTGCCCGGCACCTGATTCCAGGGCACGGCTTCATCGTAGGTGTGCAGATACTTGCGGGACTGTCCGGTACCGCTCTGCCCGTATTCACGAAAGGTTTGCTCCAGCAGGCCGAAGTCATTGGCCTCCGGTCCGAAGTAGCTAATGTGTTTACCCAGATCGCGCGCCTTGCGGATGGCCATGTCCATCTCCGGGCGCGTGTAGCGGTGAAAGCTGTCGCCTTCCACCTCTGCCGCCCGTAAATTCAGCTGTGCGAAGATCTTGCGAAAGGCGAGGCTGGTGGTGGTGGTTCCCGCCCCGCTCGAACCCGTAACGGCAATAACCGGATGTCTGGCAGACATAGCAACTCCCTGACTGGAAAGGTTTAAAGATCAGCCATGAAACGCGTTGCGGGGCATAATATTGACCGTCTCATGCAGTTCGGACCATACCAGCACCACGTCGCCGCTCTTAAGCTGGCGCTTAACATCGTTGACCTTTTGTTCAAGCGAACGTTCATGTTCACCATAATCGGTGCCTTCGCGCAAGACAAAGCTTTCAATCAGGTTATCGAGCGTTTCGGGAGAGAGATCCTGCCAGGGAATAATCATTTTTTACCATCCAGATAGGCCGTTAACCAGTCGGGTATGCGCGTCTCAAGCCACATTTTTGGCCGACGCAGCGTGCCGCCAACAAAGCCCACATGCCCGCCGAACTCGGTGAGCTGATACTCCACGTTATCCGGCAGATAGTCAGGGGCGGGGATCGAGTGATGATCCATAAACGGGTCATCTTTGGCGTGGATAATCAGCGTGGGTTTCGTGATTTGATTCAGCAAAGGCATGGCGCTGCACTGACGGTAATAGTCAATTGCATCGGCAAATCCGTGGATCTTTGAGGTGATCAAATCATCAAACTCGCGCAGGCGCTTCACGCGTTTGAGCTGTTGCAGCGTGACGGGCAGCGTGTCCGGATAGGCCTTCAGCTTGCGCGCGGCGTTAGCCTTCAGCAGGTTGAGCAGATACCGCTGATAAACCCGCGAAAACCCCTTTTCCATATGATAGCTGCACTGCTCCAGCATAAACGGCGCGGAGACAATAACCGCCGCGTCCAGCGGCACCGCGTCGCTCTCCTTCGCCAGCAGGCAGGCCAGCATGTTACCCCCCAGCGAATATCCCGCCGCTGCCGTTGGCGCCGCGCCAAAATTGTCTCTCAGCCAGTGCAGGAACCAGGTGCCGTCCTCGGTTTCACCCGAGTGATAAATGCGTTTTTGCCGATTTGGCTCGCCGCTGCATCCGCGAAAGTGCATCACCACCCCAAGCCAGCCGCGGGCCTTTGCCGCCTCGATGAGGCCGTGCGCGTAAGGGCTGTGCAGGCTGCCCTCCAGACCGTGAAACACCACCAGACGGGGTTTATGCCTGGCCTGTTCTGGCGCTTCGCTCCAGGCAAGATCCAAAAAGTCACCGTCCGGCAGGTCAATGCGCTGCCAGTGGGGGTTGAACTGCACCTTGCGGCGGATCAGGCGCGGGAGCATGGTTTGCAGGTGGGGGTTAGCCACACCGCGCATGGGCACGAACTCGGCGCTCTCTTCGGCTGCAATGTCGAAGTCTGAGGGAATGATTTGGGTCATAAGGGCGATGCTGATTCTTGTCAGAAATTAACTATACCTTCCGAATTGTACCCCGTTTAGCCCGTTTTTCCGAAACATGAACTGATCCCGATCACATTTCCTTACCTTGTTTATTACTCTCAAGCTAATGATTCACTCCTACGCTTAATTGATGCCTTTATCACCAGAGCGCACACTTTACTCAACGTTAAGCAAATCAGAATGATGTGCTGAATCAGGAGGTTAATAATGTTATCTGGGCAAACACCCACCCGGCAATGGAACACCCGACGCAGCGAGAAAGCGCGTCGTCTGGCATCCGTACCGGTGCAGGGCAAGGTACTGCCAACCGGCGATCTTGTCGCCATGCTGGAAAAACTGATCGCACCAGGCGACAAAGTCGTTCTGGAAGGCAATAACCAGAAGCAGGCGGATTTTCTTTCCCGTTCACTGGCTGAAGTGAACCCGCAAATTGTTCACGACCTGCATATGATCATGCCGAGCGTCGGGCGCAGCGAACATCTGGATATCTTTGAGAAAGGCATCGCCCGCAAGCTGGACTTTTCCTTCTCCGGTACCCAAAGCCTGCGCATTTCGCAGCTGCTGGAAGATGGCCAGCTCGAAATCGGTGCGATTCACACCTACATCGAACTTTACTCACGCCTCTACGTCGACCTTTCGCCAAACGTGGCGCTGATTGCCGGGTTTAAAGCGGACCGCAAGGGTAACCTCTACACCGGGGCGAGTACCGAAGATACGCCGGCGCTGGTGGAAGCCGCCGCGTTCCACGACGGCATCGTCATCGCACAGGTGAACGAGCTGGTGGACGACGAGTGCGACCTGCCGCGCGTCGATATTCCTGGCTCGTGGATCGATTACGTGGTGGTGGCGGACAAGCCGTTCTTCATTGAGCCGCTCTTCACCCGCGACCCGCGCCTGATTAAACAGGAACACATCCTGATGGCGATGATGGCGATTAAAGGCATCTACGCTGAACACCAGGTGCAGTCCCTCAACCACGGGATTGGCTTTAACACCGCGGCGATTGAGCTGCTGCTGCCAACCTACGGCGAACAGCTCGGCCTGAAGGGCAAAATCTGTAAACACTGGACCCTGAACCCGCATCCGACGCTGATCCCGGCAATCGAAAGCGGCTGGGTGGAAAGCGTGCACTGCTTCGGCGGCGAGCTGGGGATGGAAGAGTACATTCGCGCCCGTCCGGACGTGTTCTTTACCGGTGCCGACGGCTCCATGCGGTCCAACCGCGCCTTCTGCCAGCTGGCAGGCCAGTACGCGGTAGATATGTTTATCGGCTCTACGCTGCAGGTTGATGGCTACGCTAACTCCTCAACCGTCACCCGCGGTCGCCTCTCCGGCTTCGGCGGCGCGCCAAACATGGGCCACGATCCGCACGGTCGCCGCCACGCCACGCCGGCCTGGCTGAACATGATCACCGAGCCTGACCCAATGCAGCGCGGTAAAAAACTGGTCGTGCAGATGGTGGAAACCTTCCAGGCGGGCGTGAAGCCAACCTTCGTGGAAAAACTGGACGCCGTTGACGTCGCGAAAGCCTCCGGCATGCCGCTGGCGCCGGTCATGATTTACGGCGATGACGTTACCCACGTGCTGACGGAAGAGGGGATTGCTTACCTCTACCGGGCGAAAGATCTGGAAGAGCGTCGCGCCATGGTCGCCGCCGTGGCGGGCATCACCGATATCGGTCTGGGCGTGGATGCCAAACGCGTGGCGGAACTGCGCCAGAGCGGCAAAGTGGTCTATCCGGAAGATATGGGTATTCGCCGCACCGATGCCACCCGCTCTCTGCTGGCGGCGGGCAGCGTGGCCGACCTCGTTGAGTGGTCCGGCGGCCTGTACAACCCACCTGCGAAATTCCGGAGCTGGTAATGAAACTTCTGCCCCGGATCCAGGTTGAAGGCGGTGCCGAATGGCTGGCGCGAACCGCCACGCAGTGTCTGATTGACGAAGCACGTTTAAGCCCGAAACCCGGTCTGGTGGACAGTCGGGGGAACGGCGCGCACCACGATTTATCGCTTGCGCTGATGGAGCGCTCCGCGCACAGCCTGACTCCCACGTTTCAGGCGCTGGCGCAGCAAAGCTGGCAGCGTCCGGCGGATATTGCCCTCCGGCAAACCGTTGGGCGCCTGGGGCGCGACGGCGAGCGGCAGATGATGGCCGCTACCGACGGCGTAAACACCCACCGTGGCGCGATCTGGGCGCTGGGGCTGCTGGTGAGCGCGGTGGCGATGCTGGGCGGTGATGCCAGCGCGCAGGCCGTCGCTAACACCGCCGCCCGGCTGGCAAAACTCCCGGACGATGCGGCACCGAAGGTGTTCAGCAAGGGGTTACGCGCCACGCACCGCTACCGCGTGCCCGGCGCGCGTGAAGAGGCGCAGCAGGCGTTTCCGCACATCATGCAGCGCGCGCTGCCGCAGCTTCGCCTGAGCCGCCTTAACGGCAGCAGCGAAACGAACGCCAGACTCGACGCGCTGATGGCAATCATGACCTCGCTCACCGATACCTGCGTGCTGTCGCGCGCCGGAATGGAGGGGCTGGACGCCATGCAGAACGGCGCCCGGGCGGTGCTGAACGCCGGTGGATGCGCAACGCTCGCGGGGCAGCAGGCGCTGGCGCAGTTAGACCGCCAGATGCTAACGCTTAACGCCTCACCGGGCGGCGCCGCAGACCTGCTTGCGGCCACGCTGTTTCTCGATCGCGTCGAAACGCCATATTCAAAGCATTAAGAGGATGTTATGGAAAAAATTACATTGACCGTGCCCGCCCGCCGCGAAGTAAGCGGCAGGGCGCTGGCAGGCGTCGTCGGCTCCGGGGATATGGAGGTGCTCTTCACCGCCGAACCGGGCCAGACCTTGACCGTTGATATCACCACCTCCGTCGACAACAGCCGCGGACGCTGGGAGGCGTTGTTCAGCCGCCTGGAAACCGTCAGCAGCCTGCCCGCAGGCAAACTGACCATCCACGACTTCGGCGCGACGCCGGGCGTGGCGCGCATTCGTATTGAACAGGTGTTTGAAGGGGTGAGCCATGCGTGATGACAGCAGCTTTATCGAATTAAAAGCGCGCCAGCGTGCGCAGGCGCTGCTCGACGAGGGCAGCTACCGCGAACTGCTGGATCCGTTTGAAGGCATTATCTCTCCGTGGCTTGGGCCACAGGGGATTGTTCCGCAGGCCGATGACGGCATGGTGGTCGCGAAAGGGACCATCAACGGCCAGCCAGCGGTAGTCGTGGCGATTGAAGGTACCTTCCAGGGCGGCAGCATGGGCGAAGTTTCCGGCGCCAAAATGGCGGCGGCGCTGGAGCTGGCGGCGGAAGATAACCGCAACGGCATTCCAACGCAGGCGGTACTGTGCCTCGAAACCGGCGGCGTGCGCCTGCAGGAAGCGAACCTTGGCCTGGCGGCAATTGCCGATATCCACGCCGCGATCGTTGACCTGCGTCGTTATACCCCGGTCGTCGGGATTGTGGCCGGAACCGTGGGCTGCTTCGGCGGGATGTCTATCGCCGCGGCGCTGTGCAGCTACCTGATTGTGACCCGCGAAGCGCGTCTCGGCCTCAACGGCCCGCAGGTTATCGAGCAGGAAGCGGGCATTGAAGAGTACGACTCCCGCGACCGTCCGTTTATCTGGAGCATGACCGGCGGCGAAGTGCGCTATGAAAGCGGGCTGGTGGACGCGCTGGTAGGCGACGGCGTGAACGCGGTGAAAGCCGCGATGAACGAGGCCATCGCGAAAGGCGTACCGGCGAAGCATCGCACCGATAACTATGACGATTACCTGAACCGTCTGACGAATTTCGACACCCGCAAGCAGGCCGATGCCGAACAGATTAAAGCGCTTTTTGCCCGGGAGGTGAAATGATGAATAACGCAATAAGCCGTGGCGAACGCTGGCTGGAAACGCTCGCCCCGAACGCCAAACGTATTGAGGGGCTGTGCCCGTCCGTGCAGGCGGCAGACGGCGAGCTGAACGGTGAAACGGTGCGTTTTGTCGCCGTGGTGCCGGATGCCAACAACCACTTCCCGCGCGCGGCGAAAGGGGAAGTAGGTCTGCTGGAAGGCTGGACGCTGGCAAAAGTGGTCAGCGAAACCGTAGCGGCAGATGCTGATAAAGCCGTTAAGCGCCCGATTGTGGCGGTGATCGACGTCCCAAGCCAGGCCTATGGCCGTCGCGAAGAGGCGTTTGGTATCCACCAGGCGCTCGCGGGAGCCGCGGCCGCCTACGCCAACGCGCGTCTGGCGGGTCATCCGGTGATTGGTCTTATCGTCGGTAAGGCAATGTCCGGCGCGTTTCTGGCGCACGGCTACCAGGCTAACCGTCTGATTGCCTTTAACGATAAGGGCGTGCTGATCCACGCGATGGGCAAAGAGTCTGCGGCGCGCATTACGCTGCGTACCGTCGACGCGCTGGAAAAACTGGCGGCAACCATTCCGCCAATGGCGTACGACATCAGCAACTACGCCACGCTGGGGCTGCTTTCCGACCTGCTGGATATCAGCAACCCGGATGCCCCATCCGATAACGATCTGACGCTGGTGAAAACCACCCTGCAACAGGCCATCAGTGACGCTCGTCAGGACACCACGCTGAAAAGCCGTCTGGGTGCTGACAACCGCCGCAGCTCGGCGCTCGTACGCGAACGTATGCGAGCCAGCTGGTAAGTAAAAAGAGACCTGCCAGATGCAACACCCCGTGGGCACGCACGCTGCGCCCGCGTGGGTGTCTGCATCCTGAAAATAATAAACATCGCGTCAGTGCTTAAACTTTTTTACTACAGGTGATTTATGACTTACGTAATTGTTCATGCTCTTGCACCGATTTTCGTCATCATGCTGCTGGGATTCTGGGCCGGTAAGGCAAAGATGGTCGATAACAAAAATGTTTCCCTGCTGAATATTTTCGTCATGGATTTTGCGCTTCCGGCCGCGCTGTTTAGCGCCACCGTGCAAACCCCGTGGACCGGCATCGTGGCGCAGTCGCCGCTGATCCTGGTGCTGACGCTGGCGATGTGGATCACCTATGCGGCTATCTACTTCCTCGCGACGAAAGTATTTAAAAAATCCCCGCAGGATGCGGCCGTGCTGACGCTCACCGTCGCGCTGCCAAACTATGCGGCGCTTGGCCTGCCGATTCTGGGCAGCGTGCTGGGCGAAAGTTCTTCCACCTCACTGTCCGTTGCGGTCTCTATCGCCTGCGGTTCCGTGCTGATGACCCCGTTCTGCCTGCTTATTCTGGAGCGTGAAAAAGCGCGCGCCGAGGGCAATAGCTCCGGCTCAACGCTCTCCATGCTGCCGGTGCTGATGTGGCGCTCCATAAAAAAACCGATCGTGATGGGCCCGCTGCTGGGTGTGATCCTGTCCGCTATCGGCATCAAAATGCCGGAACTGGTGCTGGCAGCAATTAAACCGCTGGGGCTGTCCGCGACCGCGGCGGCGCTGTTCCTGACCGGCGTGATCCTCTCTGCCCGTAAGCTCCAGATCAACACTATGGTGATCACCTCCACCATCGCCAAGCTGCTGATCCAGCCGGCGATTGCCTGGGGTATCGTTTTAATCTTCGGTCTGCACGGCTCCGTGGCGATCACCGCCATCCTGATGATTGCGCTGTCCGCGGGCTTCTTCGGCGTGGTGTTCGGTAACCGCTTTGGCGTGCAGTCGCCGGATGCAGAAGCCGTGCTGCTGTTAAGCTCCGTACTGTGTATCCTGTCGCTGCCGCTGTTTATCTCGCTGACTTCAGGAATGTAATTATGACCACAACATTACGCCCCCACGACCTCATCTGGCTTACCTCGCGCGACGCGCTGGAAGGTATTACCGAATCCTGGGTTGAATCTGCCTGGCATGCCGGCCTGCCGGTGGTGGTACGGCGTGATGTTGATAACGACGGCCGTATTCCCGTTGGCGTGCGCGGACTGCGCCGCGACCAGCGGGCGGCCGGATGGGTGAAGCCCGGGAACGTGCTGCGCGTGGTTTCACCTGAAGACCTGTGCGTCACCGCCGATCTGCTGCGTTCGCCGTTTGTAACCCAGCCGCCGGTACAGGTGGCGCTTCAGCTTGCTCAGCAGTCGTGGCCGTGGACGTGGGGCATTACCGGCAGCACCGGCTACGCGCTGGCGACCGGTATTCCGGTGATCCATGCCGACAGCGATCTCGACCTGCTGATCCGCGCTCCGCACGCCGTTTCCCCTGACGCTTTTGCTGGCTGGCAGCTTCAGCTCGGGCGCGCGCTGTGCCGGGCGGATACGCAGGTGGATACGCCGGAAGGCGGATTCGCGCTGGCGGAGTGGCTGCGCGACGGTAAAACGCTGCTGAAAACCCGCCGTGGGCCACGCCTGGTGGCAGATCCATGGCGCAGGGAGGAGTGATGAAAATACTGTTTACTTTTCCGGGCCAGGGCACGCAGCATGAAGGTATGCTGCAAAACCTGCCGGGTACGGAGCTGGAACAGGCTCGTGACGTGCTGGGTGCGGAAGTTGATACCCTGGACAGCGCAGCCTCGTTAACCCACACCCGCGCGGTGCAGCTTTCGCTGTTAATTGCCGGCGTGTCGTGGGCGCGCGAGCTGGAGCGACGCGGCGTGTCGCCTGACATCGTTAGCGGTTTATCGATTGGCGCTTATCCCGCGGCGGTGGTGGCGGGCGCGCTGGAATTTACGGACGCGCTGAAGCTGGTGGCGCTGCGCGGCGATCTGATGGAACAGGCCTGGCCGCACGGCTACGGCCTGACGGCAATCATGGGCTTAACCCTGCCGCAGGTGGAACAGCTTATCGAAGGTAGCGGAACGTACATTGCCAACCTGAATGCCGAAACGCAGATCGTCATTGCCGGATCCGATGAAGGGATGGCGCTGGTGGCAAAACGCGCCCTGGAAAAAGGCGCGAGCAAAGCGAAGCGGCTGGCCGTTAGCGTGCCGTCGCACTGCGAGCTGCTGGCGGAGCCGGCGCAGAAGCTGGCGGCGGCGTTTAGCTCGGTCACGCTTTCACGCCCGCGCTGCACGTACCTGAGCGGCAGCACCGGGCGCGTGCTTTGGCAGCCGGAAAGCATTGCCGACGATCTGGTGATGAACATGGCGCGCACCGTGCGCTGGCAGGAAGCGGTGATTTCGGCTAACGAGCGTGACGCAAGGCTGGCGATTGAAATGCCTCCCGGCGGCGTGCTGACCTGCCTGACGCGACAGGCTTCGTGGGAAGGGGAGTCAATTTCGCTGGAGCGCAGCGGCGTGGACGTGGCGGTGCATCTGGCGGGACGGCTTCAGCGGTAAGTTTTTGCCCGGCAAGGCGCGGCCGGGCAATACGTCACGCATCCTCCTGCAGGCTACGCGCATACATCCGCCCCTCGGCGGCTAATGCCCGCAGGCTCGGATCCTGCTCGCGGTTGCGGGCAAAGACGATCGCAATCAGCTGCTGCATCTGGTACGGCTGCGCCAGCTTCAGCAGCTGCACCGAATTTTCGTACACCTTCTTCATCCTGCCCGGCATCAGCGTAAAGCCAACCCCCGCCTGCACCAGGCTCAGCATCGAAAAGATGTCGTTCACGCGCGTCACAATCTCCGGTTCGAATCCGGCGATATGAAACGCCTCCTGAAACCCCGCATACGTGGCAAACCCTTCCGCGAGGGCAACAAACTTGCGGTCTTTATAGTCGCGCAGATCGGCGGGGCCGCTGGTATCGAGCGTGGCAGAGGCAGGCGCGGCAAGGAAAATATCGTCGTGGAACAGGGGCAGCACTTCGAGGCTGTTGCGGTCGATATCGCTCTCGGAGATGGAGATTAAAATGGCGTCCAGCGTGCCGTCGTCCAGCATGTGCAGCAACGTTTCGTTGGAGCCCATGGTTAGATCCATTTCCAGATCCGGACGGCGCAGCTTCATACCCATTATCAGGCGCGGCACGGTTTCCAGCGTCAGCGAGTAGAGCGTGCCGACGCGTAACCGGCCCTGACCGATGCCGGCGACCTTGCGCGACTCTTCCAGCCCGCGCTCCATCACCTGCATTACTTCCTGGCAATACTCCAGCAGCGTCCACGCCGAGGGAAGGGCAATCAGGTTACGCCCTTTGTGGGTAAAGAGGGGGCAGCGGACATTCTCTTCCAGGGTATGCAGCGCCCGGTGTACGCTGACGCCGCTCAGGCCCAGCGTTTCGGCGGTACGCGCGATATTGCCCTTCTCCATAAACGTCATGAAGATGCTGAGCTTGCGGAATGTAATCTCGCTCGTAGTATCGAAACGCATAACCCTCCCGGCGTGTTAGTCGGCCTGCAGCATGGCTTCCAGCTGTTCCTGCGCGTCCAGCCAGGCCATCTCACACGCTTCGAGGCTGGATTTGGCTTTCGCCTGGGTTTGCAGGCAGTCGGTCAGTTCGGCTTTACGGCTCTGGTCATACAGTTCGCTGTCGCCCAGCTTCTCTTCAACGGTAGCGAGCGTGGCGTTGAGCTTTTCCATCTCTTTTTCAAGACGGGCAATCTCTTTACGCAGCGGCTGAGTCTGGGTGCGCAGCTCGGCCTCGCGGCGCTTCTGGTCTTTACGCGCCTGGGCGCTGTTGGCGTTGTCTTTCGCCGCTTCTTCCGGCTGGTTTTCCTGCTTCTGCACGTCCGTCAGCCACTGCTGGTAATCCTCCAGATCGCCGTCAAACGGCTCCACCTTGCCGCCGTGCACCAGATAGAGATCGTCGGTGGTGGAGCGGATCAGGTGGCGATCGTGCGAAACGACAACCAGCGCGCCTTCGAACTCAATCAGCGCTTCGGTCAGCGCCTGACGCATGTCGAGATCCAGGTGGTTTGTAGGTTCATCGAGCAGCAGCAGGTTCGGACGCTGCCAGACGATCAGCGCCAGCACCAGGCGGGCTTTTTCACCGCCGGAGAAACGCGCGGTATTTTCGGTGACCTTATCCCCCTGGAAGCCGAAGCCGCCAAGGTAGTCGCGCAGCTTCTGCTCCATCTCCTGCGGCGCCAGGCGCGCCAGGTGCTGAATGGGAGATTCATCGGCGCGTAAAAATTCCAGCTGATGCTGGGCGAAGTAGCCAAGCTTGATGCCCTTCGCCAGCCCGATTTCGCCGCTGACCGGGTTAAGCTCGCCCGCCAGCAGTTTGATGAGCGTTGATTTACCGGCGCCGTTGCGCCCCAGCAGGCCGATACGCGAGCCCGGTACCAGGTTGAGCTTGATGGAGTCGAGAATAATGCGATCGCCATAGCCCGCGCTCACTTTTTCCATCTTCAGCAGCGGGTTCGGCAGGCTTTCCGGCGCGCGGAAGCTGAAGTGGAACGGGTTATCCACGTGCGCCGGAGCGATCATCTCCATGCGTTCCAGCATCTTGATGCGGCTCTGGGCCTGCTTGGCTTTTGACGCTTTGGCCTTGAAGCGATCCACAAAGCTCTGCAGGTGCGCTACGCGCTGCTGCTGGCTTTCATACATCGCCTGCTGCTGGGCGAGGCGCGTCGCGCGCTGGCGCTCGAACGAGCTGTAGTTACCGGTGTACTCGAACATGCTTTGCTGTTCGATATGAATGATTTTATCCACCACCGGGTCGAGGAAGTCGCGGTCGTGGGAGATCAGAATCAGAGTGCCCTGATAGCTCTTAAGCCACTTCTCCAGCCAAATAACCGCATCGAGATCGAGGTGGTTGGTCGGTTCATCGAGCAGCAGCAGGTCAGAGCGGCAGATCAGCGCCTGCGCCAGGTTAAGGCGCATACGCCAGCCGCCCGAGAAGTCGCTGACCGGGCGCTCAAGCTGTTCGTTGCTGAAGCCCAGACCGTGCAGCAGGCTGGAGGCGCGGGAGCGAATGGTCCAGGCGTCGATGGCGTCGAGCTTGCCGTGGACGGTCGCGATGGCGTGACCGTCGTTGCGCTCGTTGGCGGTGTTGAGCTCCGCCTCCAGCCTGCGGTATTCGCGGTCGCCGTCGATAACATAGTCGAGCGCGGGCTCGCTCAGCGCGGGCGTCTCCTGGTTCACCCAGGCGAGCTGCCAGTTGCCCGGGAAGGTAAAGTTCCCGCCATCCGCGCTTATCTCGTTTTTCAGCAGCGCCAGCAGGGTGGATTTACCGCAGCCGTTTTTGCCGACCAGCCCAACTTTCTGGCCCGGGTTGATGGTAGCAGTCGCGTTATCCAGCAGGACGCGCACGCCGCGACGAATTTGTAACGAGGAGAAAACAATCATAGAAGCGCCGTATGTTCCGACTATGTTAATTTGTCATTATGATAATGTAAGGTGTGGGCCATTTTCCCCACCGGGCCGCCATGGTAGCCCAAAACGACAACAATACACAAAAACAGAACCGGGAGGGGAGTGATGTCTCAGACAGCGAAAGTGCTGCTGCTGTATGCCCATCCGGAATCACAGGACTCGGTGGCGAACCGGGTACTGCTTAAGCCGGCCACACAGCTCAGCAACGTAACGGTGCACGATCTCTACGCGCACTATCCAGATTTCTTTATCGACATTCCTTACGAGCAGGAGCTGCTGCGTCAGCATGACGTCATCGTGTTCCAGCATCCGCTTTATACCTATAGCTGTCCGGCGCTGATGAAAGAGTGGCTGGACCGCGTGCTGAGCCGGGGCTTTTCCAGCGGGGTGGGAGGCAACCAGCTGGCGGGAAAGTACTGGCGGAGCGTCATTACCACCGGTGAGCCGGAGAGCGCTTACCGCCATGACGGGCTGAACCGTTATCCCATGAGCGATATCCTGCGGCCGTTCGAGCTGACGGCAGCGATGTGCCGCATGCACTGGATGAGCCCGATTATCGTCTACTGGGCGCGGCGGCAGGATCCGAAGGCGCTGGCGAGCCACGCCAGAGCCTATGGCGAATGGCTGGCATCACCGATTCCGGCGGGAGGACGTTAATGGACGGTTCGAATTTACTCCTTGCCGGCGTGCTGTTTTTATTTGCCGCGGTTGTCGCGGTACCGCTTGCCGCACGGCTTGGCATTGGCGCGGTGCTGGGCTACCTGCTGGCGGGGATTGCCATAGGCCCCTGGGGGCTTGGGTTTATCAGCGATGTGGATGAAATACTCCACTTCTCCGAACTGGGCGTGGTATTCCTGATGTTCATCATCGGGCTTGAGCTGAACCCCGCTAAGCTGTGGCAGCTGCGGCAATCCATTTTTGGCGTCGGGGCGGCGCAGGTATTGTTCAGCGCCGCCATTCTCGCGGGCCTGCTGATGCTGACGCAGTTTTCCTGGCAGGCCGCGGCGATTGGCGGGATAGGGCTTGCGATGTCGTCGACGGCGATGGCGCTACAGCTGATGCGCGATAAGGGAATGAACCGCAACGAGGCGGGGCAGCTGGGCTTTTCGGTGCTGCTGTTTCAGGATTTAGCGGTGATCCCGGCGCTGGCGCTGGTGCCGCTGCTGGCAGGCTCCGGGGACGATCATTTCGACTGGATGAAAATCTCCATGAAGGTGCTGGCCTTCGCGGGCATGCTGATCGGCGGACGGTTTTTACTGCGTCCGGTGTTCCGCTTTATTGCCGCATCCGGCGTGCGCGAGGTATTTACCGCCGCAACGCTGCTGCTGGTGCTCGGCTCGGCGCTGTTTATGGATGCGCTGGGCCTGTCGATGGCGCTCGGTACGTTTATCGCCGGGGTGTTGCTTGCGGAAAGCGAGTACCGGCACGAGCTGGAGACGGCCATCGATCCGTTCAAGGGGCTGCTGTTAGGGCTGTTCTTTATTTCGGTGGGCATGGCGCTCAACCTTGGCGTGCTCTATACCCATCTTCTGTGGGTAGTGATGAGCGTGGCGGTGCTGGTGGCGGTGAAAGCGCTGGTGCTGTATGTCCTGGCGAGGATTTATGGCCTGCGCAGTTCGGAAAGAATGCAGTTTGCCAGCGTGTTAAGCCAGGGCGGAGAGTTTGCGTTCGTGCTCTTTTCTACCGCGTCGTCACAAAAGCTGTTCAAGGATGACCAGATGGCGCTGCTGCTGGTGACGGTGACCCTGTCGATGATGACCACGCCGCTGTTGATGAAGCTGGTGGACAAACTGCTGTCGCGCCGCCTGAACCCGGCAGACGATGAAGACGAAGCGCCGTGGGTAGAAGACGATAAACCGCAGGTGATCGTCGTGGGCTTTGGCCGCTTCGGTCAGGTGATCGGGCGACTGCTGATGGCGAACAAAATGCGCATCACGGTGCTGGAGCGCGATATCAGCGCGGTCAACCTGATGCGCAAATATGGCTATAAGGTGTATTACGGCGACGCGACCCAGCTTGAACTGCTGCGCTCGGCGGGCGCGGAGGCCGCGGAGTCTATCGTCATCACCTGTAACGACCCGGAAGACACGATGAAGCTGGTGGAGCTGTGCCAGCAGCATTTCCCGCATCTGCATATTCTGGCGCGGGCCCGCGGACGTGTTGAAGCTCACGAACTTTTACAGGCAGGTGTGAAACACTTCTCCCGTGAAACCTTCTCCAGCGCGCTGGAGCTGGGTCGTAAGGCGCTTATCTCGCTAGGGATGCATCCTCACCAGGCGCAACGCGCCCAGATGCATTTCCGCCGGCTGGATATGCGAATGCTGCGTGAACTGATGCCTGTGCACAGCGATACGGCGCAGATCTCCCGCGTGCGGGAAGCGCGCCGCGAACTGGAGGAGATCTTCCAGCGCGAGATGCAGCAGGAACGACGCCAGCTCGACGGCTGGGATGAATTTGAATAAAGGGTAACGAAAGATGGCTGTACGTAAACGCTTTATCGCGGGCGCAAAATGTCCGTCCTGCCAGGCACAGGATACGCTGGCCATGTGGCGCGAAAATAATATCGATATAGTTGAATGCGTTAAGTGCGGACACCAGATGCGTGAGGCCGACAAAGAAGCCCGCGATCACGTTCGCAAAGAAGAGCAAGTGATCGGCATTTTTCATCCAGACTAGCGATATGCTCTGAGTTTTTTTAAGCTTAAGGGTACACGGGTGCAGATTTCCGCTACAATCTGCGCCAGCAATTTTCCCACGCTCAGGAGATATCATGAAAGTAGCAAAAGACCTGGTGGTCAGCCTGGCCTATCAGGTACGTACAGAAGACGGTGTGTTGGTTGATGAGTCTCCGGTGAGTGCGCCGCTGGACTACCTGCATGGTCACGGTTCCCTGATTTCCGGCCTGGAAACTGCGCTGGAAGGTCATGAAGTTGGCGACAAATTTGACGTAGCTGTGGGCGCGAACGACGCTTACGGCCAGTATGATGACAACCTGGTTCAGCGCGTTCCTAAAGACGTGTTTATGGGCGTTGACGAGCTGCAGGTTGGCATGCGCTTCCTGGCTGAAACCGACCAGGGGCCGGTTCCGGTTGAAATCACTGAAGTTGAAGACGACCACGTTGTGGTTGACGGCAACCACATGCTGGCTGGCCAGAACCTGAAGTTCAACGTAGAAGTTGTTGCCATCCGCGAAGCAACCGAAGAAGAGCTGGCTCACGGCCACGTTCACGGTGCGCACGGTCACGACCACGATCACGAACACGGCCACGATGGCTGCTGCGGTGGTCACGGCCACGACCATGGTCACGACCACGGTAAAGGTGGTTGCGGTAACGGCGGCTGCGGTTGCCACTAATTCCGTAAGACGGAAAATAAAAAAGCGGGATAATCCCGCTTTTTTTACGCCTCAATAGTGAGGTGGTGGCGTCTCTTCAGACTGTGAGGCAATGTTCGACGGCTGCGTCGCCTTCAGCTTTTCCGTCAGCAGGCGCATATGATCCCGCAGTTTTGCCATTTCAAGCTCATGTGCCGTCACGGTCTGGTTTAGCTCTTCGATGGTGATGTCCTGAAAAGCCAGGCGGCTTTCCAGCTCAGCCAGTCTCGCTTCCATCATTGTATCCTTCATCATTCACCTCGTTCATCTCTCATGGGCCATCAGGGGGCCTGCGGCGGCGAAGTTTAGCTGACTTTTCCCTTAAGTACAGTATCCATCTCCCTGACAAGAAACTTATTTAAACAAAAATAGTCTGAAAAGAAGAGACATTCGGGGGAGTCTGTCTGTAGATTTCTTCCACAACGTTTTATAGTACGTCACTCATTTACGTTTAACACTGGGGTGAGAGACCTCAGGTCCTGGAGATATGGATGAAATCACTGTTTAAAGTTACGCTGCTGGCGACCACCATGGCTGTAGCGCTCAACGCGCCGCTGTCTTTCGCTGCTGATACTGCTGCGAAGCCTGCTGCGACTACAGACAGCAAAGCGGCATTCAAAAATGACGACCAGAAATCCGCCTACGCACTGGGCGCGTCTCTGGGTCGCTACATGGAAAACTCTCTGAAAGAACAAGAGAAGCTGGGCATCAAACTGGATAAAAACCAGCTGATCGCAGGTGTTCAGGATGCGTTCGCAGACAAGAGCAAACTGTCTGACCAGGAAATCGAGCAGACTCTGCAGGCGTTTGAAGCGCGCGTGAAAGGCGCCGCTCAGACCAAGATGGAAGCTGACGCTAAAGAAAATGAAGCGAAAGGCAAAGCCTACCGCGATACGTTTGCTAAAGAGAAAGGCGTTAAAACCTCCTCTACTGGCCTGATCTATAAAGTTGAGAAAGAAGGTACCGGTAGCGCGCCTAAAGACAGCGACACCGTTGTCGTTAACTACAAAGGTACGCTGATCGACGGTAAGGAGTTCGACAACTCCTACACGCGCGGTGAGCCTCTCTCCTTCCGTCTGGACGGTGTGATCCCGGGCTGGACTGAAGGCCTGAAGAACATCAAGAAAGGCGGTAAAATCAAGCTGGTTATCCCACCGGATCTGGCTTACGGCAAAACGGGCGTTCCGGGGATCCCGGCTAACTCCACGCTGGTATTTGATGTAGAACTGCTGGACATCAAACCGGCACCGAAAGCGGATGCGAAAACAGACGCACCGGCTGACGACAAAGCCGCAGCAGCGAAGAAGTAATGCTGAAAAAAACCGCCGCCTTTCAGGCGGCGGTTTTTTTTATTGTGGGGCAGATATAATTAACACTGGAAAGCGTTATACGCGCTGTATTAATTTAGTTGTCCGTGTAGATAATGAGCCTGCCCTGAAAACCTAACGACAGGCTCCTGAAAAGGAGTGTTTTTTTCATGTCCAGGTCGCTTTTAACCAACGAAACCAGTGAACTTGATTTGCTGGATCAACGTCCATTTGACCAGACCGACTTCGATATTCTGAAATCCTACGAAGCGGTAGTGGACGGGTTAGCGATGCTCATTGGTTCCCACTGCGAAATCGTATTGCATTCCCTGCAAGATCTTAAGTGTTCCGCTATCCGCATTGCGAATGGTGAGCACACTGGCCGTAAAATTGGTTCGCCAATCACCGACCTTGCATTGCGTATGTTGCATGACATGACCGGCGCGGACAGCAGTGTCTCAAAATGCTATTTCACCCGCGCCAAAAGCGGCGTGCTGATGAAGTCTGAAACTATCGCAATCCGTAACCGCGATCAGCGAGTTATCGGCCTGCTGTGCATCAACATGAACCTTGATGTGCCATTCTCCCAAATCATGAGTACCTTCGTTCCGCCAGAAACGCCGGACGTAGGCTCGTCGGTGAACTTTGCTTCTTCTGTTGAAGACCTTGTGACCCAGACGCTGGAGTTCACCATCGAAGAGGTGAATGCCGATCGCAACGTATCCAACAACGCCAAGAATCGTCAGATCGTGCTGAACCTCTATGAGAAAGGGATTTTTGATATCAAAGATGCCATCAACCAGGTGGCCGATCGTCTTAACATCTCTAAGCACACGGTTTACCTCTATATTCGCCAGTTCAAAAGCGGCGACTTCCTGGGGCAAGAGAAGTAATGCGTTTTGCGTTAATGGTGACGGGCCCGGCGTACGGCACCCAGCAGGCCAGCAGCGCGCTCCAGTTTGCCCATGCCCTGCTTGAGGCCGGTCATGAACTGGCAAGCGTCTTTTTCTATCGTGAAGGGGTCTATAACGCGAACCAGTTTACGTCTCCGGCGAGCGATGAGTTTGACCTTGTACGCGCCTGGCAAAAATTAAACGAGACGCAGGGCGTTGAGCTGCACATCTGCGTGGCGGCGGCACTGCGGCGCGGCGTAGCGGATGCGGCCGAAGCCGAACGCCTCGGTCTGTCGGGGGCTAACCTGCAGCCGGGCTTTTCGCTCAGCGGCTTAGGCGCCTTAGCACAGGCTGCGCTGACCTGCGACAGGGTGGTACAATTCTGATGAAGCGCGTAGCGTTTGTTTTTACTTCTGCGCCGCATGGCAGCGCGTCAGGTCGGGAAGGGCTGGATGCATTGCTCGCGACGTCGGCATTGACGGAAGACATCGGCGTGTTCTTTTTGGGCGATGGCGTATTCCAGCTTCTGGCGGGTCAACAACCGCAGGCTATTCTTGCGCGCGATTACATCGCGACGTTTAAAGTGCTGCCGCTCTATGACATTGAAACCTTCTACGTGTGCGCCGACTCGCTGGCGGCGCGGGGGTTAAACGAGAAAACGGCATTCGTGCTGGACGTGACGATCCTTGCATCCGGCACCCTGCGCGAACATCTCTCTCACTACGATACCGTTCTGACTTTCTGAGGCTGTCATGCTCCATACCCTGAGCCGTTCACCGTGGCAATGCGATATCGACACCTTACTGAGCATGCTGTGCGAAGGCGACGATCTGCTGCTGATTCAGGACGGCGTGCTGGCGGCGCTTGAGGGCAGCCGTTTTGTTGAAATCCTCAGTAATGCCCCCATAACAGTCTCTGCGCTGAAGGACGATCTGGATGCGCGGGGTCTTTCTGGTCAAATTTCAGCCAAAATTGACGTGGTTGGCTATACTGATTTCGTCAATCTTACTGTGACGCACGCCAGTCAAATGAACTGGTGATTTGAGATCGCTGTATATTTCTTGACACCTTTTCGACGTAGCCCTAAAATTTCGCGTCCTCATATTGTATGAGGTCGTTTTATTACGTGTTTACGAAGCAAAAGCTAAAACCAGGAGCTATTTAATGGCAACAGTTAACCAGCTGGTACGCAAACCACGTGCACGCAAAGTTGCAAAAAGCAACGTGCCTGCGCTGGAAGCCTGCCCGCAGAAACGTGGTGTATGTACTCGTGTATATACCACCACTCCTAAAAAACCAAACTCCGCACTGCGTAAAGTATGCCGTGTGCGTTTGACTAACGGTTTCGAAGTGACTTCCTACATCGGTGGTGAAGGTCACAACCTGCAGGAGCACTCCGTGATCCTGATCCGTGGCGGTCGTGTTAAAGACCTTCCGGGTGTTCGTTACCACACCGTTCGTGGTGCGCTGGACTGCTCAGGTGTTAAAGACCGTAAGCAGGCTCGCTCCAAGTACGGCGTGAAGCGTCCTAAGGCTTAATGGTTCTCCGTTAAGTAAGGCCAAACTGATTTATCTTAATGTCAAACTAAACTCGTAGAGTTTTGGACAATCCTGAATTAACAACGGAGTAATCCCATGCCACGTCGTCGCGTCATTGGTCAGCGTAAAATTCTTCCAGATCCGAAATTCGGATCAGAACTGCTGGCAAAATTTGTAAATATCCTGATGGTAGATGGTAAAAAATCTACTGCAGAAGCAATCGTATACAGCGCGCTGGAGACCCTGGCTCAGCGTTCTGGTAAAAATGAACTGGAAGCTTTCGAAGTCGCTCTCGACAACGTGCGCCCGACTGTAGAAGTTAAGTCTCGCCGCGTTGGTGGTTCTACTTATCAGGTTCCAGTTGAAGTTCGTCCGGTTCGTCGTAATGCTCTGGCAATGCGTTGGATCGTTGAAGCTGCTCGTAAACGCGGTGATAAATCCATGGCTCTGCGTCTGGCGAACGAACTTTCTGATGCTGCAGAAAACAAAGGTACTGCAGTTAAGAAACGTGAAGACGTTCACCGTATGGCAGAAGCCAACAAGGCGTTCGCACACTACCGTTGGTAATCCCTTCGGAGTCGTAGTCACCAGGCGGGCGCTTCAGAGAAGCCGCCCGCTCTGGGTAACTTAACTGAACGCCTAAAGATATAAACGAGGAATCAAATGGCTCGTACAACACCCATCGCACGCTACCGTAACATCGGTATCAGTGCGCACATCGACGCCGGTAAAACCACTACTACCGAACGTATTCTGTTCTACACCGGTGTAAACCATAAAATCGGTGAAGTTCATGACGGCGCAGCCACCATGGACTGGATGGAACAGGAGCAGGAGCGTGGTATTACTATCACCTCCGCAGCGACTACTGCATTCTGGTCAGGTATGGCTAAGCAGTACGAACCGCATCGCGTAAACATCATCGACACCCCAGGGCACGTTGACTTCACCATCGAAGTAGAACGTTCCATGCGTGTTCTTGACGGCGCGGTAATGGTTTATTGCGCAGTTGGTGGTGTTCAGCCACAGTCTGAAACCGTATGGCGTCAGGCAAACAAATATAAAGTTCCACGCATCGCGTTCGTTAACAAAATGGACCGTATGGGTGCTAACTTCCTGAAAGTTGTTGGTCAGATCAAAACCCGTCTGGGCGCGAACCCTGTTCCGCTGCAGCTGGCAATTGGTGCTGAAGAAGGCTTCACCGGCGTTATCGACCTGGTGAAAATGAAAGCCATCAACTGGAACGAAGCAGATGCAGGCGTTACCTTCGAATACGAAGATATCCCGGCTGAGATGCAGGACCTGGCTGACGAATGGCACCAGAACCTGATCGAATCCGCGGCTGAAGCATCTGAAGAGCTGATGGAAAAATACCTGGGTGGTGAAGAACTGTCTGAGCAAGAGATCAAATCTGCTCTGCGTCAGCGCGTTCTGAACAACGAAATCATCCTGGTAACCTGTGGTTCTGCGTTCAAGAACAAAGGTGTTCAGGCGATGCTGGATGCGGTAGTTGACTACCTGCCATCCCCGGTTGACGTTCCTGCGATCAACGGCATCCTGGACGACGGTAAAGATACTCCGGCTGAGCGTCACGCAAGCGACGACGAGCCATTCTCTGCACTGGCGTTCAAAATTGCTACCGACCCATTCGTGGGTAACCTGACCTTCTTCCGCGTTTACTCTGGTGTGGTTAACTCCGGTGACACCATCCTGAACTCCGTGAAAGCGGCGCGTGAACGTTTTGGCCGTATCGTACAGATGCACGCTAACAAACGTGAAGAGATCAAAGAAGTTCGTGCGGGCGACATCGCTGCAGCTATCGGTCTGAAAGACGTGACCACTGGTGACACCCTGTGTGACCCGGATCACCCGATCATTCTGGAGCGTATGGAATTCCCTGAGCCGGTAATCTCCATCGCGGTTGAACCAAAAACCAAAGCTGACCAGGAAAAAATGGGTCTGGCTCTGGGCCGTCTGGCGAAAGAAGACCCATCATTCCGCGTATGGACTGATGAAGAATCTAACCAGACCATCATCGCCGGTATGGGTGAACTGCACCTGGACATCATCGTTGACCGTATGAAGCGTGAATTCAACGTTGAAGCGAACGTGGGTAAACCTCAGGTTGCTTACCGCGAAGCGATTCGCGCGAAAGTTACCGATGTTGAAGGTAAACACGCTAAGCAGTCTGGTGGTCGCGGTCAGTACGGTCACGTTGTGATCGACATGTACCCACTGGAGCCGGGCTCTAACCCTAAAGGTTACGAGTTCATCAACGACATCAAAGGTGGTGTAATTCCTGGCGAATACATTCCTGCCGTTGATAAAGGTATCCAGGAGCAGCTGAAAGCTGGTCCTCTGGCTGGTTACCCGGTTGTAGACATGGGTGTTCGTCTGCACTTCGGTTCTTACCACGACGTTGACTCCTCTGAACTGGCGTTTAAACTGGCTGCGTCTATTGCCTTTAAAGAAGGCTTTAAGAAAGCAAAACCAGTTCTGCTTGAGCCAATCATGAAGGTTGAAGTAGAAACTCCTGAAGAGAACACCGGTGACGTTATCGGTGACTTGAGCCGTCGTCGCGGTATGCTGCGTGGTCAGGAATCCGAAGTAACTGGCGTTAAGATCCACGCTGAAGTTCCGCTGTCTGAAATGTTCGGATATGCAACTCAGCTGCGTTCTCTGACCAAAGGTCGTGCATCATACACTATGGAATTCCTGAAGTATGATGATGCGCCGAACAACGTTGCTCAGGCCGTTATCGAAGCCCGTGGTAAGTAATCCACAGGATTAAAACCTAAGTCCCGTGCTCTCTCCGAAGGGGAGAGCACTATAGTAAGGAATATAGCCGTGTCTAAAGAAAAATTTGAACGTACAAAACCGCACGTCAACGTTGGTACTATCGGCCACGTTGACCATGGTAAAACTACCCTGACTGCTGCAATCACTACCGTACTGGCTAAAACCTACGGCGGTGCTGCTCGTGCTTTCGACCAGATCGATAACGCACCAGAAGAAAAAGCTCGTGGTATCACCATCAACACCTCTCACGTTGAGTATGACACCCCGACTCGCCACTACGCGCACGTAGACTGCCCAGGCCACGCCGACTATGTTAAAAACATGATCACCGGTGCTGCGCAGATGGACGGCGCGATCCTGGTTGTTGCTGCGACTGACGGCCCAATGCCTCAGACCCGTGAGCACATCCTGCTGGGTCGTCAGGTAGGCGTTCCTTACATCATCGTGTTCCTGAACAAATGCGACATGGTTGATGACGAAGAGCTGCTGGAACTGGTAGAGATGGAAGTTCGTGAACTGCTGTCTCAGTACGATTTCCCAGGCGACGATACCCCAATCGTTCGTGGTTCTGCGCTGAAAGCGCTGGAAGGCGAAGCAGAGTGGGAAGAGAAAATCATCGAACTGGCTGGCTACCTGGATTCTTACATCCCAGAACCAGAGCGTGCGATTGACAAGCCATTCCTGCTGCCAATCGAAGACGTATTCTCCATCTCCGGTCGTGGTACCGTTGTTACCGGTCGTGTAGAGCGCGGTATCATCAAAGTTGGTGAAGAAGTTGAAATCGTTGGTATCAAAGAGACTGCGAAGTCTACCTGTACTGGCGTTGAAATGTTCCGCAAACTGCTGGACGAAGGCCGTGCTGGTGAGAACGTAGGTGTTCTGCTGCGTGGTATCAAACGTGAAGAAATCGAACGTGGTCAGGTACTGGCGAAGCCAGGCTCAATCAAGCCACACACCAAGTTCGAATCTGAAGTGTACATTCTGTCCAAAGACGAAGGCGGCCGTCATACTCCGTTCTTCAAAGGCTACCGTCCACAGTTCTACTTCCGTACAACTGACGTGACCGGTACCATCGAACTGCCAGAAGGCGTAGAGATGGTAATGCCAGGCGACAACATCAAGATGGTTGTGACTCTGATCCACCCAATCGCGATGGACGACGGTCTGCGTTTCGCAATCCGTGAAGGCGGCCGTACCGTTGGCGCGGGCGTTGTTGCTAAAGTTCTGGGCTAATTAATTATCCCTGAAATAAAAAGGACGCTTCGGCGTCCTTTTTTTTGTGCCCTTTTTCTTGTCACAGCATGTCGCATTTTTTGTCTCCTCCCGCGCCGCATACAGGCGTATGTGCTATTGTAATCATAAGCATTCTCACTTACACTTTGCGCATATTTTGAACGGGAGTCTTTATGTACGTTTGTTTATGTAATGGTGTAAGCGACAAAAAAATTCGTCAGGCCGTTCGCCAGTTTCAGCCACAGTCTTTTCAGCAGCTTCGCAAGTTCGTTCCGGTGGGAAATCAATGCGGTAAATGCGTGCGCGCGGCGCGTGAGATTATGCAGGACGAATTGATGCAGATCCCGGAATTCAAAGAGATCGCGTAAGCTACCATCTTTTTTTTGACATCCCTGTAGCCCGTTCTACGCTTCAATGAGTGGAAGCGGAGGGACTATATAATGAAAGGTGATGTTAAAATCATAAGTTATCTCAATAAATTATTGGGAAATGAGCTTGTCGCAATCAATCAGTATTTTCTCCATGCAAGAATGTTCAAAAACTGGGGACTGACTCGCCTCAACGATGTTGAATACCATGAGTCCATTGATGAGATGAAACACGCCGATAAATACATCGAGCGTATTCTCTTCCTTGAAGGCATTCCTAACCTGCAGGATCTCGGAAAGCTGGGCATCGGAGAAGATGTCGAAGAGATGCTGCGTTCTGACCTCCGGCTTGAACTGGAGGGCGCGAAAGATCTGCGTGAAGCTATCGCCTATGCGGACAGCGTCCATGACTATGTCAGCCGCGACATGATGATCCAGATCCTGGCCGATGAAGAAGGTCACATCGACTGGCTTGAAACAGAACTGGATCTCATCAGCAAAATTGGCCTACAGAACTATCTTCAGTCTCAGATCAAAGTGGAAAATTAATCAGGTTTTCCCAACCGACGCATAAACCCGCTGTCGCCAGAAATGGCCCAAAAGGCAGCGGGTTTTTTAATGTCTGCTTGTCAGGGGTAAGCAACGAGAGACACAGAAAGGAAAGTAGCGCTAACAGTGCCGCTACCAATGCCAGCATCGGCAGTACGCACCAGCCATGCCACGCGCCGAGCGCCGCCAGATATTTAATATCGCCGTAGCCCATCCCTTCACGCCGGCAGAGTAGCCGATAGCCCCAATAGACAGCGGCAAACCCGGCATATCCCGCCATCGCACCCACCACTGCACTCGGCAGAAAATCAGGGTGGAGACAGAGCTGATAGAGCAGGCACGTCCAAAGCAGCGGGCAGAGAAATTTATCAGGAAGAAGCCCGGTGCGAATGTCTGCACGTATAAGGAAAGCCGTTAGTGAAAAATAGATCAGGAGAAAGGGGAGGGTCATAACCATGGAAAAGGCCTCAAAAGGGTTTGCACGCATACTCGCCATAATCTGCATGTCCGACAATTTACAAAAACCGCAATTGCGTAGCGGCTTCCGATAAAGCCTTGAGAAGGGATTGATTACATAAAAAAGTGCGTGACCTTACGCATCGTGCGTCTTTAGCGCTTAATTTCTAAACGGCACTTGCGTCTTGTCCAGATTTACGTATAATGCGCGGGCTTGTCGTAATTGACGGCGGGTTCAATCTGAACCAGAGTAGCTCACTTTGTTACTCAACAATGCTCCCAATTGGGGAGCTACGTAAGAACGGTTACACTCTCCCATCAATCGTAATGGGTTTGAGGAGTAATCATTTTCGTTTATAAAATAATTGGAGCTCTGGTCTCATGCAGAACCAAAGAATCCGTATCCGCCTTAAAGCGTTTGATCATCGTCTGATCGATCAATCAACCGCGGAAATCGTCGAGACTGCTAAGCGCACTGGTGCGCAAGTCCGTGGTCCGATCCCGCTGCCGACCCGCAAAGAGCGCTTTACCGTTCTGATCTCTCCGCACGTTAACAAAGATGCGCGTGATCAGTACGAAATCCGCACTCACAAGCGTCTGGTTGACATCGTTGAGCCAACTGAGAAAACCGTTGATGCTCTGATGCGTCTGGATCTGGCTGCCGGTGTAGACGTGCAGATCAGCCTGGGTTAATCAGGTCATCGAGCGATTGAGAGGTTGAAACAATGATTGGTTTAGTCGGTAAAAAAGTGGGTATGACCCGCATCTTCACTGAAGATGGCGTTTCTATCCCAGTAACCGTAATCGAAGTTGAAGCAAACCGCGTTACTCAGGTTAAAGATCTGGCTAACGATGGCTACCGCGCTATTCAGGTTACCACTGGTGCTAAAAAAGCTAACCGTGTAACCAAACCAGAAGCGGGTCACTTCGCTAAAGCTGGCGTTGAAGCTGGCCGTGGTCTGTGGGAATTCCGTCTTGCTGAAGGCGAAGAGTTCACCGTAGGTCAGGACATTAGCGTTGAGCTGTTTGCTGACGTTAAAAAAGTTGACGTAACCGGTACCTCTAAAGGTAAAGGTTTTGCTGGTACCGTTAAGCGCTGGAACTTCCGTACCCAGGACGCTACCCACGGTAACTCCTTGTCTCACCGTGTTCCGGGTTCTATCGGTCAGAACCAGACTCCGGGCAAAGTGTTCAAAGGCAAGAAAATGGCAGGTCAGCTGGGTAACGAACGTGTAACCGTTCAGAGCCTGGACGTAGTACGTGTTGACGCTGAGCGCAACCTGCTGCTGGTTAAAGGTGCGGTCCCGGGTGCAACCGGTAGCGACCTGATCGTTAAACCAGCTGTGAAGGCGTAAGGGGATAGCAATGGAATTAGTATTGAAAGACGCGCAGAGCGCGCTGACTGTTTCCGAAACTACCTTCGGTCGTGATTTCAACGAAGCGCTGGTTCACCAGGTTGTTGTTGCTTATGCAGCTGGTGCTCGTCAGGGTACTCGTGCTCAGAAGACTCGTGCTGAAGTAACTGGTTCTGGCAAAAAGCCATGGCGCCAGAAAGGTACCGGCCGTGCGCGTTCAGGTTCTATCAAGAGCCCGATCTGGCGTTCAGGTGGCGTGACCTTCGCTGCGCGTCCACAGGACCACAGTCAAAAAGTTAACAAAAAGATGTACCGCGGCGCGCTGAAAAGCATTCTGTCCGAACTGGTACGTCAGGATCGTCTGATCGTTGTCGAGAAGTTCTCTGTTGAAGCGCCTAAAACTAAGCTGCTGGCACAGAAACTGAAAGACATGGCTCTGGAAGATGTGCTGATCATCACCGGTGAGCTGGACGAGAACCTGTTCCTGGCCGCGCGTAACCTGCACAAGGTTGACGTACGCGACGCGACTGGTATCGACCCGGTTAGCCTGATCGCCTTCGACAAAGTCGTAATGACTGCTGATGCTGTTAAGCAAGTTGAGGAGATGCTGGCATGATTCGTGAAGAACGTCTGCTGAAGGTGCTGCGCGCACCGCACGTTTCTGAAAAAGCGTCTACTGCGATGGAAAAAACAAACACCATCGTTCTCAAAGTTGCTAAAGACGCGACCAAAGCAGAGATCAAAGCTGCTGTGCAGAAACTGTTTGAAGTCGAAGTCGAAGTCGTTAACACCCTGGTAGTTAAAGGGAAAGTTAAACGTCACGGACAGCGTATCGGTCGTCGTAGCGACTGGAAAAAAGCTTACGTCACCCTGAAAGAAGGCCAGAACCTGGACTTCGTTGGCGGCGCTGAGTAAGTCGGAGGAGTAATACAATGGCAGTTGTTAAATGTAAACCGACATCTCCGGGTCGTCGCCACGTAGTTAAAGTGGTTAACCCTGAGCTGCACAAGGGCAAGCCTTTTGCTCCGTTGCTGGAAAAAAACAGCAAATCCGGTGGTCGTAACAACAATGGCCGTATCACCACTCGTCACATCGGTGGTGGCCACAAGCAGGCTTATCGTATTGTTGACTTCAAACGCAACAAAGACGGTATCCCAGCAGTTGTTGAGCGTCTTGAGTACGATCCGAACCGTTCCGCGAACATCGCGCTGGTTCTGTACAAAGATGGCGAACGCCGTTACATCCTGGCCCCTAAAGGCCTGAAAGCTGGCGACCAGATTCAGTCTGGCGTTGATGCTGCAATCAAAGCAGGCAACACCCTGCCGATGCGCAATATCCCGGTTGGTTCTACCGTTCATAACGTAGAAATGAAACCAGGTAAAGGCGGTCAGCTGGCGCGTTCCGCTGGTACTTACGTTCAGATCGTTGCGCGCGATGGTGCTTATGTCACCCTGCGTCTGCGTTCTGGTGAAATGCGTAAAGTCGAAGCAGACTGCCGCGCTACTCTGGGCGAAGTTGGCAATGCTGAGCATATGCTGCGCGTTCTGGGTAAAGCTGGTGCTGCACGCTGGCGTGGTGTTCGTCCTACCGTTCGCGGTACTGCGATGAACCCAGTCGATCACCCACATGGTGGTGGTGAAGGTCGTAACTTTGGTAAGCACCCGGTAACTCCGTGGGGCGTTCAGACCAAAGGTAAGAAGACCCGCAGCAACAAGCGTACTGATAAATTTATCGTACGTCGCCGTAGCAAATAATTTTAGAGGATAAGCCATGCCACGTTCTCTCAAGAAAGGTCCTTTTATTGACCTGCACTTGCTGAAGAAGGTAGAGAAAGCGGTGGAAAGCGGAGACAAGAAGCCCCTGCGCACTTGGTCCCGTCGTTCAACGATCTTTCCTAACATGATCGGTTTGACCATCGCTGTCCATAATGGTCGTCAGCACGTTCCAGTCTTTGTTACCGACGAAATGGTTGGTCACAAACTGGGTGAATTCGCACCGACTCGTACTTATCGCGGCCACGCTGCTGATAAAAAAGCGAAGAAGAAATAAGGTAGGAGGAAGAGATGGAAACTTTAGCTCAACATCGCCATGCTCGTTCTTCTGCACAGAAGGTTCGCCTTGTTGCTGACCTGATTCGCGGTAAGAAAGTGTCGCAGGCCCTGGACATCCTGACCTATACCAACAAGAAAGCTGCGGTATTGGTCAAGAAAGTACTGGAATCTGCCATTGCTAACGCTGAACACAACGATGGCGCTGACATCGACGATCTGAAAGTCGCGAAAATTTTCGTAGATGAAGGCCCAAGCATGAAGCGCATTATGCCGCGTGCGAAAGGTCGTGCAGATCGCATCCTGAAGCGCACCAGCCACATTACTGTGGTTGTGTCCGATCGCTGAGACTCTGGAGACTAGCAATGGGTCAGAAAGTACATCCTAATGGTATTCGCCTGGGTATTGTAAAACCATGGAACTCTACCTGGTTTGCGAACACCAAAGAATTCGCTGACAACCTGGACAGCGATTTTAAAGTACGTCAGTACCTGACTAAGGAACTGGCTAAAGCGTCTGTATCTCGTATCGTTATCGAGCGTCCAGCTAAGAGCATTCGTGTGACTATTCACACTGCTCGCCCTGGCATCGTTATCGGTAAGAAAGGCGAAGACGTAGAAAAACTGCGCAAGGTCGTAGCGGATATCGCTGGCGTTCCTGCACAGATCAATATCGCTGAAGTTCGTAAGCCTGAACTGGACGCTAAATTGGTTGCTGACAGCATCACTTCTCAGCTGGAACGTCGTGTTATGTTCCGTCGTGCTATGAAGCGTGCTGTACAGAACGCAATGCGTCTGGGCGCTAAAGGTATCAAAGTTGAAGTTAGCGGCCGTCTGGGCGGCGCGGAAATCGCACGTACCGAATGGTACCGCGAAGGTCGCGTACCGCTGCACACTCTGCGTGCTGACATCGACTACAACACCTCTGAAGCGCACACCACTTACGGTGTAATCGGCGTTAAGGTATGGATCTTCAAAGGTGAGATCCTGGGTGGTATGGCTGCTGTTGAACAACCGGAAAAACCGGCTGCTCAACCTAAAAAGCAGCAGCGTAAAGGCCGTAAATAAGGAGCGTCGCTGATGTTACAACCAAAGCGTACAAAATTCCGTAAAGTGCACAAAGGCCGCAACCGTGGTCTGGCGCAGGGTACGGATGTTAGCTTCGGCACTTTCGGTCTGAAAGCTGTTGGCCGTGGTCGTCTGACTGCACGTCAGATCGAAGCAGCACGTCGTGCAATGACCCGTGCAGTTAAGCGTCAAGGTAAGATCTGGATCCGTGTATTCCCGGACAAACCGATCACCGAGAAGCCACTGGAAGTTCGTATGGGTAAAGGTAAAGGTAACGTGGAGTACTGGGTTGCCTTGATCCAACCGGGCAAAGTCCTTTATGAAATGGACGGTGTTCCGGAAGAGCTGGCCCGTGAAGCCTTCGGCCTGGCAGCAGCGAAACTGCCTATCAAAACCACCTTTGTAACTAAGACGGTGATGTAATGAAAGCAAAAGAGCTGCGTGAAAAAAGCGTTGAAGAGCTGAACGCTGAGCTGCTGAACCTGCTGCGTGAGCAGTTCAACCTGCGTATGCAGGCTGCAAGTGGCCAGCTGCAACAGACTCACCTGCTGAAGCAAGTGCGTCGCAATGTTGCGCGCGTTAAGACTTTACTGACTCAGAAGGCGGGTGCGTAATGACCGATAAAATCCGTACTCTGCAAGGTCGTGTTGTTAGCGATAAAATGGAGAAATCCATTGTTGTAGCTATCGAACGTTTTGTGAAACACCCGATCTACGGTAAATTCATCAAGCGTACGACCAAACTGCACGTACATGACGAGAACAACGAATGTGGTATCGGCGACAAGGTTGAAATCCGTGAATGCCGTCCACTGTCCAAGACTAAGTCCTGGACGCTGGTTCGCGTTGTAGAGAAAGCGGTTCTGTAATAGAGTACGCATTCTCAATACGAATAAACGGCTCAGCGATGAGCCGTTTATTTTTTCTACCCATATTGCAGAAGCGGTGTTATAATGCCGCGCCCTCGATATGGGGCTTTTTAACGGCTCTGATTTTAGAGTCTCAGGTAGTAGTTGACATTAGCGGAGCACTAAAATGATCCAAGAACAGACTATGCTGAACGTCGCCGACAACTCCGGTGCACGTCGCGTAATGTGTATCAAGGTTCTGGGTGGCTCGCACCGTCGCTACGCAGGCGTAGGCGACATCATCAAGATCACCATCAAGGAAGCAATTCCACGTGGTAAGGTCAAAAAAGGTGATGTGCTGAAGGCGGTAGTGGTGCGCACCAAGAAGGGTGTTCGTCGCCCTGACGGTTCTGTCATTCGCTTCGATGGTAATGCATGCGTTATTTTAAACAATAACAGCGAGCAGCCTATCGGCACGCGTATCTTTGGGCCGGTAACTCGTGAACTTCGTACTGAGAAGTTCATGAAAATTATCTCTCTGGCACCAGAAGTACTCTAAGGAGCGAATCATGGCAGCGAAAATCCGTCGTGATGACGAAGTTATCGTGTTAACCGGTAAAGATAAAGGTAAACGCGGTAAAGTAAAAAATGTTCTGTCTTCCGGCAAACTCGTCGTTGAAGGTATCAACCTGGTTAAGAAACATCAGAAGCCGGTTCCGGCCCTGAACCAACCAGGCGGCATCGTTGAAAAAGAAGCTGCTATTCAGGTTTCTAACGTTGCAATCTTCAATGCGGCTACCGGTAAGGCTGACCGTGTAGGCTTTAGATTCGAAGACGGTAAAAAAGTCCGTTTCTTCAAGTCTAACAGCGAAACTATCAAGTAATTTGGAGTAGTACGATGGCGAAACTGCATGATTACTACAAAGACGAAGTAGTTAACAAACTCATGACTGAGTTTAACTACAATTCTGTCATGCAAGTCCCTCGGGTCGAGAAGATCACCCTGAACATGGGTGTTGGTGAAGCGATCGCTGACAAGAAACTGCTGGATAACGCAGCAGCTGACCTGACAGCAATCTCCGGTCAAAAACCGCTGATCACCAAAGCACGCAAATCTGTTGCAGGCTTCAAAATCCGTCAGGGCTATCCGATCGGCTGTAAAGTAACTCTGCGTGGCGAACGCATGTGGGAGTTCCTTGAGCGCCTGATCACTATTGCTGTTCCACGTATCCGTGACTTCCGTGGCTTGTCCGCTAAGTCTTTCGACGGTCGTGGTAACTACAGCATGGGTGTCCGTGAGCAGATCATCTTCCCAGAAATCGACTACGATAAAGTCGACCGCGTGCGTGGTTTGGATATTACCATTACCACTACTGCGAAATCTGATGAAGAAGGCCGTGCTCTGCTGGCTGCCTTTGACTTCCCGTTCCGCAAGTAAGGTAGGGTTACTGAATGGCTAAGCAATCAATGAAAGCACGCGAAGTAAAGCGCGTAGCTTTAGCTGATAAATTCTTCGCTAAACGCGCTGAACTGAAAGCGATCATTTCTGATGTGAACGCTTCCGACGAAGATCGTTGGAATGCGGTTCTCAAGCTGCAGTCTCTGCCGCGTGATTCCAGCCCGTCTCGTCAGCGTAACCGCTGTCGTCAAACAGGTCGTCCACATGGTTATGTGGGCAAGTTTGGGTTGAGCCGTATCAAACTGCGTGAAGCCGCCATGCGCGGTGAAGTACCAGGCTTGAAAAAGGCTAGCTGGTAATTACCAATTGAATCACGGGAGTAAAGACAGATGAGCATGCAAGATCCGATCGCGGATATGCTGACCCGTATCCGTAACGGTCAGGCCGCGAACAAAGTTGCGGTCACCATGCCTTCCGCCAAGCTGAAAGTGGCAATTGCCAACGTGCTGAAGGAAGAAGGTTTTATCGAAGATTTTAAAGTTGAAGGCGACACCAAGCCGGAACTGGAACTTACTCTCAAGTATTTCCAGGGTAAAGCTGTTGTAGAAAGCATTCAGCGTGTCAGCCGCCCAGGCCTGCGCATCTATAAGAAAAAAGATGAGCTGCCAAAAGTTATGGCTGGTCTTGGTATCGCAGTTGTTTCTACCTCTAAAGGTGTTATGACTGATCGTGCAGCGCGCCAGGCTGGTCTTGGTGGCGAAATTATCTGCTACGTAGCCTAATCGGAGGAAAGAATGTCTCGTGTTGCTAAAGCACCGGTCGTTATTCCTGCCGGCGTTGATGTAAAAATCGACGGTCAGGTTATTACGATCAAAGGTAAAAACGGCGAGCTGACTCGTACCCTCAACAAAGCTGTTGAAGTTAAACATGCAGATAACGCTCTGACCTTCGGTCCACGTGATGGTTTCGTGGATGGATGGGCTCAGGCTGGTACCGCGCGTGCCCTGCTGAACTCAATGGTTGTTGGTGTTACCGAAGGCTTCACTAAAAAGCTTCAGCTGGTTGGTGTAGGTTATCGTGCAGCTATCAAAGGGAATGCAGTAGGCCTGTCTCTGGGCTTCTCACACCCTGTTGAGCATCCGCTGCCGGCCGGTATCACTGCAGAATGTCCGACTCAAACTGAAATCGTGCTGAAAGGCGCTGATAAGCAGCTGATCGGTCAGGTTGCAGCAGATCTGCGCGCCTACCGTCGTCCTGAGCCTTACAAAGGCAAGGGTGTTCGTTACGCCGACGAAGTCGTGCGTACCAAAGAGGCTAAGAAGAAGTAAGGTAACACTATGGATAAGAAATCTGCTCGTATCCGTCGTGCGACCCGCGCACGCCGCAAGCTCAAAGAGCTGGGTGCAACTCGCCTGGTGGTACATCGTACCCCGCGTCATATTTACGCACAGGTAATTGCACCGAACGGTTCTGAAGTTCTGGTAGCTGCTTCTACTGTAGAAAAAGCTATCTCAGAACAATTGAAGTATACCGGTAATAAAGACGCCGCTGCAGCTGTAGGTAAAGCTGTTGCTGAACGCGCTCTGGAAAAAGGCATCAGCAATGTTTCCTTTGACCGTTCCGGGTTCCAATATCATGGTCGTGTCCAGGCACTGGCAGATGCTGCCCGTGAAGCTGGCCTTCAGTTCTAAGGTAGAGGTGTAAGATGGCTCACATCGAAAAACAGGCTGGCGAACTGCAGGAAAAGCTGATCGCGGTAAACCGCGTATCTAAAACCGTTAAAGGTGGTCGTATTTTCTCCTTCACAGCTCTGACTGTAGTTGGCGATGGTAACGGTCGCGTTGGTTTTGGTTACGGTAAAGCGCGTGAAGTTCCAGCAGCGATCCAGAAAGCGATGGAAAAAGCCCGTCGCAATATGATTAACGTCGCGCTGAACAACGGTACCCTGCAGCACCCAGTTAAGGGTGTTCACACGGGTTCTCGTGTATTCATGCAGCCAGCTTCCGAAGGTACCGGTATCATCGCCGGTGGTGCAATGCGCGCCGTTCTGGAAGTTGCTGGAGTTCATAACGTTCTGGCTAAAGCATATGGTTCCACCAACCCGATCAACGTGGTTCGTGCAACTATTGATGGCCTGGAAAATATGAATTCTCCAGAAATGGTCGCTGCCAAGCGTGGTAAATCCGTTGAAGAAATTCTGGGGTAATTGACCATGGCAAAGACTATTAAAATCACTCAAACCCGCAGTGCAATCGGTCGTCTGCCGAAACACAAGGCAACGCTGCTTGGCCTGGGTCTGCGTCGTATTGGTCATACCGTTGAGCGCGAGGATACTCCTGCTGTTCGTGGTATGGTCAACGCGGTTTACTTCATGGTTAAAGTTGAGGAGTAAGAGATGCGTTTAAATACTCTGTCTCCGGCCGAAGGCTCTAAAAAGGCGGGTAAACGCCTGGGTCGTGGTATCGGTTCTGGCCTCGGCAAAACCGGTGGTCGTGGTCACAAAGGTCAGAACTCTCGTTCTGGCGGTGGCGTACGTCGCGGTTTCGAGGGTGGCCAGATGCCACTGTACCGTCGTCTGCCGAAGTTCGGCTTCACCTCTCGCAAAGCAGCGATCACAGCGGAAATCCGTCTGTCTGACCTGGCGAAAGTTGAAGGCGGCGTTGTAGACCTGAACACGCTGAAAGCAGCAAACATTATCGGTATCCAGATCGAGTTCGCGAAAGTGATCCTGGCTGGTGAAGTTTCTACTCCGGTAACTGTTCGTGGCCTGCGTGTTACTAAAGGTGCTCGTGCTGCTATCGAAGCTGCTGGCGGTAAAATTGAGGAATAAGTAGCAGATGGCTAAGCAACCGGGATTAGATTTTCAAAGTGCCAAAGGTGGATTTGGCGAGCTGAAACGCAGACTGCTGTTTGTAATCGGCGCGCTGATTGTGTTCCGTATTGGCTCTTTTATTCCGATCCCTGGTATTGATGCCGCTGTACTTGCCAAACTGCTTGAGCAACAGCGAGGCACCATCATTGAAATGTTTAACATGTTCTCTGGTGGTGCTCTCAGCCGTGCTTCTATCTTCGCATTGGGTATCATGCCGTACATTTCGGCATCGATTATTATCCAGTTGCTGACGGTCGTTCATCCGGCCCTCGCAGAACTGAAGAAAGAAGGGGAGTCTGGACGTCGTAAGATTAGCCAGTACACCCGTTACGGCACTCTGGTGCTGGCAATATTCCAGTCGATCGGTATTGCTACCGGTTTACCGAATATGCCTGGTATGCAGGGCCTGGTGTTAAACCCAGGCTTTGCATTCTACTTCACCGCTGTTGTAAGTCTGGTCACAGGGACTATGTTCCTGATGTGGCTCGGCGAACAGATTACTGAGCGTGGTATCGGTAACGGTATCTCAATCATTATCTTCGCCGGTATCGTTGCGGGTCTCCCGCCGGCCATCGCCCATACTATCGAGCAAGCGCGTCAAGGCGACCTGCACTTCCTCCTGTTGCTGTTGGTTGCAGTATTAGTATTTGCAGTGACGTTCTTTGTTGTCTTCGTTGAACGTGGTCAACGCCGCATTGTGGTGAACTACGCTAAGCGTCAGCAAGGTCGTCGTGTCTATGCTGCACAGAGCACACATTTACCGCTGAAAGTGAATATGGCGGGGGTTATCCCGGCTATCTTCGCTTCCAGTATTATTCTGTTCCCGGCAACCATCGCGTCATGGTTCGGGGGCGGTACTGGTTGGAACTGGCTGACAACAATTTCGCTGTATTTGCAGCCTGGGCAACCACTTTATGTGTTACTCTATGCGTCTGCGATCATCTTCTTCTGTTTCTTCTACACGGCGTTGGTCTTCAACCCGCGTGAAACAGCAGATAACCTGAAGAAGTCCGGTGCATTTGTACCAGGAATTCGTCCGGGAGAGCAAACGGCGAAGTATATTGATAAAGTAATGACTCGCCTGACTTTGGTTGGTGCGCTTTATATTACTTTTATCTGCCTGATCCCGGAGTTCATGCGTGATGCAATGAAAGTACCGTTCTACTTCGGTGGGACCTCACTGCTTATCGTTGTGGTCGTGATTATGGACTTTATGGCTCAAGTGCAAACTCTGATGATGTCCAGTCAGTATGAGTCTGCATTGAAGAAGGCGAACCTGAAAGGCTACGGCCGCTAACTGGTCGCCTGAGAAGTTACGGAGAGTAAAAATGAAAGTTCGTGCTTCCGTCAAGAAATTATGCCGTAACTGCAAAATCGTTAAGCGTGATGGTGTCATCCGTGTGATTTGCAGTGCCGAGCCGAAGCATAAACAGCGCCAAGGCTGATTATTTCGCATATTTTTCTTGCAAAGTTGGGTTGAGCTGGCTAGATTAGCCAGCCAATCTTTTGTATGTCTGTACGTTTCCATTTGAGTATCCTGAAAACGGGCTTTTCAGCATGGTGCGTACATATTAAATAGTAGGAGTGCATAGTGGCCCGTATAGCAGGCATTAACATTCCTGATCAGAAACATGCTGTGATCGCATTAACTTCGATCTACGGCGTCGGCAAGACCCGTTCCAAAGCCATTCTGGCTGCAGCGGGTATCGCTGAAGATGTTAAGATCAGTGAGCTGTCTGAAGAACAAATCGACACGCTGCGTGACGAAGTTGCCAAATTTGTCGTTGAAGGTGATCTGCGCCGTGAAATCAGCATGAGCATCAAGCGCCTGATGGATCTTGGTTGCTATCGCGGTTTGCGTCATCGTCGTGGTCTGCCAGTGCGCGGTCAGCGTACTAAGACCAACGCACGTACCCGTAAGGGTCCGCGCAAACCGATCAAGAAATAATCGGGGTGATTGAATAATGGCAAAGGCACCAGTTCGTGCACGTAAACGTGTAAGAAAACAAGTCTCTGACGGCGTGGCTCATATCCATGCTTCTTTCAACAACACCATCGTTACTATTACTGATCGTCAGGGTAACGCATTGGGTTGGGCAACAGCCGGTGGTTCCGGTTTCCGTGGTTCTCGCAAATCCACTCCGTTCGCAGCTCAGGTTGCAGCAGAGCGTTGCGCTGAAGCCGTAAAAGAATACGGCATCAAGAATCTGGAAGTTATGGTTAAAGGTCCGGGTCCGGGTCGTGAATCTACTGTTCGCGCTCTGAACGCCGCTGGTTTCCGCATCACTAATATTACTGATGTGACTCCGATCCCTCATAACGGTTGTCGTCCGCCGAAAAAACGTCGCGTATAACGCTCGTTTTTTAGGTTAGTTGGAGATAGAAAATGGCAAGATATTTGGGTCCTAAGCTCAAGCTGAGCCGTCGTGAGGGCACCGACTTATTCCTTAAGTCTGGCGTTCGCGCGATCGATACCAAGTGTAAAATTGAACAAGCTCCTGGCCAGCACGGTGCGCGTAAACCGCGTCTGTCTGACTATGGTGTGCAGTTGCGTGAAAAGCAAAAAGTTCGCCGTATCTACGGTGTGCTGGAGCGTCAGTTCCGTAACTACTATAAAGAAGCAGCACGTCTGAAAGGCAACACAGGTGAAAACCTGCTGGCTCTGCTGGAAGGTCGTCTGGACAACGTTGTATACCGTATGGGCTTCGGCGCGACTCGTGCTGAATCACGCCAGCTGGTTAGCCATAAAGCAATCATGGTAAACGGTCGTGTTGTTAACATCGCTTCTTATCAGGTTAAAGCGAATGACGTTGTTAGCATTCGTGAGAAAGCGAAAAAGCAATCTCGCGTGAAAGCCGCTCTGGAGCTGGCTGAGCAGCGTGAAAAGCCAACCTGGCTGGAAGTTGATGCTGGCAAGATGGAAGGTACGTTCAAGCGTCAGCCAGAACGTTCTGATCTGTCTGCGGACATTAACGAACACCTGATCGTCGAGCTTTACTCCAAGTAAAGCTTAGTACCAAAGAGAGGACACAATGCAGGGTTCTGTGACAGAGTTTCTAAAACCGCGCCTGGTAGATATCGAGCAAGTGAGTTCGACGCACGCCAAGGTGACCCTTGAGCCTTTAGAGCGTGGCTTTGGCCATACTCTGGGTAACGCACTGCGCCGTATTCTGCTCTCATCGATGCCGGGTTGCGCGGTGACCGAGGTTGAGATTGATGGTGTACTTCATGAGTACAGCACCAAAGAAGGCGTTCAGGAAGATATCCTTGAAATCCTGCTCAACCTGAAAGGGCTGGCGGTGAGAGTTCAGGGTAAAGATGAAGTTATTCTTACTCTGAATAAATCTGGCATTGGCCCTGTGACTGCAGCCGACATCACCCACGACGGTGATGTTGAAATCGTCAAGCCGCAGCACGTGATCTGCCACCTGACCGATGAGAACGCAGCTATTAGCATGCGTATCAAAGTTCAGCGCGGTCGTGGTTATGTGCCGGCTTCTGCCCGAATTCATTCGGAAGAAGATGAGCGCCCAATCGGCCGTCTGCTGGTCGACGCATGCTACAGCCCTGTAGAGCGTATTGCCTACAATGTTGAAGCAGCGCGTGTAGAACAGCGTACCGACCTGGACAAGCTGGTCATCGAAATGGAAACCAATGGCACAATCGATCCTGAAGAGGCGATTCGTCGTGCGGCAACCATCCTGGCAGAACAACTGGAAGCTTTCGTTGACTTACGTGATGTACGTCAGCCGGAAGTGAAAGAAGAGAAACCAGAATTCGATCCGATCCTGCTGCGCCCTGTTGACGATCTGGAATTGACTGTCCGCTCTGCTAACTGCCTCAAGGCAGAAGCTATCCACTATATCGGTGATCTGGTACAGCGTACCGAGGTTGAGTTGCTGAAAACGCCGAACCTGGGTAAAAAATCTCTTACCGAGATTAAAGACGTGCTGGCTTCACGTGGTTTGTCTCTGGGCATGCGCCT
The DNA here is from genome assembly GCF_026627565.1 of Enterobacter cloacae complex sp. 2022EL-00788. Lineage (NCBI taxonomy): Bacteria > Pseudomonadati > Pseudomonadota > Gammaproteobacteria > Enterobacterales > Enterobacteriaceae > Enterobacter > Enterobacter cloacae complex sp. 2022EL-00788. The sequence goes on along the minus strand of NZ_JAPNMC010000018.1, from coordinate 11,157 downwards.
GGAAAACTGGCCACCAGCAAGCATTGCTGACGAGTAACCGGATCACAGGTTAAGGTTTTACTGAGAAGGATAAGGTCATGCGCCATCGTAAGAGTGGTCGTCAACTGAACCGCAACAGCAGCCATCGCCAGGCTATGTTCCGCAACATGGCAGGTTCACTGGTTCGTCATGAAATCATCAAGACGACCCTGCCTAAAGCGAAAGAGCTGCGTCGCGTAGTTGAGCCGCTGATTACTCTTGCCAAGACTGACAGCGTTGCTAATCGTCGTCTGGCATTCGCCCGTACTCGTGATAACGAGATCGTGGCAAAACTGTTTAACGAACTGGGCCCGCGTTTCGCGAGCCGTGCCGGTGGTTACACTCGCATTCTGAAGTGTGGCTTCCGTGCAGGCGACAACGCGCCGATGGCTTACATCGAGCTGGTTGATCGTTCAGAGAAAGCAGAAGCTGCTGCAGAGTAATCTGCAGTAACGTAAAAAAACCCGCTCCGGCGGGTTTTTTTATATCTGCCCAATATCCACTTATCTACAATACCTGTATCAATTTTGTTCATCCCCTGGAGCTCATAATGTGGTTGCTTGACCAGTGGGCAGAACGCCATATTCGCGATGCCCAACACAAAGGCGAATTCGATAATCTCCCAGGCTGTGGGGAGCCCTTAGTACTGGATGATGATTCGCACATTGCGCCCGAATTACGGGCCGGTTATCGCTTGCTGAAGAATGCCGGCTGCTTACCGCCTGAACTTCAACAACGTAATGAAGCGGTTGAGCTTTCAGATTTGCTTAAAGGCATTCATAAGAACGACCCACGATATGCAGAACTCAGCCGCCGGCTGGCGCTCATTGAGCTAAAGCTTCGCCAGGCGGGCATGAATACTGACTTCTTACACGGTGAGTATAGTGAAAGATTGATGCAGAAAATGAATGAGGAGTGATGATGTACCGCATAGGTGAACTCGCGAAACTCGCTAACGTAACGCCGGATACCATCCGCTATTACGAGAAGCAGCAGATGATTGACCATGAGATCAGAACAGAAGGTGGGTTTCGCCTTTATACGGAAAACGATCTCCAGCGCCTTCGTTTCATTCGCTATGCGCGACAGCTTGGCTTCACGCTGGAATCGATCCGCGAGCTGCTGTCGATCCGTATCGATCCTGAACATCATACCTGTCAGGAATCCAAAAGCATCGTTCAGGCACGTCTGGAAGAAGTTGAAGCTCGTATTCAGGAATTGCAGACTATGCAGCGTTCTCTGCAAAGGTTAAATGATGCGTGCTGCGGTACCGCTCACAGCAGCGTTTATTGCTCTATACTGGAAGCGCTTGAACAGGGTGCCAGTAGTGAAACTCAGGGTTGTTGATTTTTTAGCAGCCAGGGTCTAGACTCCCGCCGTCATTAACTTGCTCAGGAGAAATTATGAGCCGCTATCAGCACACTAAGGGACAAATTAAGGATAACGCCATAGAGGCACTGCTTCACGACCCGCTCTTCAGACAGCGTGTTGAAAAGAATAAAAAAGGAAAAGGAAGTTATCTGCGTAAGGGAAAACATGCACAACGGGGTAACTGGGAGGCCAGTGGCAAGCAAGCGAATCGCTTTTTTACCACTGGCCTTCCTGTTTCGGTCTTCTGATTAAACGCGGTTGTTCTGCTCTTTTAACAGATCGCGAATTTCAGTCAGCAAGACTTCTTCTTTAGATGGTGCTGGCGGAGCAGCAGCTGGTTCTTCTTTTTTACGGTTGAGTCTGTTGATGAGTTTGATGGCCATGAAAATGGCAAACGCTACGATAACGAAATCAAATACGTTCTGAATGAATACGCCATAGTGCATTACAACCGCAGGAATATCGCCCTGAGCTTCCCGAAGCGTGAAGGCAAATTGTTTAAAATCAATACCTCCAATCAACAGTCCCAGCGGCGGCATAATAATGTCTGCTACTAAAGATGAAACGATCTTACCGAACGCTGCACCAATAATGACACCCACTGCCAAATCTACCACATTCCCGCGCATCGCAAATTCGCGAAATTCTTTAATAAAACTCATTATGTTCTCCTTGTGCCAGCTGACGCCTATAAGTTTAACAAATGATTAGCCAAATGCCATTGGGGATAATAATCGTCACGAAAAATAAAAGGCATGGAAATTAAAAGGTTAATAAAAGGGTGCTCTCGTCTGAGCACCCGATCCATTACAGGAAGAATGGGCTTGGCTGGAATAAACGCTCTACGTCGGTAATAAACTTTTTATCCGTAAGGAACATAATAACGTGATCGCCCTGTTCAATACGTAAATTATCATTGGCGATCATGACATCATTACCGCGGACTACGGCACCAATAATAGTGCCTGGCGGCAGTTTAATTTCGTCGATAGCGCGACCAACGACCCGCGACGTCGTTTCATCCCCGTGGGCGACGGCTTCAATGGCCTCCGCTACGCCGCGGCGAAGTGACGAAACGCCAACAATATCTGCTTTACGAACATGGCTTAGCAGGGCAGAGATGGTGGCCTGCTGCGGTGATATGGCAATATCAATCACGCTTCCCTGTACCAGGTCGACGTAAGCCTTACGCTGGATAAGCACCATCACTTTTTTTGCCCCCATGCGTTTAGCGAGCATCGCGGACATAATATTCGCTTCGTCGTCGTTGGTGACGGCAATAAAAAGATCGACCTGATCGATATGCTCTTCGGCCAGCAGCTCCTGATCTGAGGCATCGCCATAAAACACGATCGTATTCTGAAGCTTTTCTGCAAGCTCCGCCGCACGCTGCTGATCTCGCTCGATCAGCTTCACGCTGTAGTCTTTTTCCAGCCGTCTCGCCAGGCCTGCGCCAATATTACCGCCGCCTACCAGCATAATACGCTTATACGGTTTTTCGAGACGCTGTAGTTCACTCATCACTGCGCGGATGTGCTGGGAAGCTGCAATAAAGAAGACCTCATCGCCGGCTTCAACAATGGTGGAACCCTGCGGACGAATGGGTCGGTCGTGACGGAATATGGCCGCAACGCGCGTATCGATATGGGGCATATGCTCGCGCATGGTGGACAGGGCATTACCAATCAGCGGGCCGCCATAATATGCCTTCACGACCGCCAGGCTCACTTTCCCCTCAGCAAAGTTCACCACCTGCAATGCACCCGGGTATTCAATCAGACGATAAATGCTGTCGATAACCAGCTGTTCTGGCGCAATAAGATGATCGATAGGTACCGCTTCTGAGTTAAACAGCTTTTCCGCATCGCGGACATAGTCCGGGGAGCGAATACGAGCGATACGGTTCGGTGTGTTGAAAAGGGAGTAGGCCACCTGACACGCAACCATATTGGTTTCATCAGAACTGGTTACTGCTACCAGCATATCGGCATCGTCCGCACCCGCTTCGCGAAGGACGCGCGGGTGGGAACCGTGCCCTTGCACAACGCGAAGGTCAAACTTGTCCTGCAAAACGCGCAGCCGATCGCCGTTGGTATCCACAATGGTGATATCGTTGTTTTCACCTACGAGGTTCTCGGCCAGCGTTCCACCAACCTGACCCGCGCCCAGAATGATAATTTTCATCTTTCGTGACCTGTTCTCAACATCACTCTTTGATTAGCTTAGCGTAAAAGAAGCCATCACCCTCTTCTGCACCCGGCAGGTTTTGCAGGCCCGGACGTTCAGGCGTGCCCGTATCGTGCAGTGCAGCGTCAGGCGTACGTTTCAGGAAGGCTGCAATTTGCTGGCTGTTCTCCTCGGGGAGTACAGAGCAGGTTGCATACACCAGCGTTCCGCCGGATTTGAGATGTGGCCAGATGGCATCCAGGATATCGGATTGCAGCTGTGCCAGTTCGTTAATATCGCCATCGCGACGCAGCCACTTGATATCCGGATGACGACGGATGACGCCGGTTGCAGAGCAGGGGGCGTCCAGCAAAATGCGATCGAACCGGGTTTCACCACACCACTCTGCGGGTTTGCGCCCATCGCCTTGCTTAACCTGCGCCTTCATCCCCAGACGCTTAAGGTTGTCGTAGACGCGTGAAAGGCGCTGCTCATCAACGTCCACGGCCATTACGCTGGCCTGTGGCGCCACTTCGAGGATATGCGTTGTTTTACCGCCTGGCGCAGCGCACAGGTCGAGGATCTGTTCTCCATCCTTCGGTTCAAGCCAGGTCATGCAGCCCTGTGCGGAAGCGTCCTGTACCGTTACCCAGCCCTCTTCGAAACCGGGTAAGGCATGTACTGGTGCAGGAGAGGCTAAACGTACAGCATCAGGATAAGCATCGTGCGTGAAGCCGCCCATTCCTGCTTCCTCCAGCAGGGCCAGCCACGCGTCGCGAGTATGATGGTTACGATTGACGCGCAACCACATCGGCGGACGTTGATTATTGGCTTCAGCAATCTCTTGCCACTTCTGCGGATAGGCCTTTTTAAGGCGCTTCAGCAGCCATTCCGGATGCAGGAAACGCGCTTCACTTTGGGCAAACTCTGCCAGCAGTTCGTCCTGCTGACGCTGGAACTGACGCAGCACGCCGTTGATCAGCCCTTTGAGCTGGGGACGTTTAATCGCAACGGCACCTTCCACTGTCTCAGCCAGCGCAGCATGAGGTGGAATGCGGGTGTGAAGAAGCTGGTAGAAACCGACCATGATTAAATAATGTACGGTACGTTGCTTGCCGCTCATCGGGCGTGACATCAGCTTATTGATTAACCACTCAAGCTGAGAGAGGGTGCGCAAAACGCCAAAGCAAAGCTCCTGAAGCAGGGCTTTGTCTTTATCGGAGACTTTCTGTTGCAGTGGCGGCAGAACATTACTCAATGACTGACCCTGCTCGATAACCTGCTCAACGGCCTGAGCCGCCATAGTGCGTAGATTTTGTCTTTTCATAACCGTAAAAATAAAAATGCCCGGAAACACCGGGCCTTAAGAAGAAAGTTGTTCAGGCAAGGCGATTGCCAGGAATAAACCATTCACGACGAGAGTTTAAGAGATCCTGAGCGCTCATTGCCTTTTTACCGGCCGGCTGTAGCGATTCCAGATTCAAAATCCCTTCTGCGGTTGCAACCTGAATACCGTTCTTGCTGGCATCGATAATCGTACCGGGTTCGGCCGCCGTATTGCCGCTTATCACTGAAGCCTTCCAGATTTTCACCGGCTGCTCATCAATCATCATCCAGCTCATCGGCCATGGATTGAAGGCGCGGATGCAGCGTTCAAGCTGGGCCGCTGACAGGGACCAGTCGATCCGGGCTTCTTCTTTACTCAGCTTTTCAGCATAGGTCACCAGCGCGTCGTCCTGAACTTCAGGCTTAGCCGTATTGTCAGCAAGCTGCTGTAACGTCTCAATCAGCCCCTGCGGGCCGAGTTCCGCCAGCTTGTCATACAGCGTGGCGCTGGTATCTTCGGTAGTAATTGGACACGCCAGTTTAAGCAGCATGTCGCCAGTGTCTAAACCTACGTCCATCTTCATAATGGTGACGCCAGTTTCAGCATCACCCGCCCACAGAGAGCGTTGAATTGGCGCCGCGCCGCGCCAGCGCGGTAGCAGGGAACCATGGACGTTAATGCAGCCCAGGCGCGGCATACCAAGGACCGCTTTTGGCAGAATGAGGCCGTAAGCCACAACCACCATCACATCTGCATTCAGGTCAGCCACCAGCTGCTGGTTTTCCTGAGGACGTAATGAGGCTGGCTGAAACACCGGTAATCCGTGCGCCTCTGCCAGGACTTTTACCGGACCTGGCATCAGCTTCTTACCGCGGCCTGCCGGACGGTCTGGTTGCGTAAATACGCCAACAATCTGGTGTCCAGACGATAACAGCGCGTCAAGATGACGCGCTGCAAAATCAGGGGTACCCGCGAAGATTATACGTAGTGATGTAGACACGTTATTCCTTGTATCCGGGGGGACGTCATGCGCGAGAGCGCAAACGGTCCAGTTTCTCTACTTTCTGACGAATGCGCTGTTGCTTCAGTGGCGAAAGGTAATCGATAAACAGCTTACCGACCAGGTGGTCCATCTCATGCTGAATGCAAATCGCCAGCAGATCGTCGGCTTCCAGTTCAAAGGGGTTGCCGTCGCGGTCCAGTGCGCGGATTTTCACTTTTTCGGCACGCGGCACTAAAGCGCGCTGTTCAGGAATAGACAGGCAGCCTTCCTCAATGCCCGTTTCGCCGCTTTTTTCGAGCAGCTCAGGGTTGATCAGCACCAGACGCTCATCGCGGTTTTCAGAAACGTCGATCACGATAATACGCTTGTGAATGTCTACCTGGGTCGCCGCAAGGCCAATGCCTTCTTCAGCGTACATGGTATCGAACATATCATCGACGATACGCTGAATTTCTGCATTCACTTCTTTAACCGGTTCCGCGACGATGCGAAGGCGCTCGTCAGGAATATGTAACACTTGCAAAACTGCCATAAATTTCCAGAGTCGTGTTCAGGAGTTGATAAGAATATTACTTCTATTCTAGACAAATCCCCGGTCGATTGACAGCATCAGTGACCAATCGCAAAGATTGCTGAGGCTGCTTATGGCAGGGAAAAGGATGACGCCCACAGAGATATGGTTAAGGCTTATAAACATCGGATCGTTATGTGGTGATGCGATGCTGGAAACCGCCCAGCGGCTGCTTCGCCAGACGTGTGTTGATGCCGACGCTGTCAGAGACGCAGGGCTGTCGGCCAAACAGGCCGGAAAGTTTTTTTCATTCAGTGAGGGTGAACTTGAACGTAGCCTGAAATGGCTGGACCAGGCGGAGAATCACCTGCTGACGGCTGATGATCCTCGCTTTCCGCCGTTGTTGCGAACTATCCCCGACTTTCCGGGGGCGCTATTTGTGCGAGGCAGCGTCGACGCGCTCAATAGCATGCAGCTTGCGGTTGTGGGCAGCCGTGCGCCCTCGTGGTACGGCGAGCGGTGGGGGAAAATTCTGAGTGAACAACTCGCACAATGTGGATTTACCATCACCAGCGGCCTGGCTTGCGGCATCGATGGCGTGGCGCATCACGCGGCGCTGTCGGCAAAAGGGCGAAGTATTGCCGTGCTGGGGAATGGTCTGTTCAGTCTCTACCCGCATCGCCATCAAATGCTGGCTGAGCAACTTATTGCCGCAGAGGGGGCAATCGTCTCTGAATTTTCGCTCTCAACCTCTCCCTGGCCGGGCAACTTTCCCCGGCGTAACCGGATCATCAGTGGGTTAAGCCTGGGCGTGCTGGTGGTAGAGGCCGCGATTCGCAGCGGATCGCTGGTTACCGCAAGGTGCGCGCTGGAGCAGGGGCGGGAGGTCTTTGCGTTACCCGGCCCGATTGGCAACCCCGGCTGCGAAGGCCCGCACTGGCTGATAAAGCAGGGGGCGACGCTGGTTACCTGTAAAGAGGATATCCTGGAAAATTTGCAGTACGGATTGCATTGGCTGCTGGATGAACCTCAAAAGCGACATATTTCATCAGATCAGGAGGCAGTAGCATTGCCATTTCCCAAGCTCCTGGCTAACGTAGGAGATGAGGTAACACCTGTTGACGTTGTCGCTGAACGTGCCGGCCAACCTGTGCCAGTAACGGTAGCACAGCTACTCGAACTGGAGTTAGCAGGGTGGATCGCAGCTGTACCCGGCGGCTATGTCCGATTAAGGAGGGCATGCCATGTTCGACGTACTGATGTATTTGTTTGAGACTTACATCCACAACGAAGCAGAAATGCACGTGGATCAGGACAAATTAACACGGGATCTGACCGACGCAGGTTTTGAGCGGGAAGATATTTATAATGCGTTGATGTGGCTGGATAAGCTGGCTGATTATCAGGACGGCCTCGCCGAACCGATGCAGCTTGCTTCTGACCCATTGTCTGTGCGCATCTATACAGCTGAAGAGTGTGAAAGGCTGGATGCCAGCTGCCGGGGATTTATTTTATTCCTTGAGCAGATTCAGGTGCTAAACCTCGAAACGAGAGAAATGGTGATAGAGCGCGTTATGGCGCTGGATACAGCAGAATTTGAACTGGAAGATCTGAAATGGGTGATCCTGATGGTTCTGTTCAACATTCCAGGCTGTGAAAACGCCTATCAGCAAATGGAAGAATTACTCTTTGAAGTGAATGAAGGTATGCTGCATTAATTCAATGTGCAGCAACAAGAGTTGTTATGGCCAAATCAGCACTCTTCACGGTGCATAAAAACGAGCCCTGCCCACAGTGTGGGGCTGAACTTGTTATTCGGTCCGGGAAACACGGTCCGTTTCTCGGTTGTTCACACTATCCGGAATGTGATTATGTTCGTCCCCTGAAAAGCCAGGCGGACGGACATATTGTTAAAATTCTGGAGGGTCAGCTCTGTCCGCTCTGTGGAGGGGAACTTGCGCTGCGGCAGGGACGTTTCGGGATGTTTATCGGATGCAGTCGTTACCCGGAATGTGAACATACGGAACAAATTGATAAGCCAGATGAGACGGCAATTGCCTGCCCTCAATGCCAGCGTGGGCAACTGGTGCAGCGCCGCTCCCGTTATGGTAAGACCTTCCATTCATGCGATCGCTATCCTGAATGCCAGTTCGTTATCAATTTCAAACCAGTAGCGGGTGTCTGCCCTCATTGCGATTATCCGTTACTTATAGAGAAGAAAACGGCGCAAGGCTTGAAACGCTTTTGCGCCAGTAAACAATGTGGAAAGCCGGTTTCGGCGGATCAAATCAGTGAATAATAACCTGCCATCAGGCTCCATCGCGCAGGCGGTGGAAGTTCTGAAAAAAGAAGAAGTCATCGCCTATCCAACAGAAGCCGTTTTTGGGGTCGGGTGCGATCCTGACAGCGAAGTCGCCGTAAGCCGGTTGCTGGCGCTTAAACAGCGGCCTGTGGAAAAAGGATTGATTTTGATCGCTGCGAATTACGAGCAGCTTAAGCCTTATATTGATGATTCCATGCTGACGCCTGCACAGCGGGAAACCATTTTCTCTGCGTGGCCTGGTCCTGTGACGTTTGTTTTTCCTGCGCAACCGACTACGCCGCGCTGGTTAACGGGCCGTTTCGATTCGCTCGCGGTGCGTGTCACCGACCATCCGCTGGTGGTGGAGTTATGTCAGGCGTTTGGCAAACCGTTGGTTTCAACCAGCGCCAACCTGACCGGTCTTCCTCCTTGCCGTACTACGGAAGACGTTCTGGCGCAGTTCGGGAATGATTTCCCGGTCGCCGTGGGTGAAACCGGTGGTCGTCTTAACCCGTCGGAAATTCGCGACGCCTTAACCGGCGAACGTTTTCGCCAGGGGTAATATGATGGAAACCTATGCTGTTTTTGGTAATCCGATTGCACACAGCAAGTCGCCTCTGATTCATCAGTTGTTCGCCGGGCAGTTGCAGATAGATCACCCGTATGGCAGGGTCCTTGCGCCCGTTGATGCATTTATACCGACGCTGAACGCTTTTTTTGATGCTGGCGGTAAAGGTGCGAACGTTACGGTGCCTTTTAAAGAAGAGGCTTTCGGGCGTGCGGATGAACTGACCGAGCGGGCGTCGCTCGCAGGCGCCGTCAATACGCTTAAGCGGCTTGAAGATGGTCGCCTTCTGGGTGATAACACCGATGGCATAGGTTTACTTAGCGATCTGCAAAGATTGTCGTTTATCAAACCAGGCTTTCGGATCCTGCTGATCGGCGCGGGGGGAGCGTCGCGCGGTGTATTGCTTCCTCTCCTTTCACTGGGCTGCGCGGTAACAATAACCAACCGTACCTTCTCCAGAGCAGAAGCGCTGGCGACATTGTTCGAACATACGGGCAGCGTAACCGCGGTAGCGCTGGATGATCTCGCGGGGCACGAATTCGATTTGGTCATCAATGCCACTTCCAGCGGCATAAATGGAGAGATCCCGGCAATTCCCGCGAGCCTGATACATTCCCATATCTACGCCTATGACATGTTTTATCAATCAGGAAAGACGCCTTTTCTGACCTGGTGTGAGCAACAGGGTGCAAAACATCTGGCTGATGGCCTCGGTATGCTGGTGGGGCAGGCGGCACATGCGGTGCTGCTGTGGCACGGCGTGTTGCCAGCCGTAGAACCGGTTATCGAAAAGCTGAAACAGGAACTGACAGCGTGAATCAGGCGATTCATTTTCCCGACAGAGAAATCTGGGATGAGAGCAGGCAAGCGGTCTGCTTCCCGGTGCTGGTGCATGGAATGCAGCTGACCTGTGCAATTAAAAGGGACACGCTGCTCCAGCGCTTTGATGGTTCAGATCCGTTGGCGGTGTTTTGCGAAAATCGCTGGGATCTTGAAGAGGAAGCCAGCGATTTAATCCGCGATGGGCAGGAAGACGATCAGGGCTGGGTCTGGTTATCCTGATCCAGATAGTCATTCTTCCATTTTACGTAATTGTTCGCTGAATATTTCAAACCTTCGATTTCCGCCTCTTTTAAGGGGCGGATCTGTTTTACCGGGCTGCCTAAATAGAGATAGCCACTTTCCAGGCGTTTGTTTTGCGGAACAAGGCTTCCAGCACCAATCATGACGTCATCTTCTACCGTCACGCCATCCAGCAAAATCGATCCCATCCCAACGAGAACTCTGTTACCGATCGTGCAGCCGTGGAGCATCACTTTATGGCCGACGGTGACGTCTTCCCCGATGATGAGCGGATTGCCTTCCGGGTTGTAGGACGATTTATGCGTGACGTGCAGTACGCTGCCGTCCTGAATATTGGTGCGTGCACCGATAGCTACATAGTTAACATCGCCGCGGATCGCCACGAGCGGCCAAATGCTGACATCATCGGCCATGCGAACATCACCAATGACCACGCTGCTGGCATCGATCATCACGCGATCGCCTTTCTGTGGGAACAGATCTTTATAGGGACGTAATACTGAAGACATATCTACCTCGATACAGATGAACGCTATAAAGAAGACTTTGATCGTATTCGGGGATCGAGGCAAGGCAAAATGCGTCAATTTTTAAGCGGATCGGGCGGGATTTCAGCGAAAAGCACGGAAAATCATCAGTTGGAAAAAAAGATCTAAAAAGTACTTGTGCTAAAAACTGGGATCCCTATAATGCGCCTCCATCGACACGGCGGATGTGAATCACTTCACAAACAACCCGGTCGGTTGAAGAGAAAAAATCCTGAAATAACGGGTTGACTCTGAAAGAGGAAAGCGTAATATACGCCACC
>NZ_JAPNMC010000017.1:0-102187 GCF_026627565.1 Enterobacter cloacae complex sp. 2022EL-00788 | reverse complement strand
TTGCGCAAGTAGCCCAGAATCCTTGAGAGATGACTGGCATATATCTCCATAGTTTTTTCCAGAGTTCACTTCCCAGACCATTCGCTCAAGCTGTGTGGCTGGCGCATTCCACGCACCGGATTGACAGGAAAGTACGCCGCCATTGGCGTCACGGCTTATCAGCCCGTTAGGGTAACAGGCCATGCCTGCAACGTTGACCTGCCCTAGTTGCAAAACACCGCCAGCCGAAAGGTTGCCTGACGCTTTGACTGTGGCACCAGATACCTCGTTTGTTGCCGTAATATTTCGTCCGGCGCTGATGTCGCTTTCGGCACGTACCGTAGCTCCTTTTACTTGTGCTCCCGCTGTAATATTTTGGGTGAAATTACCGTTCGCTCCGCTGACGTTACTGGTGAATATTCCGTTTGAACCACTTACGTTTCCACTAAATGCTCCTGTCTGCCCATTAATGGTGCCAACGCTGTTCAGGTTATTTCCACCCATATCGATGGCTGTGTGCATCTTATTCAGGTCGGGGCGGCCATTAACCTGAAAACGGTACAACCTGTCGTTATCCTCCTGTGCACCAGATAACTCATCGGTTGAGAGGAGCACGACGATATGCCCGTTTCCGGAAGTAGCTCCGTAGCTACTCAGCGGGATTTTCCACGTCCGCAAGGCTCCAGTGGCAGTTTTACCGTCATCGATGTATCCTCCGAATCCGGTTTTAATATCCCGCGATATCAGCCTCAATGCTTTGGCCGGATATACACTTCCACCGCTTGATACCACCATTCCCTGCAACAATTCCGTGTTCTGCCCGTTTCTGACCAGATACGTGTTCATACGCTGACCCTGGCTGTTTGTTTCGGTAAAACCGGACGGCAGAAAACCGGTATTTTTAAGCATGGCTGTGGTGATCACTGTCGGCGCGGTAGTGCTGGTTGCACTTAACAGCGTCGCATAATTTCGCCCGATGTAGCCACGCGCTGCTGCTGCGTAGGTACTGATATGGGCTGCTTCAACCTGCCAGTTTTTCTCCTGTTGCCAGTCCTTGTATTTAGTGAGTCCAAAGACGGCCATTGCCATCACCACCAGGAGCGACAGAGCGACATCAAGATTTGCCCAGCCACGATCATGCATTTTCATAGAATCGATATCCATACAGGTTGATACAGAAGAGTGAGCTGGAAAATACTCCCGCTAAGACAAAGCCAGGGTCCCAGTGGTCCCTCTTTTTTCCCCGATATATGCCAGGTTAGCAGCCAGAGAACAAAGGCTGCTGCTCCAAACAGAGTGACCAGTGCAGCATCTTTCCCCCCCATCCAGGCAGTCAGGCCAGTTATCAGCCATAAATCCCCCTGACCCAGACGCTGAGTGCCCCGGTTTACCAGGACACTCAGTAGCGCCATCAGACTGACTGTTACTGCGATCTCCGCCAGTTGTGTAGATATACCTTCAACTGAAACGTCTGATGCTGCTCCCCAGAGCAATCCCCCAAGTAACAGCCGTACTGTGAAAGTTCGTGGCAGATATCCACTGACTGCGTCTGTGCTCCCGGCCTGAAGAAGGAAGGCCATCATCACTATGGCAGCTGCCCGATCAGCAACAGGAACCGGTGCAAGGGCGGCGATCATACTGAAAGTAGCGAAGAGCCAAATCCCTGCCGTCAAGGTTGTTTTCTGTTCCTTAACGTTTATCGGTTGCTCCTCCAGAAATTCGAGCACGCGGCACATCAGGCCTCTGCCAATGAGTGCGAACCCCAGTAGTAACGGCAGACTCCATGCTGTCGTCAGACTCGTAACTATGATGGTTCGCATATTCGCTTTCCTTTCACCTGTCGACAGACGCGAAGACCTTTCAGCTCCAGATAGAACCCCCAGATACGGTTGGCATATTGCTCACGGGTTTCGTGCCGATCCTTACGGAATCCAGCGTTGTAAGACCCGAGGCAATTCCAGGTCACACCACATACCTGAAAGTGGCTGGCCAGGATCCACGCCCCTATCTGAATGTTCAGACAGGGGCGCTTCAGCAGGTCTTCTGCCCCCTGGATGACACCCATCCGGACGAGCTTAGGAACATGGGTTGAGTTAATCTGCATCAACCCATAGTCCGTGCTGACCGGATTACCCTTTTTATCCCGGTTGGTGTTTGTGACCCATGGACGGAACGAGGACTCCCCTTTGGCCACTGCCTTAAGCAGCAGTGGCTCGATCTGGTATCGGGCACCGGCATTGTTAAAGCAGGCATCAAAAGTCGCAGGCGGGGAGTTCGTGCTGGCCATCAATGGGCCGGAGGAAAAGGACAGAATGAGCAGCGTCATTACCAGGCGGCAGGAGAGAAGGCGTTCTCTCCGCATGTTGTCTCCTTAGCTGTTCATCGTGAAGATCAGCTTGTTGGTACCAGTGCTGCCATTGTCAGCTGTGCATTGCGCGCTGGCTTCTTCAGTTGTCACGACCCCATCACTGTGCGCCGTGGAGTTGACGGTGATCGCATCAGCAATTTTGGCGCGACTGAGTGCTGTGACGAGCGAGACGCAGGCACCCTGAGGAACCATTTCGTAGGTCAAAGAGAATCCATTTGAGAACCCGGAGACTGTGACAGGTGACAGTGTCACGGAACCACCCCATCCATTATAAAGCGTGGCGGTGCCGGAAGAGGGGGTACCACGTACAGTCATACTTTTAGGCTGAAGTTTCATCTGGATAAGCGAGCCCATCATTTTGGCACCGGAAGTGAATGTGTATCCATCTCCTCCTTTCATCATGTTTTGGGTGCTTGTGATGAGCGACTGAATGTTCGACGACTCCTTACCTACGTTGACGTTATTTTTGAGGGCGAAGTATCCCGCAAGCACGAACCCGATGACGGCCAGCACGATTAGAGCAAGACTGCCCTGCTCAAGGTAGCCCCAGCCGCGGGGGTGAGTAACCGTCTTAGTTGGTTTGTATGGCTGAGAAGTTGGTTCAGAATTAAATTGCATGGTTTTTCCTCATTTAAAAAGAGCCCGACGAGTTGCTTAGGGCATTGATATCCATAACGACAAAGACCAGAAGCAGAAGCATCATGATCATTGACAGGAACATGAATCCACGGACAACGACAGCACGTTTTGCTACGCGCTCCAGGGTTTGCTCAAGCCAGCGCTGACCGTAGTTGATGATGATTTCATCGTCTCCATCACCCTGGAGAAGGGAGAGGAAGTTGGCCGCTTCCTGCGACGGGAAATCGTAACCGCAGTCCTTCAGGGCCAGTCCGAAATGTTTACCTTCACGTACGTGTTCGGTAATTGCGTCGATTCGGACTGCAAGCCAGGGGGATGCAGTTTCCTGCAGGATCTCCAGCGCGTCTTTGGTTCTTACGCCGGACTGTAGCAGTGCACCAATGTTCAACAGGAAGGTCGCGCCCTGAATATCCTTATAAACCGACCATGGCATCAGCCCGTCGAATACACGACGAAGCCTGTCAGGGCGATGCCAGCGCGGGAGGGACCAGACCGTCCAGATAATTAACGCGGTGGCGGCGATGCCGGTTATCACTCCATACTCACCGAAAAACACTGAGATCCCGTAAAGAAACCCTAGTGCCCCGGTCCAGCTCTCTGGCGGGCTGATTTCTGTAAGCGTGGCAAGTAGCTCGGTATTCAGTACATAGATGGAACTGGACAACATGATGGCAAAGCCAATCGGATAGATGGCCATCTGCCATACAGCTGCACGAATACGCTTACCCGCGTGTGTCAGGGTACAGGCGTATCTTAGTGAGCGTGGAAGTGACTCACTGCGTATGCCGGCGCTTATAACGGAAGCTTCTGCGGCAGGTAGCCATCGGGTGAGTGTACGCTCAAGCGTTTTATCCCCGCTGTTTTCCCTTAACGCATCAATGCAGTCGTCCGTCAGCTCAACGTAGGGATGCCACTTCTGTCCGAAGTTCGTCCAGGCATTGCGCATTTTCTCCAGAGAAGGCTTTAGTTTCTGTCGGTTTTCAATCAGAAACCGCAGCGCTTCATAGAACTGAACCCGGTACTGTCCGCTGAACGTCTTACGAACCAGGGTATAGCGGAGTCGTTTCAGGAAATGCATTTCACGCATCATCCACCTCCAGACGTTCATCTTCATCGAGTGGAATGATCCGGTTGGCCATCAGCGGGTCGACCAGTCCGTCATTGATTTTATGAAGGACGTGCCGGACACGGCTGATCCCCTGCATGTTGTTTATCCAGAACTGGCGAGCTGCGACCTTGCCGTCAGTTTTCAGCAGTTTAAAAAGACGGTTATTGGTCTCAATAACCTCGGCAATGACGGTACGTCCCCTGATACCCTGACCGACTTTGCCACGCACCTGGCCGTTGATCTCCACCACCTGTGTGCACGCTTCACACCCGGCCGGGTTATGAAAATAGAGCCTGTCGGTCGAACAGACGCCTTCTATATTGCAGTATTTCTCCAGCCAGTCCTTTTCCTCCTCACTTAAGGTGTTGACCTTATCCAGCCAGGATATACGACATTCCGGACATAGCGTGGGAACCAGGCGCTGACTTATAAGCCCGATTAAAAGCTGGGCATCACACAACAGATTTTCGTTAACGCCGAGCGTAACCATACGCTCCGGGATTCCGAGTGCTGAGTTTGTGTGCAGGGTGGTCATCACCAGGTGTCCGGTCTGGGCGGCATAAATGGTGGCCTGCATCGAGACAAGGTCACGCATTTCACCCTCCATAATGGCGTCCGGATCCAGTCGCAGCGCTGACGAGATAGCTTTTCCCCAGGCGATACGTACTGCTTCCTCATCTGATTTGTCGCAGATGATCGGCGTCTGAACAGCTCCCACGACCTGCCCCTCAAGTGGGTCTTCGATGGTCAGAAGGTGTTGTCCAGGGTTGGTATCCAGATATACACGGCAGGCGGTACGGAGCGTGGTGGATTTACCGGAACCAGTTGGTCCCGAGAGGATGATCTTCCCTTCAGGTCGGTCAATCATGCGTTTCAGCAGCTTGATTTGTTCGGGGAGATAACCCAATTGCAGGAAGTCAGGTACGTTGTTACCGTCATCCGGAATAAGTCGCATAACCGCAATCAGCCCATCGCCAGTTGGACGGTGACTGTAGCGGGCACCAAACAGTCCTATTTTCCGCATCATGGCCGGGGAGAGTCGTGCATCCTGTTCCCTGTGTGGGTAGAAGCTGGTTTCTGACACATCCGACATCGAGAGAATACAGGTGGCACAGAGGGACATTCCTTCCTCCCGCCGACGTTCATCCACCACATGTAAATAGCCGTGGACACGCATTTTGACCTGGAAGAGCGAATCAGAAATCAGAAAGTGAATATCTGAGGAACCGAGCTTTTTGGCCACTGAAAAATAGTTCAGGATCCGTTGCTCACTTTGGCTGCTGTCTCCATCCAGGTCTGCCAGAGTTAATCCTGTCTTATCGCTGGCCTGCGGTTGAGCTTCCTGCTTTTTCCGTGCCTCTCGTAAGTCTGAGAGAGTGACAAACCGATGTTTGATCCCCGGGTGTTTGTTCATTAAGTCCATCAGCGCGGCCTGTACACCTGGGACGCCTCGCTGGTTGGTATCGATGAGGATTTCTTTCCTGTCACCGTCATCAAACAGCAGAAGAGATTCTGCAGTAATAGCGCTCATGGTTAGTCCCCAAAGGCAAGCAGTGTGCCATCGCTGAGTGTGACGCCGGCTAGCGTAATGCTCTTGACTGTGCTCTCCATCCCTGGAATACGGCTTCCCGGCGATACAACCAATGACTGTCCTGATTGGAGTTGCAGTGTGGCGCGGAGGTTTTTATCGCGGCCGTTAATCTCAAGAACGACAGGGCGATTATTCATGGTAACCGGGCGTGCAGGCTGACCGGGCAGTGAAGTATCGCCGAAGGAGGCACCGGGAAGAGCGGTGGCAGGAGTGCTGGCGCTGGATTGATTTTCCTCAAGCTGGCGCTGCAGTTGCGCCCCCTGAACTTCTGCCTGAAGAATAACGTTTCGTATATGCAGCTGTTCAAGCTGCCCTTTTGTCACACCGGGTGTCAGATTCCCTGCTGGCTGTGATACCTGTTGGTTCGTTGACTGAGAGGCCTGAACGGGTAAAGGCCCGAATATTGACAGCAGGAGCCAGAGTGTCGCCTGCCGAAGAAATTTACTTTGCTGACGCATAAATTTTACCTTCAGTGGTATAGCTGAACGCACTTCCGTTCAGCTCGAATGTTAAACGGGTAAGTCGGATACCAGTTTCATCCAGACCGTCGAATAAGATGATGGCGGGGAGGGGCGCGGAAAAACTAAACGCGTATTCCTGCCAGTCCTGCACAGGAGGCGGTTCTCCGTTCGACCCCGGCAGGACTGGAGGCATGGCTACATCGGTGATGTTGAGTGTGATTTGCTGACGCTGGAACCAGGAGAGGATGCGGATGAGCTGCAATGAACTGTCAGGCACTGCTTCATCTCTGAGTGGTCTGTCCGGGGGCGGTAATGAAATTCGGGCTTCCCGCCCCCCCTCCTTGAGATTGAATAATGGCGTGACACCGAAGACCTCCTGACTGCGAGCGAGAAACCCTTCAACTGTGCCACCGGGCATAATCTGGTACAAAAGGGTTATCCCGTCAGGAGAGCAGGTCCCGGATGCCAGTTTCCAGCTCCCCAGAACATGTAGCGCCGGATCGGTCTTTCTCTGACAATCCTCGATCAGAGCCTGGGCTGTTACCTCGCGTGCCCAGGGATGAGGCAAAACCTTAGGTTTTGCCTGACTGGCGAACATTGCGCGCGCCCTGGCCTGTATTTCTTCAGCGGTGAGTACCGGTTCCTCCGGTGGTGTGGTCGTCTGCCACCAGGCAATGGCGCCTGAGCCGAGCAGCAGTATCGCGCAAGCCAGTAACCAGCGCTGTCTCCGGAGCCCATCTACATGCACACGGCATTGCTGTCGCCTGCGTGCAGATAGTCCGGCAAAGAGACTGTTAGCATCAAGGGGGTTTTCCACTGATGCCAGACAGTCCCAGCCTTCTGGGGGCGGTTCATTCATGCTCAGGAACAGTGTCAGCAGCTCCTGCATTTTGTCCGCACTCCCTGTTTTATCGGCAGTGACGGCAGGCACACCATTAATACTGGCCAGAAACACGAAGTCGGTACTACTCAGCCGATAAATGCCGTATCCATTTCGTGTGCTGGCACAGAACGCGAGTGCCAGCGAAAAGAGCTGGTGACGGCGATAACGGACGGGCAATCTGCCACTCCCTGCGACTGATTGCCCTTTTTCCCGTGTATTGAATTGTCCGGTTGAGGTGTGGACGCCAACGCCGTCTGTTCTTCCGGAACGTGATTTTATTAGTTGAAATGACGGCAGCCGAAATTTCTGTTTTTCCGTTGGCGCCCAGTCCATCCCCGCCAGCCAGTAACGGCTGCGGGATTTTCCATCCCGGATTGTAAACAGGTAATCCTCATCCTTCATTTCAGCCTCCGGAACTTTGCGGGAATGTCGGTGTGATCACGATGACCAGGGTGGTCCGTTCGTTTTTACCTGACTGACTTCCGCCCAGGAGCGGGTTCCCTGGCGTGAAGGTGCCGGATTTATTGACGGAGGTATTGTTCTGATCAAAACCAGTAAGGATCAGCGATTGCCCGGCCCGGAGATTTGCCTTCTGGCTCAGAGAGCGCAGTTTGGTATATGGCATCTCGATGTAAGAGTTCCCGTCTTTTGACGTGAAGTTACGGATGGTCGGTGGATCTGACAGGTTGAAGTTTACCTGTAGCTGAACGTTACCTGTTTCCTGAATCAACGGTAACAGGGTCATGTTGAAACCGGTGGTGATCATCCCAGGAGTCAGCGTTGTAGTGGCACCGACATCGGTGGTTGTCGTTGTAGCCGACTGCGCTACATAGACCGTCTGATCTGCCATCTGAATAGGCACGGGCGTCAGGTTAGTCACGGTACTGGACTGAGAAGTGACGACGCTGACATCGCCCTGTTCTGACAACGCTTTCAGCAGAAGGCTGGAGCCAGCAAACTTCGCGGCATTACCAGTAGCGGTATCAAGAATGGACGCGCCGGCAGAAATACCACCAGTGAGATCCCCTGTCGCGTTGTTAAGCGTGGCGCCAGCAGAGTGCAGTGACTTGTACACCAGGTTCCAGTCAATCCGGAAATCTTCGTTTCGTGAGTTACCGACGCTCAGGACTTCAACATTCAGGGCTACCTGCCTGTTCATGATGAGATTTTGCTCGTTCACATAACGGGCCACAGCGGCCTGTACTGACGGCGTGTCCGTCACAATCAGTGAGGAGCTGGAGGAGGACAGCCAGTAGCGACCTTTGTTCGGGGTCAGCATCGACTCCACAGCTTTTCGCAGATCAGCATACAAATCGTATTCCTGCCCCGTGGTTGTGCTCTGGGAGGTTGTGGATTCGCCGGAGGCGGAGTTATCTGTACCACTGGTGGCTCCCATACTGCTGGTCGTCCCTGAGCTGACGCTCGACGTGCTGGACGTTTTAGTGTTCAGCATGGCCAGCGAATAGGTCCGGGTTTCCATCAGATAGAACACGATAGTTCCATTATCCATTCGCCAGTAGAGACCGCTACGGCTGGCCATCAGATCCAGAAGTCCGCCCAGATCTCCCTGCCACATCAGTCCGGTAAGGTTCAGGGGCTGACTGGTTCCTCCAGTCGGCAAAGAATTTACGCCCCCCAGACTGGCCAGTGGCGTCCGACCGCTGTCATCAGGTGGTGGTAGTGTGCCACTCATCTGGCGTGTGACGCCGGTACTGACGCTGCTCTGGCTGATATCAAGGGCGTCAGGAGTAAAAATAACGGGGGTTCCACACAGCGCGGTGATGCGTTGTGCCAGTTCCTGTAGCGTAATTGTATTTTTTGCCTGGGTGATATTGCATGACGGAGCCTGGCGGTTCCGTTCACGAACGGCGACCGGGATAGGACTCGGATTAATCCACTGACGCTCCGTCCAGGTCAGTGGTTGTTGATGTTGTGTTCGCGGGAGCTGTGCCTGTGCGCGGGCTACCGTGGCGTCAGATTGTGCCTTAGTCTGCATTTTGTTGATTTCAGAGAAGGTACAACCTGCGAGCATGGCAAAGCAGGACGCCATCAGCAGGCGCCGCAAAAGGGTTTTCTTCATGGGGGAAATCCGGATTAGTTGAGGTAAACCACAGCGCCTTCAGGAACGCCCTGTGGAGCCGTGAGCCCGGTGGCCAGACCGGAAAGCCAGATTAACTGGCCGCTTCTCATGGTGCCGATGAGTGCCGAACCGCGACTCTGTGCCCGTAAGGCATCAACGAGTCCAGCTTGTTCCGGCATCCAGACCCACAATCTACTCTGAAGTAACCGGTACTGGATCCGGGCGTCGGGAGTAAAGGGAAGACCCAGCTGGTCAACTGGAACTGTTCCATTCGTTTGGCCAGTTTTGTAACGCCAGTCGTTAACGCGGTTGGCGATAGTCAGGATCTGGGAGGCATAAAGCTGGCCGCTCTGCGTCTGTATTGCAGTCCGGCTGGTCTGATTTTGTTGCGAATCTATATCACCGACAATCAGGAAAAATATCATGCTGATTGCCAGTATGACCCAGCCCATCACCGACCTGCCGGAGTGTCTGTGACAGATACCACGCACTGCAGGCGGGAAGCTTCAGCATAAAGCGGTTTCTGTGCTGAACGGTAAAGGTCGAACATCTGACCGAGCATGGTTTCAAATGAGCCGCGGAAGGTCAGTGGTGCGTCAAGCCGATAATCCGTCACGGATACTGGCCAGATAACCGTCCAGTGCGATGATGCGCCTGATTCACAGCGGGTATCCTGCGCCCATTTCATCAACATTTCCCGAAGAGTCGTTCCCGACGGCGCCAGCCAGGTTTTGCCCTGAACCACAGGTGCGACTGGTTCCCCGGTGGCTGGTTGTGCTTTAACTACCGCTGTTGGTGCCTTCACCGGTTTTGTTGTTACAGAGGATGTACTGGTTTTAACCGCTGCCGGCGGTATGGGTTGGGTCACCTCCGGTCCGCTGAACGGATTTCTCGGCGCGCCAGACGCCTGTGGCGGAGCAGGGAGGTTTCCAGTGGACAGTGCAGGGACGGTCATCTGAGCGGTTTGCCCCTTTCGCTGCAATGTGACGGCATGACGATCCCAGTCCAGCTGACCCTGGATGGATTGCTCTGTCAGCAGACGGTTGAGCACCCTGGTCCACTGGTCATTGGTGTCGACCGAGACGATACGGGTATTCAGTACAGGTCGCAGGGCATTCTCATAGTTCAGCGTCCAGCCAGTCGGAATGATGCGCCTGACCCACTGTTCGAAAGTGAGGTTACGCACCGGTGATAATGACAGAACGGCAACGGGACCTGGTGTGCCGGTAAATGTGAGTGCCGGCAGCGCTGGATTCATGATGGGGCTCACTGAGCTGACTTGTTTTGCGGAGGAGGCCATCTTTGTTGGTTGCGGCAGCGGGGAGGTCTGCGATGTTACCGCTACAGATGTCGGCTGGCGTACAGGAACGGGAGTGGCCGCCGGAGGCGCAATTCGCCTCTGTGTCTGTGTAATGATATCGGCACTATCGCTGATCTGGCCGTCGACAAACACGAGCGCAGGTGTGTCAGGAGCAATGTTACGGTTATTAAATCCCGCGCAGCTGCTTAACAGCGAGGGTATTAACAGGGGCAGGGCAAGTTTTTTCATGATGATCCCCGGGGGTTATTCGGTGGGGTGAACGGTAATACGTGGAAAAGCACAGTTCGCGTCAAAACCGGTACCGCTGATCAGAACATCGTCTCCGCGCGCTATCAGAATTTTTTGCTGTTGAGTTATGTAATTTTGCGAGGGCAGGTCTATCCCTTCCTCGGCTGAGCCAGCTGGGAGTTTTGATAATTCGGGATGGCAGGCGTGTCGTACCGCCAGTGAAACGAGTTGTTTGTCATCCCCTGCATCGCTGACGACAGCCCTGACCGTGGTTCCATAAGAGAGAGTGCGGTATTCCTTACTAACGATTTTCCCATCTTCCGTAGTGACCGAATTTACATAGCGTACGCTGTCTGAGTTGTCGAAAGTAACAGGTTGGCTGAGCGGCGCATCCATCCTGAGAGAAACCACTTTTTGTACAGAGGCTGATTTGCCGTGAGTTATGTCAATACGCTGAGCGGGCTGTGAGGACGAGCAGGCGCTCAGGATAAGCGGCAATACGGCAAGGGTAATATGTTTCATGTTTTTACTCCGGAGTTAGTTGTTAGTGAAATACAGATATGAAAGGGAGCAGGAAGTGACGAGTCGGGACGGTTATGTTTTTTGAGAGATGATAATGAGGCGGTTCGTTTCGTCATTGAGGGGAAGAGCAACACTGAGCTTCTGTCCACCTTTTAATCTGAGAAGTTGTCGGAAGTTGATAGCGTAACGGGAATATTCATTTTTTGAGCTGCCAGTGGTCCGGGAAAGCTCAACGGTCATCTGCTTTAATGCAGAGTCTGCGGAAAGAGCCGGCGTTATCACTAATGAGAGATCATCCACGTCATTTTCTTTCTTCTTCACCCTTGTCGTTGCGTGTTGTTGAGCGGAGTAATTTGAAACAGAGAAAAGTAATGCCTTGTTGTTGGTTGTGACTCCGGACATATCGTAGAGCAGTCTGACGTCCCCTTTAGCGACCAGTTCCGTGAGTTCGTCTTCCAGTGAAGCGCTGACCGGTCTTAAAGATATTTTTGCACCTGGCTGTTCAAGCAATTCGTTTAGTTCAGGCGTTACGGGAGTGGAAAGCTCGTAAATACTGGCTCTGACAGAAATGTATGCAGTTTCGTTTTTCTGATAATGCCCGATTTCATTACGGTGATTAGCCTGGTTTGAAGTAGTAGTTCCGTTGCAGCCATATAACGCCAGCAGGGAACATAGCACGCCCAATGTATGCATTTTCATGATTAAGCCTCGGCAAAAAGATTAATGAAGGTCAGGGCGCCATACATCCCCGTAGCGGACACCTTCACGAGCACCCCATGCTGACTCCGGCAGTGTGTGATGGCCGATATAGAGTGTGCGAAGAGTAGCTTTGGGTAGTGAGATATCGCGGCCACGGACAACAGAGAAACGATCGAGATAGAAAGACTTTTCTACCTCATCATCTTCATTTTTTTTCAGGAGGAGTTGAAGCGTGACGGGGGAAGTCATTGAGCCTGTCGCGGTAAATGCTTCTTCCATACGGGTAAACTGTAGGATGTGGTTCTTACGATTTCGCTGGCGTTCCATGATTTCAGTTACAACCTGCTCAGGCCAGGGGCAAAGGCAGTGCTTCCAGCCAAGGCCGAGAAGTGAATTAAGGACTGCCCGAAAACGAAACAGATCACAGTTCCCGGTTGAAACAGCGTTGGTCCAGAGCGCAGTCAGGACGTCATCAATGGGACGATTTCGTTCGTTTTCGAGCAACTGCCGGATAGTCATAAACTCGCTACCCATCCCTTTGAATGTTGGTATTCTTCGTGCTCCGCTTAGCCATTCTGCGATGAATCTACGTTTGCCACGCTCTGAGGTTATGTGATGGTTTTCGACTGCCGTACGTAAGGCTACGAGAATGCACCACAAGAGATGGCTGACCTGTTCCTGGGTGGATTGCATGGTTTGTCTCTCTCTGGTTCCGGTTTCTGGCAATGACGTCTGTACCTTCATTCCGCCAGAATGAAAGAAGCCTGAAAGCTGGCTGGCTACAGGAACAGAGGGTGTTCATTGGGCAGGGCCAGCCCAGACATCATTGCCGGAAAACGGTGAAAAAAAGCCCCCGTGAACGGGGGAAACTAAAGGGATGGTGTAAAACTGGTTTGGACCAGCTTAAGAGGCTCGGTTAAGTACATTTTAAAATCCCCACGCATCAGCATGGGTGATCATATCGAACAGCATTGCAGTCCGGGATATGGGATGATCCGTTTTATCTAACTGTGTAAGGCGTTTGTATTGGCTTTTTGTCAGCCAGATATCTGATGCCGCTTCGAGTTCAGCTCTTGCAGCAGGGTGATGAGTCGGGTCGGGGTATTTCTTCATTAACGCTTCGACTACCCTTGTATTCACAGGGGCAATTTTACTGCCGAATTTCACAAAGTCGCAGAATGCAGAGTGCGCCCGAATCATATCTATTTTCTGTGATTCGAAATCTGCCTTAAGGAAGAAATATCCTGGGAAAACGGCCGAGATCCTTTTTCTGAAAACATGCGGGGCATCCGCACGCCGTATTTGCGTTAAGGATAAAGGTGTCCAGGGAGTTATTCTCCTGTCGTATAGCCAGTCGAATAAGTTCTCGCGGTTTTTGCCCCCGGTAATATAGAGAGCAAGATACCATTGTTGGTTACATACAGTCTCAATATTCATTTTTGAACGCTTCGCGCAGAATTGATCCATGAAAGGATAATTCAAATTCAATGGGGTCGAACATACTCAACCATGAAGGCTAAACAGTCTTACTAACAAACACTTAAGTTTGCATGCTGTAGTTCGAACGCCTTCATGGCTCAGGATGCTCTTGTCATGAGTTTCAAAGTTATACTAGGCCGGATCAACTTATAAAACTCAGTTTAATGATCTTAATTTTTTTATTTGTTGTAAAGTAAAATGAGATGAATCTTAAAAAATGTACCCGTTAGGGTACATTCGAAGGTTATTTATTGAGCATTATTACAAATATTGTAGAGAGTAAAGCAACCCTCAGTGCATCACTATTATCCAGTTCGAGTTTCTGCACGCTTCTTTTTATATTCTGCTTAACCGCCTCAACAGTAATATTATAATTACTGGCAATAATACTTTTGGCAACTCCAAATGTATGAAGGAGACAGATTTCAAGTTGCTTTCTCGAAAGTGGTTGAAAATGTTTGTGTACCATTTCAACCGCTTGATTTTGCATAATATTTTGTAACATACCGGTCTCCTATTTAACATAAGTGAATAGGAGTTGACGGTAGAACAGGCAGTTTCTTTAATCTTTTTACGAAAGGGTAAAGCCCTGCATTGAGAATAAGTTTTGTGGATCTGTTCACGTCTGGAACAGCTTTGGGTGATTGGATTGATGTGAAAAATGCTAGGCAGGTAGCAAATGTGGCCATCGTTTCAGCCTCCACGTAGATAGTATCGAAAGCTACCTCGAAGTTTCCACGCTTCTGGTGGTAGCCCAGGCAGGGGTGGAAATACCGGTTACGTGTACCCGGCCAACCTTGACGGTTGCCCCACCTGAGCCACCATTGAGATACAAACGGCGACAGGCAATAAAAAACACGCAAGCGCGTGTTTTTTGTACACGTAAAATCGGGTTTCCACGCCCGGTTGGACATCTATTCCAACTATTACAGGCTACTCAGGAACTAACGTTCAGTCAAGACGGTGGTTTTAAGTTTGTTTTAGATCACAGATCGTTTAAAGATCAACGATAATAAGACTTTCTAAAGTCTAATTGTGGTTCTATACTGAGTCGCATTAGTTAGCTATCTTGTTGTGAGGGCTCTCAATGTCGCGAACGATTCTTTGTAACCGTGTTGCAGGTGTTTCTGAGCTTAAGGCTAATCCAGAAAAACTTGTGACATCGACTGCTGGCGAGGCTCTGGCGATTTTGAGCTACAACAAACCAGTGTTCTACTGTGTGCCACTAGAGCTTTTTGAGAAGATGAAAAAAGCTCTGGAATCCCAGGATTCTCAGGCACATGGTTAATGGTTAGCTCTTGGATTTCTTTAAATTGATCGTTTGGGATCTTAGTGTTAGAGTCCCGACGATTGAGTTCAGGTATGATTGGTAGCCAAGCCATAAGTTGGCAGGATCTGGGGTAGTAAATATCAAACTCCAGATAAAACAAAACCCCGAGAATCTCTTCACCTTGGCCGGACGAGAAGATTAACGGGGTTGCTTTGAAACATACAGAAGTTGTTGCTTCTGTATGGGAGTATAACCCGTGCGCGAAAAAAGACAAGAGATTCCGTGCTTACTCCTTCTGTGCAACATAAGCGCAGGAAGTGGTGAGTAAGCAGAATTCCGAAACCACTACACTTTACCGTCAGGTCAAAAACCCGAATCCGGTATTCACGCCGCGCGAGGGGAAAAAGACACTGCCGTTCTGTCGTAAGCTGATGGCGAAAGCCGAAGGCTTCACGTCCCGTTTTGACTTTGCTGTCCATGTGGCGCGTATGCGTTCAGAAGGCAAACGCAAACGTATGCCACCGTTGTTGCGTCGTCGGTCTATTGATGCCCTGCTCCAGGGGATGTGTTTCCATCATGACCCGCTGGCCAACCGTGTCCAGCGTTCAATAACCAACCTGGCGATTGAATGCGGGTTGGCCACAGAGTCGAAAAACGGCAATCTGTCCATCACCCGCGCCACACGGGCGCTGAAATTTATGGCGGAGCTGGGGCTGATTACCTACCAGACCGAATATGACCCTCAGATTGGCTGCAATATCCCGACCGATATTACCTTCACGCCGGCACTGTTCTCGGTGCTCGATATCTCTGACGTGGCTGTTGTGGCTGCTCGCCGCAGCCGCGTTGAATGGGAAAATCAGCAGCGTAAGAAGCAGAACCTGAAGCCACTGGAGATGGACGAGTTGATAGCGAAGGCCTGGCGGTTTGTGCGCGAACGGTTCCGCAGCTACCAGTCCGAGCGTAAGTTACATGGCCTGAAACGCGCCCGTGCGCGACGTGACGCGGACAGAACCCGTAAGGACATTGTGACCCTGGTGAAGCAACAGCTGACGCGGGAATACGCCAGCGGGCGATTCACCGGCGGTCTTGATGCCATGAAGCGGGAGCTGGAGCGCCGCGTGAAAGAGCGCATGCTGATGTCGCGTGGCAACAACTACACGCGGCTGGCCACCGTCCCCATATAACCCTTCCTGTGTGAAAAATCCGGTTAGCGCCGGAGGGTTTCGCACGTCTGCAGCTCCCGGCTGACGGTTTTCTGCACGAAATGACGGCCGTCCTTCCTGACATTCACCCCATCTCGCCATCAGAATGGCCAGAAATTGCATCAGAGTGCCCACATCTGGTCGCCAGATTCAGTTACCCACAAATAACTGCAAGGGACCTTTCCATAAGGTTACAACCGTTATACTTACAGAGCGCCAGCCGACCTGATTTCAAAGTGCGTGGTTTCCTTTAAAAACCTGCTCTGTACTTCTTTTAAATATCTTTTATTTCATTCATATAAATATATAACCTGTTCGTCGCCTGACCTGTGGACAGGCTCCTGAAAATGCCCGCCCTTGCAGCGGACGTTGTCCGCGCCGGTTCGGTTCAGGCGCTCTGCGCCTGGAGGTAGCACCCGCCAAAAATGGCGGGCAGGGTGCAGTACGTTACAAAGTGCCAATAGCCGATCACTGATCAGCAGTATCCTCAGCTCCGCACATAGACCCACCACTGAAAAGCGCAGCCCCCGGCCCAAAGGGCCGGAAGACATCGCTTTTAATGATGGATGTTGTAACTAGAATCTGAGTCGCTTTAATTCATACTGCGGCAGATACTGTGTGACACGCCCGTAAGCGGTCCTAAAGGCCCGCTAACGCGGAGATACGCCCCGACTGCGGCATACGCCTTGTCGTGACCACTCCGACGGCGCACATCGTTTCCTGTGCCACCTGTCAGCGGGTTATGGCTTAGCAGGGCCAAGGGAGGGATTGGTGGAACCTATCAGAACTGTTACCGGCTGCGCCGGGCTACGGCGCCATTTACGTAGGAGTAATTTTCAGCAACAGAGGGCGCCTTCATGCGCCTTCGGCGCATTTAATGAATGCCTGCGCGCTGCTCGGCATTCTCATATCAAAATCTGGTAGCTGCGTTACCGGCTTTGCCGGCGGCACTGGCCTTCAGTTTCATAGTTAACATCTGCTGGCGCTGTCCTGTAGCCAGGCGGCATACTGTTCCCACATTTAGGAGCAATGAGATCCTCCTACTTAATATTGTCTGACTGAAGGTGTCAGTAATGCAGCTTTTTCACGGAACCAGACATCGTTTTGATAAGTTTGATGTGGCATACAAGGGAACAGGTGAGTCCGGAAACATCGATGCCTGCTGGTTTACGGATAATTTTAAAGGAGCCAGCAATCATGCGTTATTCAAAAACAGAAATCCCGGACTGCCACTGGTTTGCCGGTGTGAACTGAACGCTGGGGCGATTATCGCTAATCACCGGCTGCCGCTCGCAGAGCAGCCCGATATCGCGGCACGCCTGAGAGATGGACTTCCCGTCAGCATTAGTAGCCAACTCAGTGAAGGCTGGGACTGGCATGCCCTGCGCGAGCCTCAGTACAGCACTTACAAAGGGGGGATGCTTTATGTGGGTAACAGGCATGTAGATTCAGATGAAATGATCCGCCTGTACCTGAACTGTGGTATCCAGGGCGTTTATGACTGGGAAGGTATATTTACGGACAGCTATCTTCACGGTACAACTACCGTAATATTTGATACCAGTGCAGTGGCTATTATTGACAAAATCGAGTACGGATCTGACGAATGGCATAGCTGGCTGAGTGAATACCGGGAGAAGAATTGTGTTCTGGAAAGGGAACAGGAAGTACAGCAGGCTCACCACGGCTAAAAATAACTTTGAACATCTGCTGTCGGTTGCGTCTTCGCTGCCGGTCCAGGCTTTGCCGGATTTAATTCGAGCTATGGTCCGCCCTTTGCAGAGTGATTTCCTGCTCGCGGTGGCAGAAGAAGGAACCGATGCCCGTCCGGATTTGACACCCGGGGAGTTTTTCTTTAAAGCCATCACAGAGGTTCAGGACTATAGCCGTATGAAGGCGGGAGAAGTAAATCCAGAAGATTACCCGCTTTCTCTGGCCAGTGATATGGTTCTTCCCTGGCCGTGGAGTCTTTCCCGTTACATCGATAACCTGTCCATGATTGGTACGGCAAAAGGGAAACCATGGCAGCAGGATCTAAATAACCATTATGTTGAACTCTGGCTGCCCTGGCGCATTGGTTTTGTTCGGGGAGGTAATCACTCCATCACGGCAGGTATTCTGGCGGGTGAAGGAACATTAATCCCTGATCGCGTGTGGGACATGTCTTTTCTTTTTGAGCGGATAAGCACCAACGGGATCCACTGGTATGTTGACGGCAAGAAAACTGAAAATGTGAAGTCCTGGCGCACAGCTGCAGTATTTGAGGTCGGTCGATTAATTAATGAATAAGTTTAATTCAAGCTCATTCTTTGCATGCAAAGAACACATTCTAACTACCAAATAGTATAGGCTTAAAGGCAGGCTAGGATCTAAAACAGCACTGAATATAGTAAAGTAGAAAAGACGCTGTAATAACAAAATTGCTATGGAGATTTGGCCGTAAAAATAATAAAGGCATGACTTTTTGGGTTTGCTTATATAATAACTCCTTTATTTTAGAACAAAAATGAATTATGCTAACAAAAAAATATAGTAGGGGAAAGTAAGTGATTCATTGGCTTAAGAAATTAAACAGATCAAGAAATCATCACTTCAAAATATATAAATTTAAATTAAGATTGCAATTAGCATGCATTTTTTCAAATAGAAATCTGATAAGGTTAACGCAGAATAATAAAAAAACCAGAAATATAGTCATACCTTTCATAGGTAAAGGTATAGGCGATGCTATTGTAATCAGTGGTCTTGTTGATATTTTAGCAGAGAACGGATTTAAGGTTTCTGTCATTGCTGACTATAAGATATACTTCCTATTTGAAAGTTGGACAAATCTTGATAACTTGTTTTTATATGACTCACAACAGGTACAAGAGACAATAAAAAATTTAAGGGAATTAGGTTCCTTTATTTTTGTGGATCCTCATGAAATTACAAGTTCAAGCATTGATACTTTCAATATTATTAGACGTTCAAAGCCTGTACGCACAATAGGATTTAACGATAATTATAGCATCTATGATGAGGTAGTGAGCATAACTCAACCAAGAGGACATGTAAGCGGGAAATGTTTAGATTTACTTCTCCATTTAACGGGAAAAACCCCGAACTCATATGATTACGTGGTGCGTATACCAGAAAAAGATAAAATGGAAGCATTGCATATAATTAAAGGCATAGGAGCCAAAAAAATAATAGCATTCGTTCCCTATGGCAGTGTAAGTACACGGTTTTTTTCTGATGAGCAAATACGTTGCATTTTGAATTATTTCTCCCTTCACGCTGATAATTTGCATGTGATTATTATAGGTGAGCAGTCAAAGATTAAGGGAATAAAGGTTGAAGGTAACGCTTCAATAAACTTGGCGTCTTCATTTTTTACAGCGGCGCAATTGATAAAAGAAAGCTGCCTTGTTATATCTCCAGATACTTCGATAGTTCATCTTTCAAATGTATTTAATAAGAGGATGGTATGTTTTTATCCCTACAAAACTGTAGGTGATGTTGCGGATAATGCTGACGTCTGGGGCCCGAATTATTATAACGCTGTACAGGTACGATTATCTGATGAAACGTTAAGTGATGCTGATGCTGACTACATTGTTAGTTGCATTGAAGGAGAGGTTAATAAAATAGTTAACTTTAAAGGAAAGCAATAAAATGTATGACAAATAATATTATGATTGCTAACGGATTTTTAATCTTTAATGCGATAGGTATGTTGAACTGGTTATTTGTTACAGCATGAACCATATTTGGTAAGGATGTAAGTAGGTTAAAAAAATTGGGCTCTTTTCAGAGAGCCCAGTCGGTACGCACAATTTGGAGGCAGATTGAAGAACGGAAAATAGTGTGCGCTAAGAGCGTTTTTTAACCAGTGGTTTTTCATATCCGGTTAAATTGATCCCCATTCTACGTAAAGTCATACACGAGATGTACTGCAATACCTTTTTCGCTTTTAAGATGTCTTACCATCACGGTTTCAGTGCTGTCTGTCCCTTGCCAGCACATATTGTCGATGTTGCAATTACCCTGAGGTTTATAGCCCTGGGATTCAAGGTAAGCATTAATTTTGCTCGTATCCTCAGTGCCATAAAATTTGATTGTATATATATGGGTTGCGGGCCCGGTAATATTTGCAAAATCAAATTCATATTTTGGGGAAATGCGTGGCATTTTTTTCAAAAGTTCGGGGGTATAAAAATCATATTCCCGCTTATCCTGCTCGGTGTAGTGGGCACTGCCCGCAAATTCCATTTGTACATAGGGCCACACCCAGACCAGTGCCACGGTAATGACCGCAAGCATTGCAATGAGAACCCTGAATGAGTTACGCATAAGGTAATGCTCCGCTTTTTGCTTTATCTATATATGAACCATCGGCGCTGATGATGCTGACAATACCTGAATGAAAGTCATTCCAAGGTCTGACTGTTTTCATAAAATTCGGTAACTCACCTTTGCGAGGGCGGGCGTTCGGATATTTATCCGGATCAGGGAACAGTATAGGGATGAATGTTTCATTTTTCCATGAACCTATTTTTCCATAGTAATCCCAGCGTTTAAGGGCATCTGCTTTACTGACCGGACGTAGTAAGTCAAACGGATTCTGGATGCTAACGACACGGTGGAACCCCAGTAAATCAGAAACAAGGTCTTCCCCGCTGAATCCACTGTCGGTTGTCAGGCTGAGGGGAAATGATGACTGTAGTCCTTCGAATTTTCTGGCCAGTGACATCATCATCGCCAGCGCAATGCTTTTACGTTCGGAATATGTGCGCCCACGTTTAATTCGCCAGCTGATAAATTTACCCATTTTCATGGTTCTGGTTGGGTCAATCATGGACTGAGAATAAACAACCTCGTAGTACTCACTTCCGGATGACTCACCGATGTCAATATTTCGCAGCAGTTTCCTGATATCTGTTCCCTGTGCATGTCCTAAATCGACCCATCCCAGAACCTCCGTGTAAATCAGACCGTATGGGCTACCATATTCCCGGCCATCGATAATATCCTGACGTTTACTCATCCTTAATCTCCTCTCCTGGCTGACCGATGAATTTTATCACATGATAATACGCCATAAGTTGAAGGACGTGATTTTAAGAAAAGAGTCTGGTCCACTACGGTTGTGCCGTTACCGCAACACCACTCATGCTTCCCTTTTTCCTATACTTACCCTTTAACGGCAGGAAACGCTTATGTGTGGACGTTTTTCTCAGTCACAGACCCGCGCTGACTACCTGGCTTATCTGGCCGGTGAGGTTGATGCCAGGTTTTCTGCAGTACCGGAGCCTATCGGACGCTACAACGTGGCGCCGGGGACCCGGGTGCTGTTGCTCAGTGAAAGCAAAGACCAGCTGCAGCTCGATCCTGTTCTGTGGGGATATTCCCCGCCGTGGTGGCACAAAGCGCCCCTGATTAATGCCCGTGCTGAAACAGCAGCTGAGGGACGTATGTTTCGTCAGCTGTGGGAACGCGGCCGCGCCGTTGTGTTTGCTGACGGGTGGTACGAGTGGGTGCGCCAGGGGAATAAAAAACAGCCGTATTTTATTTACCGCAGGGACGGTCAGCCCGTGTTCATGGCTGCCATTGGTGCGCGGCCGTTTGGGCTGAGGGATGACGGGGAAGGGTTTGTTATTGTCACGGCAGCTGCGGACAAAGGGCTTCTCGATATCCACGATCGTCGTCCTCTGGTGCTGACGCCGGATGCCGCCCGGGACTGGCTGCGCGAGAGTCTCAGTGGTGACGAGGCGGGCAGGACAGCCAAACAGGGGGCGGTGCCTGCTGAGGCATTCACCTGGCATCCGGTTTCCCCGGCGGTCGGCAACGTGCGCAATCAGGGAGCGTCTCTGACAGAACCTCTCTCCTGATGATGGCTCCGCCAGCGCCAGGGTTCTGTCTGACCCGGAACTGACCAGAGCCCGATACCCTGCCGGCGGGCTTCGGCTTCCAGCTGAGCGTAGTTAGTCCGGGCCGGTTTTCCGTGGTACCGGTATACCCAGGCCAGCCCTTTGCGGATCTGCTCGGCATTCACATCCCTCGCGCCAAGCCACACGGTGCCCAGCCGCCGCCCGTAGCGATCCGTTTCTTCACCCGTGATGGTTACGTTACGCTGCGCCACCATTGATGTGAGTTCCTGCCTGGACCGCTGGCCAAAGGGCTGGTTCTTTTCCGGCGCATCGATGCCGGCAAGACGAACGCGCGTCAGGCGGTTCCCCGTTTCAAGAACCTCAACGGTATCCCCGTCCAGCACGCGAACGATCCGACCGCTGATATCTGCGCTGGCCGGGAAGGTCACCACGAGCAGGAGCATGGCACTGAGTTGCCGGATCATGCATATACCTCACCTGCTGTACTGCTGTTCAGTTTTTCATTACCAATGATCTGCAGGGCGTAACTGACATTCAGTCCGGTCATGTTGGTATTCAGCTCTTTCATCATATCAGCGCTCGCATACCGGACACTGCCCTTCAGGCCGCCCTGGTAGCCTTTGGAGGTGACAACCTGCAGCTGTTCAGGCGTACGTAACGCGTCCCTCCCCGCGAGCAGGTCTGCTTCAACGGCATGCAGGTACACCGGAGAGGCGGCCACCACAAACCGATCGTCAGGCCTCGCCTGCATCAGCGTCCTCAGGGAAGCATACCGTCGTTCAGCAGGCGGGCAAGCTGTCAGGCTTTCCCACAGTCTGCTGTGACTGAACGGCATCGAGGAGAACGTTGCTTCATAAGGGACCACCGGGTCTGATACGTGCAGCAGCCCCAGACCCGCTGAAATCACCCACAGCTCCGCGCCGGTACGTTTTGCAGCCGCAGCAGCCCTGCTCCAGTGCTGGCCCGTATACAGTTCACCGGCTGTTATGGCAGCGCCGTCGTTCCGCGCCCTGGCCAGCCTTTCCAGCCAGACTTCATAAGCATTTCCGGCGTCGTGTTCATATGGAAAGACGGTTTGACCGGCTGTTATGGTTTTGCGGCGCGTGCAGGTGACGATGAGATGGACGTTGCCTGTGTTCATGACGGCATCCCCGCGCTGTCGTCGTTCCAGACGATAACCGTGGCCAGATGGTCCGCCACCTCCTGCCCCGTGTAACCGGCCAGGATCGTCAGCGCCCTGGAGCCTGCGTCACGGGAGAGCGGACTCCGGAACCCGAATCCGTCCGTCATCAGGAGCCACTGCAGACGGTCAGTCCAGCGCTCGCCGGGTTTACGGACCGGCGAAAACACAATCTCCGTCAGTTGTTCGCGGTTGCAGTACAGCTGTCGCCGTTCCAGCTTATCCAGCAGGCTGTTCAGTTCGCGCCGGTCAGCGTCTTCCTGACTCATCTGAGCCCAGCGGATGCGGTGCAGCCGCAGCTCCTGTGCCTGTCCCGACGTGAATCCGGCCCTGGCCAGCAGGGTGTCCAGAGCGGCGCCGGAATCTTCTTCATACCCGGCAGCCGTGAGCGGGAACGCCTCCGGGCTTTCGCGCAGAACGTGCAGCAGCCGCGCCGGTGCCGGCAGCGACCGGAGGGCTTCCTCAGGGCTCACCACGGCAAGGCGAATATCCTCAGTCAGACCGGTGATCCCCTGCGCCTGAAGCGCGACGTCCAGCTGGCGGTACCAGGTGCCGGTCAGGTCTTCCGGCTCGGTACCGTTCAGCGTGCCCGCCTCCGGCGTGGTGCTCTCATTGATCTGCATCCGGACCGCAATACCCGCCCCGTGGCAGGCCTGGAGCCACTGCGCCACCTGAAGGGGATCGCCCGTCATACGCGTCACCTGCCCGGCCGTGTTCCACAGCTGGAGACAGGTGGTCCCGTCGAGGCGGATGACGTAGTCGCCCCGGCACGCCAGGTGCCAGATGCCGTCCAGCTCCACCGGCCGGTCGTGAGCCTCGTCTGCCTGGCCGGGCGGGATCAGGGGCAGAACCCGGACCGTTGTAGCGCGCTGCTCCGCCAGGACGCGCGCCTGTTCGTCAGCGAGAAGCGGGGCGGCCAGCGCACGGCCGGCGTCCGTCAGCCCGACGGCCAGCTGCAGGTTCGGGGCTCGCAGGGTGCGCAGCCAGCCCGCAGCTTCCATGCGCCGGCAGGAGGCGCGGAGATTCGGCCCGTACACCGGGGCGTCCCCGCCCTGCTCCAGCACCCGCTCAATATCCCGCGTGGCCACCGGTCCCGGACGTTTCGCATCCAGGGCGGCCAGCACAATCAGCACCCGTCGCTGCAGCGGTGAAGGCCGGCGCACATTTTTCACATCGTCCATTATTGCTGCCTCATGGTCTGATATTCGTCAATCATCAGCATCAGGCGCTGCCTGTCCGCATCGATGATCTCCGGGGGTGCCTTTGCCGCAACGGCCAGGCCGGACCAGAGTGACAGCACGGCACAGGCCTTTGCCTGTTCGAGTTCCAGACCCGTGCTGTCGAGGATCTCCGTTCTGGCCAGATGTTTTCTGATTGCGGCTTCACATTCGCCCGTCAGGATGTCATAGGGGAGTGAAGTGTTCTGTTCTGGTTCCATCCTGCACGCTCCGTCTGAAAATATCCGCTTAAGTGAATAATCATATCAAGAATGAATTTCAACTAAATTTGTAAGCATCATATCAGATATGATTTTATGATTAATGATAAATATCACATTCAGTATGATTTTATGCATTCGGTTTAATTATCATACCCACTGCGGGTTTTCCGCCGCGAAGATCCGAAAAGATGCTAACACGGAGATAATAGGTTAGGTGGTTCTGTTGTTAGGGTATGGAGAACATTTCTCGAGCCGAGCAAGGGAAATTACTCACACCATTTGCTATGCTAACGGCCACACTAACCAGCCTTTTTTCGGGGTAATACATGCCGTTAGCACAACTGATGCGTGACACTCTTTCCCTTGTTAAGCTAAATGGCGACAGGACTGATGGGATAAAAGGAAGTGTTCAAAAGAATAAGATTTTCATTAGCCGGAGCGATATTGCTATTGAAAAGGGGGATCTGCTTATACGCAGTATGCCGCATGGCGGTACTGAAGAATATATTGTAATCGAACCTAACTTCAGAATGGGTGTAGGGGGTATTCCTGCGACCTATCAGGCTGAGGTGAGACTGAGGGAAAATACAACTACCGAGGAAATGACATCATCCCCTTCCACAGCAGTACCGGAAGCAGTTATTGCCACTGTAAATACATTCATTGCTCTGTGTGTCACCATTGTAAATGAGGGCGCATCAAGTCCTGATAAATATGTTTCGCAGTTTTATCGCTTGCGTCAGGAATTACTTGAACTCGATAATATTATCACCATTCCTTCATGGATCAGATTCTCCATGTCACCCGCTGACATTAAGAATAATGTTGGCTTAAACGTCACAGGTGGCGATGGAGCTTGGGGGCGAAGACGACAGTATTTACAGAGCGAATCGATGAAAATACTTTCAAGCTATAAAACTGCTCCAATTATTGAGCATTCTGTTAGTGAGAATAAAATAAAAAATACTGAGCAAGTCAGCGGGTTGACAACGATGGCAAGCGATGCAGGGTTAAACATGAAGAAGAAAGTATTCATTGTCCATGGGCACGATGATAAACTAAAAAACGAGGTTTACATTTTTCTAGCAAATGAAGGTTTCCAGCCTGTCATACTTCATCATGAAGCCAATGAAGGACAGACCATAATCGAGAAGCTTGAGAAGCATATCGACACTGTATCCTATGCAGTGGTGCTTTATACTGCCTGTGATGAAGGGAAAGCCAAGAATGAAACTGAACTAAAAAAAAGAGCCCGGCAGAATGTTGTTTTAGAACACGGCTGGCTCATGTCCAAGCTATCGCGTAAATTCGTCGCTGCGATAGTTGAAGATGGCGTTGAATTTCCTGGAGACCTGTCCGGAGTGGTCAGAATATCTGCCTCAGACTGGAAATATGATCTGTCTAAAGAATTAAAAGTGCTCAATAATTAAATTGTATTCAGTGATGTAAGGATACTATTATGGGATACACCAGAAATCAGCACATGCTCTCACAGTGGTTTCTCAGGAACTTCCGCAGTGATGATACGGCACAGAGTCCGAAGGAGAAGCAACGGGTCTGGGCCCACGTTGTGGTTCCTACGGCAGAAGGCAAAAATGACATAAAGGACATCCCGCTACCGATATCCAGCGTGGCCGTCTGTAAGGACTGCTTTCGTCTTACCGACGGTGACACAGGTGAGGTGTTTGATATCGAGCATGAGCTCAGTGATTATGAACAGGATATGGCTTTGCTTGTCCGGGATCTGGTTCAGAACCATAACTTCCCGCGTCTGGCTAACTGTGACACTGATGATTTTCCGGTAGAGAAGCTTGCAAGTTTTGCTATATTTCAGATGTTACTTAACCTCAATAACCCGCAAAGCAGATTTCCGAGTAAAAATGAGTTATTTCAGTCATTTATTAACCCAGTAAAAAACAACCTTCAGCATATCATTTCCGAAACAATTTCTTTGTCTGACGTTATGCCGGAGCTGGCGGCTTTAAGTATCTATCAGAAACTGATTCGTATAGCTCGTTCTTCTTCTGGGGATGACGAAAAAGCTAGGGCCATGTTTGTATTATTTTCCCTTCTCGCACTTCAGGGAAAAATAACAATGATTGACACTATGGCCTGGCTACGCGGAGAGGTTTTTTCCGGAATACATCGTGTGGATATATTTCATACCGGGCACCACTTTGACAGTACAGAACCACGTCCGGTGTTTACAGTATCACCTAATGTATTTTGCAAAATGACAGAAGAACGAGTCCTGTACCTTCCCCTTGCTCATAATTTGGCTCTTAAGTTTTATCAGTACCCGGAACACGGGTTTTTCACCCCACTGGAAATTAATGTATTCAGCCCGGATCCTCAGAAACTACTTACAAAAGACATATCACGAATCAAAGTTTATAAATGCTCCTATGATTATATTGATCAGGTTATGTCAACAATTGATATGTATAACGTCGGATTTTCAAATATTATTTATTCTAGCTGGCAGCTCAGTGATGTTGAAAATTATCTGAGGCTACAGAACGAACATCATGATACTTATTATCTTCCGGAACATCCCGTTTGCTGGACTGTATCCAGGGAGAAAGGGTGATGGCCCTGACCCCGGAACAGATAAGTTGCCGACAGCAGCTCGTGGCAATGGGTGACTTCAATGCCCATACCCTGCTGCCCGGAGAGGAGTGGACCAGGCCAGAAAACGCTGATGTCCGGCACGTTCTGTCGCTGATCCCCCTGACGGACATCCAGCTGGCTAACCGGCTGGATGTGGACGAACGCACCATCCGCAAGTGGAAATCCGGCGAGACCAGTATGGTATTCACCACCTGGTGCTGCCTGTGCTGGCTGGCCGGGCTGGGAATGCTGCTGGAAGAACCGGCTTAGCCGGTTCTGATGCGTTTCCAGATTCTTTTGAGTATGAAGCGTCGTTGATATCGCCATTGTGAACGGTAGATATGGGGGAGTCGATCATAGTTCTTCCAAAACAAGGTCCAGCCTTTATAGGCACCAACAAGTAGGGCAATGAGAGAGCCAGTTTTTAAGAGGCCAAAGAAAACGGCCATGAGAAATACAGTCATACGATGTTCCTTATGTAAAACTGTATTTAGGAAATCCGAAGCGGCCTTTAAGGCCGGTCAGTGAAAAAACTGAAAAAAAGTTTCCCGTTCCTCTTTGTTGCTGTATCAGGCTTAGTCAGTCGTGAATTTTGCCCCTCAGGCAATAATCTGTTCACCGCAACAATGTTCCGCTTTTTGTGACTTTCCGCCAACAATCTCTCTTCTCTCCTCCGCAGATCCGATTTCTGGCAAATTCGGAAATATAAGTCAGGTTACGTCTGGTACACTTCCTGAGCAGAGTTTTATCTCGGAGAAAGCCTTTTATGAATGTGGAAGAGTCAGAGCAGCGCTGGGTTTGTGCTTGTTGTATTGGCGAAGAATTTTTACGCCACAGGGTCGAGAAAGAAGGACGTATACAAACCTGTGATTACTGCGATGAGATTCACACCTGTTTTTCCCTGGAGGAGGTATGCGACCTGACAGAAAAGGCTATTGAAGCTCATTTTTACCGGACTGACACTGAACCGAACGATATGGAGTATGCCAGTCTTCGTCATATTGACGGTTATGAGTGGTTCCGTGAGGGGGAGAATGTAGTGCAGCTCATTGAAGATTTGCTCCAGTCTCGTCGTGCACTCGCAGACGATATTCAGCAGCTGCTCGAATACAGACATTCAGATTTTGATTCCGATGTGATGGGACTTGAGACCGAGTTTGCCCGCGAGTCCTGTTACGCAGAACGCAAACAGATCAGTACCGGCCGTCTCGATTCCATGTGGATAAATTTTGTTACCTCCCTGAAAACAGAATCACGCTTCATCAATAATGCCGTGAGCTCCACCCTGGACGGTATATTCCAGGGGGTAGAGACAATGCGCGCCCGTGGAAAAGAACCTGTGATCATTGACGCTGGACCAGGTACAGCTATCCCGTCACTGTACCGTGCCCGGTGGTGCCGGAATCATCATGAGCTGGAGCAAATACTTGTGACGCCGGACAAAGAGTTAGGTCCGCCGCCGCATCAGTTCAGCGGCGCTAACCGTATGAGTGCAAAGGGCATTTCGGTATTCTATGGTGCCAGTTCAGTCGATACGGCTATATCTGAGATACGTCCACCGGTAGGCTGCAAAGTGGTGTGCGCGAAGTTCAGTCTTATCCGGTCGCTCCGTCTCCTGAACCTGCCGGCGCTTGAAAGTGTTCTGGAGAGCGGAAGTCTGCTTGATCCGGACTACATAAAAAGACGTGAGCAGGCCGCATTCCTGTCCACATTTACCAGCCGGATTGTCGAGCCGGTTCTGCCTGGCGAAGAAGATTTCAGCTATATACCAACTCAGGTCATCGCTGAATACCTGGCAGATCCTCTCCGCTTTAATCTTGACGGTATCCTGTATCCGTCCGTGCAGTTGCCGGGGGCGGATCGGGAGGAACGGTACAACGTTGTGTTGTTCCATAAAGCCTCCCGTGTCGCCTTTATGACGCTACCGGCAAAGGATGACTGCATGATCAGATATGGCCATCAGTATGCCGAAGACGAATGGGAGACTGATATCTGTGTGACAGAGGTTATCTCTGCTCAGGAAGATCCTCCTCCAGCCAGGCATGATCTGTCTGACCTTTCACTTCCCGACGACCCACGGGAGCCTGCTCTGGAGATAGATCTCGATTCTGTCAGCGTTCACGGTATACGGGCAGCCCGGTTTGAATACTCCACTGATGCCGTCAGGCGGAGCACATACCACTATACTCCGCGGACTTCAGAACCAGCCGGTACTATAACTCAGTTATGGGACACCGCCTCTGGTCATGACGATTTTCCGTTCTGATGCAGAATCAAGCCGCTCTCATTTTCAGATCATGTGGAACTGACGGCTCTTCACCATCAGTTCGAGTCCGTTAAGATCGAACTGATGGTTACTGCGGATATTCTGGTACACCTCAAGCATGACGGCGTACTTATCTGTCAGATCCTTGTCATTACGCAGACCGTAATCGCCGATGCGGTGATCACCTTGTCCGTTATCAATCCAGTTAAGCAGCGACCACATGTCAATCTGCAGCGCATAGTCTTCTGTGTCAGGATACCCCTTGAAAGTTAACTGCAGTCCGTTGTCTTCTACATAGCCCTGAATGCGGGCCAGCGCGTCGCGGGTCTTCTGGTCATTCCAATCGTTCACTGTTTTCTCGGCCGCGGCAAGTACCATGCTGATATTCGAGAACATGTCACGAAGCGCTATCACGCTGTCCAGGGTATTACAGATCACCGGACTGGGCTGCGGATTCATCAGAGATACAATCATGTCCTGGCCCAGGTTAGGGTTAATGGCTTTCAGGTGCACGGCATCGAGCTCAAAGAACCATGTCATGCGTTGCAGATAAACCTGACGCACCAGAGCTTCTGCTGTGACAGTACTGGCGACACGATTGTTATAGCCATAAGTGGGGTTGATAGGCTGGACAGAACGTCCGTCTTTACCGCACTCCATACGCAGCAACTGGCAGAGCTGGAAAAAGATGTTCAGGCGCGCTGACAGGGGAAACATCTCCGCTTCCTGGCTGGCCGGAGTAAATTTCCCGCGAACACCCTGCGCTATAAACGAACGCAGAACATCCGAGCGGGACGGCTTATACTGACCGTCAATGTTGTTAATGAAATTATCCAGCTCATCAAGTTGCTGCTGAGGAAGACGGAGTTCAATACGTTGGTCTTTCATGTCCACGGGGGCCTCACTTGGTTTCGTTTATCTGGTTTTATTACATTTGCGTACGTTCACAAACTGTAAATGTACGGGTTAAACCCGTACGCGTCCAGTAAGAATGCGGTTTTATTTTGTCTGTTTCCACTGAGATCCGAAAACTTATTGTTCCGGAACCTGAAAGGGATTTCTACAGACCCCAGGAAGTAGCCCGGATCAGACTGTACCCTCCGCCAGCATTCAGTCCCAACGTATTAAACTTCTGATGATTCTTATCATCCCATCACGATCAGATATCACTTTTACCAGTAAGACAGATGTTCGTTATACTGCTTCTGTGAAATCTTTTGTTACAAGTTTACGTGTAAATTTACCCTCACCCATAATAATTTCATAATTGTCTGGAAAAGCATCGCTCTCGTACTTGAGATGACGGTAATCTTTTAGACAACCTGTCGATCGGCAAATCTGACAAAAAATGTCAACGACGGTTAAAAAGTGATCCACTTACGTCTCCACCGACGGTCTAATATTGATCCACCG
Source organism: Enterobacter cloacae complex sp. 2022EL-00788 (assembly GCF_026627565.1). Classification (NCBI taxonomy): domain Bacteria; kingdom Pseudomonadati; phylum Pseudomonadota; class Gammaproteobacteria; order Enterobacterales; family Enterobacteriaceae; genus Enterobacter; species Enterobacter cloacae complex sp. 2022EL-00788. The sequence goes on along the minus strand of NZ_JAPNMC010000017.1, from coordinate 71,571 downwards.
TTTTACTCAGGATTAGCTTCAGCGATAACCCCGGCCTTTCGTTTTTGTTTCAGTCGATAGCTCTCTCCTTTTATTTGAACAACGTGTGAGTGGTGTAAGATCCGGTCCAGCATCGCCGACGTCAGTGCTGCATCACCGGCGAACGTCTGATCCCACTGCCCGAACGGCAGGTTCGATGTCAGGATCATCGCGCTCTTTTCGTAACGTTTGGCGATGACCTGGAAGAACAGCTTTGCCTCTTCCTGACTGAACGGCAGATAGCCTATTTCATCGATGATGAGCAGCTTCGGCGCCATTACGCCACGGTGAAGCATTGTTTTATAACGGCCCTGGCGTTGCGCTGTGGACAGCTGAAGCAACAGATCCGCCGCTGTTGTGAAGCGCACCTTGATACCTGCACGTACAGCTTCGTAGCCCATTGCTATAGCCAGATGAGTTTTACCCACACCGGACGGCCCCAGCAGTACGATGTTTTCGTTGCGCTCTATGAAGCTCAGTGAACGCAGCGACTGGATCTGCTTCTGCGGCGCACCTGTGGCGAAGGTGAAGTCATATTCTTCGAACGTTTTCACTGCCGGGAAGGCTGCCATCCGGGTATACATTGCTTGTTTACGCTGATGCCGGGCCAGTTTCTCTTCGTGGAGCAGATGCTCCAGGAAGTCCATGTAACTCCATTCCTGATCCACTGCCAGCTGTGACAGGGCTGGCGCTGCGCTGATCAGACTGTCCAGTTGCAGCTGTTCGGCAAGTACCATCAGCCGTTGATGTTGCAGTTCCACCATCATGCGGCTCCTCTGCAGAACGTGTCATAGATGGACAGCGGGTGATGCAGTGGCTGCCTGTCGAAGGTCTCCAGGCTTTCTTCTACCGGCACGTCATACTGTCTTTTCACCGGTGGTAGAGCCAGCATGGACTGCTGCTCTTCTATCCAGCGATCGCAGGGACGGGTCTGGATTGTTTCGTGCCTGCGCTGGTTAGCAACATCGTGCAACCAGCGCAGGCCGTAGCGGTTGGCCGTTTCAACATCGACGGTGATCCCCAGCGGACGCAGGCGAGTCATAAGCGGGATGTAGAAGCTGTTGCGGGTATACTGCACCATCCGCTCCACCTTGCCTTTAGTCTGTGCTCTGAAGGGGCGGCACAGCCGGGGAGAGAAGCCCATCTCTTTGCCGAACTGCCACAGTGAAGGGTTGAACCGGTGTTGCCCGGCCCGGTAAGCATCGCGCTGTAACACGACCGTTTTCATATTGTCGTAGAGCACTTCATGCGGTACGCCACCGAAGAAGCTGAACGCATTACGGTGGCATTCTTCCAGGGTGTCGTAGCGCATATTGTCAGTGAACTCGATGTACAGCATTCTGCTGAACCCCAGAACGGCAACGAACACATGAAGTGGTGATTTGCCATTACGCATGGTGCCCCAGTCAACCTGCATCTGTCGTCCTGGCTCTGTTTCGAAGCGCACGACGGGCTCCTGTTCCTGAGGGAGAGCAAGTGAACGAATGAACTCTCTCAGGATAGTCATGCCACCACGATAACCCTGCTCCGTGATCTCGCGGGCGATGACCGTTGCAGGGATTTTATAAGGATGGGCATCGGCGATGCGTTGCCGAATATAGTCCCGGTATTCATCCAGGAGTGAAGTGGCTGCGGGACGCGGCGTATATTTTGGCGGCTCAGACTGCGCACGCAGATAACGCTTTACGGTGTTACGGGAGATACCCAGTTCTCTGGCGATCGCCCGGCTGCTCATACCCTGCTTATGCAGGATCTTAATTTCCATAACTGTCTCAAAAGTGACCATAAGCTCTCCCGAATCAGGAGAGCAGATTAACCCCTGGATCTAATTTCAGGCGTCGGATATGGATCACTTTCGCACCGTTGGTAACAAAAAATAAGCTGTACGTAACTTGCGCAGGATTTAATTAACGAAACTGTAAAAGGAATTTATATGAAAGTATTGGATAAGACGCAGTACAGTAAGGTAGCAGGAGCAGGGCTGGGCGATACCTACTGCCCTTCAGGCGGCAGTAATTGTGGTGGTTCATCAAGTTCTGCAGGCTTGAAGGGAGGCAACTCCGGCAAGCAGACACGTGATTACCAGACCTCAAACCGCGGGAGCGGCAGTCAGGCGAATCATTTCGGACAAGGCGGTGGTTCGTTTGGTTCAGGCGGTGGATGCACCGGAGGCGGACGTGACCATGTTAGTACCAACCGTTAATTGATGAGAAAACCTGCAGCAATACCCTGGCTGCAGGTTTAAGGAAGATCTATGCCTAAGTTTATTTTTTTTAAAAGTGGTGCGGATATTGTTACTGCCGTAAGTCAGTCGGTTTACGCTGACCAGTTATCCACATCGTCAGAATACGAAAAAATCGATTTTGAAACAGAGGCGACAGACAAGCAGGCAGCAGTTCTGAAGCTGAAAGAGTATCTGGAGACCAATACCAGTGCCCTGAAGGACTTTAGTGGAGATATTACTTTCAGTAGCGTTATTGAATCTTTGCTGAGATAGGTTCTGTTAAGCGAATAATGGGGATCTTGAGTAACCATATGCCTCACAAATGCGCCAATGGTCATTTCACGGTTCATGACCATATCAATACCAAGCCACAGGATCATGATGTTGTCAAAAGCACCGGCAAGCGTACTGATCATCTGAAACAGCAGATTAAATTTAGTTAAGCTGATGGAGGAATTGGCTGCCGACAAAACAAGCCCGGTCCAGCGGCGTCTGCGGCGTTCAGTCAGCTCCTGAGATCGCACAGTTGAAATACCTTATAACGTTTCAGTCAGAAAAGACTCCGCCCTGGCATGCTGTATCAGGGACTCTTCTGATAGCTGACGATATCTGGGAAAGGTGAATAATCGCAGGACAACATAGAAAAGGGTGAATCCCAGAATAACAAAAGCCAGCCATCCGCCGTAAAGGATCAGCATAGCCAGAGCGCCAGCCGTCATGATTAAGTTCATGATACAGCCAGTAATATCATGGATAAATGATAAACGGAGGTTATCCAGAGACTGAAAACGTGACTGGATATATTTATGCCGGTCATATACTTACTTCCCCCGTTCTTACAAACAGTGTGATTAGCCAACAAACGATGCGCATACTGGCAGAACGTAGCTACGTTTATTCGCCGCCGAAAAGTGTGCCCGTTGGCTGGCTGGTGCGGCAACAGTGCGCGCCGTACTGAACAACTGAAATCGACAGCCAGCTCTGGCTCAGCGCTTCCGGCGTGGCCTGCGGTGGGGGATTACACACCGGCAACGGGTGTTTGCCCTTACGACGAAAAGTTACCTGGTTGCGAATACGCGAACTCACTTTGAAATACTTATCACCTTTTTAGTGTGCATTTGCAGACGTATCGTGGATGCGTCGGTAAATATCTTATGTTCTTGTATTAACACTACATGAAATTTACATGTCACCGTTTGCATGTCATGAACAACATCAGATATCGTAACCGCCCTTTAAGGCAGCTACAGACCGCTATTCAAAGTGACGATATTTTATTGACAGATAACCTATTACACTAATCCCGTCAGAGTACCAGGTATTACTCGACCTCAGTATCGAATATCAACGTCACCAGCCCACGCCATGTCGACCCGGGCTCTTTTACCATTTTTTCCACACCCGGTTTTTTCACCCGAAAATCGAGTGTGGAACGCCGGTTAAAGATGGCCTCTTGCGGTGCGTGAATAGTGTGCCCGTTACTGATATTGGTCAGGGGATATTTCGATACCGAACCGCTGTTTGCCGTAAACCCGGGAAGACTCATCAGCACTTCGAGCGGAACGGTTTCAGCGGTCTGTGTATTTTTCAGACCGCAATTTTGTCCCTGATTATGCTCGCAGAGCATCGTGACCTTAAAACCGCTGGAGGAAGTCAATATAAACGGCACTTCTTTCTGGAGCTGCTCAGGTATACGCCCCCCGTTTATCCACTGACTCCAGCCCCCTTTAGGAGCCAGTTTTACCTGTTCGCTGCCTGCCGGAAAATCTGCTTTAAAAGCATGTTCAACCGTGGCTTTGATGATAATCCGTACCTCATCTATGCCATTATAATCATCGGCTCCTAATCCAATATATCCTGGCGTGTTGGTGGCATCACCCACCCGATAGACAATGACGCCTTCATACTGCCCGGACCTCATTTGCATTGGAGAAGGGGTAACTAATGTATAACCTATACTTAAATTATCTATCATGACGCGTCCTTTATAGCCACTATTTTTATTGAGCTTTCGGGAGCAAGTTAAAATTTTTTCCGGCACCCCCCAGCCGTGAGAAAAATAACCATAAGATCCAATACCGACGCGCCCTGAACATCCTCCTTGCGGGTAGCGGCCGGTACCCGACATCGCCTGGAATAGATTTCCATCAGACTCGTTAGTTCGAAAATGTTTGACCCCAAAAAAAGACCACCTGAATTGCACGTTTATCTGTTTGGCAGGATCATTCACATCGGAAAGGGTGACTGTTTTGGATGAACCATCAAGTGAAATGTAGACATGATTCCTAAGGTCTGATGAATCAATATCGAATGTTTTATAGGCCTTAAAACCGGGAATGAGCACACTAAACTCACCTTCTTTACAACTTGAAGCGTGGTCACGGCAAAACCCTGATACCGGCGTCGTATTTTCAAATTTATTGTGCGTCGGTTTTGTTATATCAGCCTTAAATTGTGTCGTGAGAACGACATCCACCGCAAACGCTGACTGCGCGACGGTCAGAACGATCATAAACAGAATGCTCCCCAGCGCGTGCGTAAAGTTAATATTTTTCATCGCTTCATTACCTAAATTTAATATATACATCTTTCATTACCGACAGGTGGTACTCTCACCCCTCCCGATGAAGGGAATGCCGGGTGTTGTCGGCCAAAGTGATGTCGCTGCAAAGCAGGTTGCCTGCAAACACCATGTCGCCCTGCTTCTGACTGCCGGGATTCAGCCTGATTTCGCACTGTGTTCCTGAAGCATGTTCGACGGTGATCACCGGGTTCTTTTCATGTAATTCGAGGGTGAACAGACCGTCTGACCCGGTGACTGTTCTTCCCGCATGGTTAATGACCTGAGCTCCGCTAACCGGCTCTCCCGCCGAATCAACCAGGCGACCTATCACGGTGAGCGTCTTCATGACCCGAACTTCATGCGCGCTGACGCCACCGCGGATATGGTGATAGTCAAGGTATTCAGGCTCTATCTTCAGTGCCGGGGCATCGGTACCCGGGAAGGCGAGCTGAATGTGCCCCGGTTTCCACGCCTCTACCGGGATAAAGTTCCTGCCAGGTTTCAGTTTCGAACTGCCAGACTGATGCAGGGCAACCAGTTCAGCGTTGTCGTCATCAGAAATGACATCTACAATCATGCCTCCTCCCTGATGATGCGCGGACTGTCTGGCCATCGTGGCCTTCCCGTTACCAAACGCAAGCGTGCTACCCGTATTCAAACCGCCTGATAGCTGACCGTCGATGCTGGAACGCTGTCCCCAGAAGCTCCCTTCGGCGACAGGAGTATCGAAACGGTTATAGGTACTGATGCCTGCACCATAGCGATCTGCCGTAAGCGTGCCGCTGGTTTCCCGGATAAGGCTGTTTTCACCCCACTGCTGACTCAGCGATGCCGACGCATAAAGGTCACGGGCACCGGAGGTATCCGTCCGGCTTCCCACACTCACGTTGCCGCTGCGTTTATCCCCCCCGAGCGGGAAACTGAGGCTAAGGCTGACGCCGCGGTTACGCAGCGAGCTGCTTTGCTGATACGGTCGGTCAAATCCTGATAATCGCCAGTTTATAGCCGTTCCCGCAATCGTTGTGCGTGAGCTGTAGCCAACATCCACGCCAGGGCCGTTTCCCTTGCTGTGATGAGAAATACGCGCACTGACGTTGTTCGCGCTGTCCAGGCGCCAGGTGGCGGACAGAGTACTGTTATGCTCGGTCTGACCAGAAGCCGGGTATGATACGTGCCGGGAGGTTGCCGGACGCGTCCAGCTCCGGCTGTGCCCCAGCGCAACATTGCCTTTGTTATGGGTGAATATGGCCTGGGTATCAAAACCGTTGCCCGTTTCTGAGCTGTGCCAGACATTGCCGTAGAACTGCAGGGGATCAGATACCTGAAAATCCAGTGACGTTCCGGCCTGCGTCTCTTTTCCGGTTTTCTGCAATGCCATCCCGACAATGGCGCGCGGATGTAGCAGATAATTCAGGCTGGCCCCTGCTGCCGCACCGCGGGTTGCCACGGTGCTGTCGCTGTTAAGTAATGTTCGCTGTTCTCCCGCAAACAGGTTGTACCTCAGACGCTGTTCAGTGTTACGCCAGCGGGTCGGTTTATTGATGGTCTCTGTTACCCGGCTGGTTTCTCGTCCATCCTCAAGAATGCGAATCTCTACCTCGTATATACCCGCAGGAAGGACCGTGGTGTCCAGAACCTGCATACCTGGCACAACAGGCTGCGCATTAATAAGCGAGCCGTCGCGATACACTTCCGCCACGCCTTCGCGGTTGGCCGTCACGTAAACCGGGTAGAGGCTGGCAAAACCTTCTTCTTTCAGCAGCGTATCACTGCTCCCTGCCATTACGCCCACAAGGGTGCTCGCCCCGCCTCCCCGTGTGTACGGCTGGTGTAATAATCCCTGGCTGTCCGGAGTGAAAAGGCCGGCGCGAATAAAGTGCTGCTGAAACTCCCGTTGTGAGTACAGGGAGGTCACCGCATGACGTGTATCGGGGTCCACCCCGCCACTGCGATCCAACTGGAACTGGCTCACTGTTGACCATTTGCCTGTCGCCGCTTCTGCACCGCCGTTCCATCCCAGGGCCGTTTGTTGCCGGTTTCCGTTAACACTCAGTTGGTTATTGAGTATGAGACCGGAACTTCCTTTTTCCGGCAGGCTGAACCAGCGATCCGCCGGGCCGGCTTCAGATGCAGTCGTGATCAGTGCGAGCTTTGCGTCACTAAGGTTATAGTCCACAGCCAGAAGTCCCTCTGGACAACTGTCTTCACACTGGCCGAGGTTAACCGGGTATGAAAAGACCTTTAGCCAGCGCTGTCTTTCTGACTCCGAATACGCGCTGTCACCGGGATCGGTGAATTGCACAATTTTTGCCTGTTCATTTTCCGTCAGTACTATCATCGCATCCCCCAGAAGTTTTCCGTCGAGGACAATACGGGCGGATAGTGGTGTATTGAAAAAGTGCTCACGGAACTCTGCAGGCATATCTGCCGCCTGCGCGGCGAGAGTCTTAATTGCCTTTGCCTGGACTGGAAGGCTCACTGAAATCGCTAAAGCAATACCTGTAACAGGCCGGAGAAATAACATAATTAACCCATTACTCTAAGTTATAAGAATAAAGGAGAGGCTGCCCTCTCCTGAAAAACAGATAAAGCTGATGTCTTACGGGGTTGCAGGTGTCGTATCGAAAATCATCGTCACCGGCCCCATATAGGTTCCCGCGTCAGGTCGTTTACTGAGCGTGCCAGCCTGATTAATCGCCATGGTGGCGGTTTGTTCAGTGGCGGCGGCAGTTGCGTCATAGAGTTCAACAGCGGTTGCCTGGCCAACCGGCAGCTGTTTGCCAGCCAGTGAAACCTGAAGCGGGATCGCAGAACTGCTTTCTGCAGAAGTGAGTACAGGCGCACTTGCCAGATATGCCTTAATCCCCCCGGCAGTATTTTTCATCCGCAACTGCTTGCCAGGAGAAGATTCAGTCACTGACATGCTGGGCTCATCCCACTGCATTTTCAGTGGCTGTGCATCCCAGCCATTAACAGGTGTGACGTAGAAGGTGTTGTCAGGAATCACTGCTTCAACAGTGAAATCGACCTGCGGGGATGCTGCCTGTGCGGCAAAAGCAGAGGCAAACAGTGCTGCGGTAAGGCTGAGTTTTTTGTAATTCATCATTGGATATTTCTCCAGATTAGTGGGTTTTCTGTTCAGCAGTTTTATTTACTGCTGTTCAGGTTTTTTTTCTGATCGCCTTCGATCAGGGTGTACTGCCATACTCTGTCTGGCGTGGTAGTTCGGTGAAGCGTTTTGCCAGGCCTCAACTGGACAATCACGCCGCTGTCACAATGAGTTAAATTCCTGTCGCAGGACTTGAGCCCGTCAATCACGATGGATGCATTGCCATTATTCGTGACTGACAGCTGGTTTTCGCCGCCGCCAATCCGGGTATCAAATCGCACGTTGTCGGGTTGCACCGTCACAATGGTGCCGTAGCCTGTCATCACCGTAACGCCGGCATTAATTTGGTTCTGATACTTTTTGGCATCTGCGTTACTGATACCAAACTCTTTCGTACTTTCCGGAACGACCGGAATGTAACGCACACGGTAGTACCTCTCTTTTTCACGCACGCCTGTAAAAACCAGGCGATTCGTCTGCATTCCGCCTGCGGGAATAATCAGTCGCGGTGGTGTGGAAATTAAGCCTGTACCGTTGCCATTGACCAGTGCAGTGGCATCAAGATTTTTTTCAACTGCCTGGCCCCGGGCATCAAATACAATTTCATGAATATTGATGCGAACGTAAGCCGTTGCATCCCCTGTGTTATGTATGCGTTTAGCCAGCGTGTTTTTACCACTTTGCATATACTCATTGAGGGTCCCGACATTAAGAACAGGCCCGGAAACTGCTGGCATGGCGTATACCATTACCACTGCAATGAATAACTTTTTAAACATGATACTGTCCTGATGATAAATTAATAATTCAGTCTGCGAGTATCTGCTTTAAAAAAGACCCGTGCATTAAAATGCAATATCTTTTTAAAGGCAGCACCGCTGAACCAGCATTCAACCATTTTGATATAAATGTCCATATCGTGACAGAAGTTCTGTCTTATTACAGACGCCCAGTTTTTTCATCGCCGACTGTTTCTGAGTGCTAATCGTTTTAACACTCCGGTTCTTTTTTAGTGCGATCTGCGTAACGGTCATACCCCGCATATACTCTTGTATTACCGCCAGCTCAGCATTACTCAAAACCCTGAATACTTTTTGGGGCACCACCTGATTATTTTCGTTATCAGATGATGTTGTTGTTTGATAGTAAAACCCGATGTTCTCCTCAGCCCAGCAATCACCCCGCAAAACAGCATTAATCGCATCATCAAAATGCTTCAGCGGCATCCCTTTCCACAGAACCGCTTTCGCACCCGCCCGCAAATACTCTGTGGCATCTATAGGGTTATTCCCGCTTGATATCACCATAACGGTAACGCCTTCATACCGGGATATTCTTGCCACGGACAAGCAAACCATCAAGCGGGATGAAAAACACTCATCACTGATAATCACAACACTAATTTTTTCATCTTCTAGAAAGTGCTCATCAAAAAAACTATCATTTTTAAATAGGTGAATTTTACTGAATTTCCCTATTTCTCTGAGAAGAGTATAAAATCCTATGTTCATAATTTCACATGAACATATAACTGCAACCCCCCTCTTTTTTAAGAAGTACTTGGCTAGTAAAGGAACACTCATGATGCTTTCCTTTCAGTTTAATTAACATCCTGTCATTCATCAGTCAGGAGTATTTCCTTATTCTGACTTGTTTTGCGATGGAGTCATTTGAACACCGAATTTATCTGACCTCAAGCCGCTATCCTAAGATGAAACAGAAATGTAACTGTTACATTATAAAGCCATACAAATCAATGATATATATTGCGTTACAAAACCGTTATTTTTTTTCTGATGCTTTTTTCCTGTTATTGCTACACTAAAAGAATCGTTTCTGGGAGGTGCATCCGGCAGGGAGAATGGATTACAATGCTGCCATTTATGTGGAAGGAATAAATATGACAATCCTCTTTTATTACAAGGTCGGGGTTCTTCGTAGTGGTACAGGAACGCTTGAGCTTAGTAAGCAAAACAAACTCGGGCTGGAGCATTTCTGCCGAAAAGCAGGAATGCTTGTCACAAAAGATGAGTTTGTACAGATTTGCTGGGGTAACAAAGGTGTAATCGTTTCGGACAATACCGTCAGGCAGTCGTTGTTCAGACTAAGATCGTCCTTGTCTGAAGTGGGCGCTCCGGAAGACACGCTTATTACACAAGGTCGTAATGGCTATATTCTTAAGCCAGGAATTATTCAGCTCGTCGACTCTGACAACGTTTACGAGGATCTTATTGCACCGGATATCAATAATAATGACAATGCTGATGATACCGTTCCCTGCACCGAAGACGCCGCTCAGCCGAAGGAAGATATACAAGGTTCTGAGAAATCCCCGGATGTAAAACGGAACGTTATGTTCTGCGTCTTATCGGGAACGACCTTCGCTTTACTTTTTGTCACAGGCTTATATTTCAGATTTTTGTATTTTACGCATGAAATTTCTTTTACGCACTACAAAGATGATGCTGGTCGCTCCTTTTTCTTTTCAGACACAATTAATGAGTCCAGAAATAAGGAAAATGCGATCCGACGAGTTTCTTACTGGCTTGACAGAAACAACCTTGCGGCTTCAGATCGCCCTCTCATTTATATCAGTGCTGACTGGCGTGATACGTTGTCATTTTTTTCGTGCAAAAGCGATATTACTCAGCACGCCAGCGATTGTTTGAGCATCAATGTAATCGGAGATAATAAAAAATGAAATGGCTGATTACTTTAAGCCTTTTAGCTGTGGGGGCCGGGTGGTTATCATTTCCGCTGGTTTCTCAGTTGTATGCAGGTGACTGCAGAACAAAATCATTGCTTATCTACGATGAGCCGCATAAAACGGTTTTCAGTGAAGCTGAATGGATAACATTACCTGGTGGTAAACAGCATTACTATAACAGTAAAATCACCGTGCATCCTGACAACGGTCCAGCTGAGAAGTTCTATATCGAGAGAACGGTAAAAACCTTCTTAAATTATCATGTGGATTCTGCGGAGGTGACGAGTGTCAGCGCATTCCGAATAGCTGGCCCGGACACCACTGATCCTCTGGTTGGTCGTTATATTGATCCTCTTTCAGAAAAAGGTTTTACAGCCCGTGTGTATTTTTTCAGGGCTGGTGAACGTATTCTGTCAGGCTTTCAGGATCGCCCCATGGTGTCCTGCCAGAAAAAATGAGGTCAACAGTCCGCTCCTGGCACTAAGCGGACATTTCTCCCTTAGGCATTATTGCTGCCGTCAGTTAACCCAGTCCTCCAGTACCAGCCCCGGCACCCTCTCAAACTCCCGCACATTGTTCGTCACCAGCACGGCACCGGCGGCGATGGCGTGCCCGGCAATCGCCGTGTCGTTCGGACCGATCGGCGTCCCGGCGAGGCGCAGTGCCACCTTAATCTCCGTGGTCGCATCCACCGCAGCGCGATCCCAGGGCAGGACGTCATCGAGTCGCTCACAGAATGCGTCAACCAGCTGAACGTGGCGCGGCGAGGCCTTCGGGCCGGTGGCGCCGAAGCGCATCTCGGAGTAGGTGATGGCCGAGACCACGATACGGTGACCGCGCAGCACCGCCTGCTCCAGGCGCTTCAGCACCGCTTCCGGCTGCTCGCGCATGATGAACGAGCAGATGTTAGTGTCGAGCATATAGGTCTTGTTCACAGGTTAACCCGTCCTTCGTCGCTGACAACGTCCTCGCGCTCCGCCATAAAGTCCGGGTCAGCTTTTTCGAGCTGCGCGAACGAGCCCCAGGTCGGCCGGACGGGACGCAGGATGATGCTGTCTCCTTCCCGGACGATCTCCAGCTCGCTCACCCCCTCAAAATCCATGTCACGGGGCAGACGGATGGCACGGTTGTTGCCGTTTTTAAATATCGATACGGTTCTCATGATTTTTTCCCTTGAAGTCTTTGCCCGAAAGTGAGCAAGGTCTGTAAATAATTCAGACCAGTAAAAGGTGACTGTCGGCTCTTGTTAAGAGCATATGTATAGTATAGGCATATGCTTTGCATATGTATAGCCTTTGCATATGCAGATGGTGAGGCTATGCATATGTCTAGGATATACAGATGCCTGACATATGGATATGTCAGACCTATACAGATTCCTCTCTTTTTCTGCCCAGATCCGAAAAAAGCTAGTTCCGGATCTTCTTCAGCCCCACTGGCGCGCAGCGGATGCCGCAGGCCATATCTTGTGGTACCTGTCGCTCTCCCTTCGGGGTGAACCCCCATATATTGTTTCTGGCTTTTGCCCTCCACCTCGCATGCTCCGCACCGGAAAACGCCGCTTTGCTTATTCCGTGTGCGTGGTACACTTCCGGAAATCTGTTATATGGCACGAAATCGGATCTCACCGGAACGGCTATCCGGTAATTTCACTGCGTGGCTATGTGGCTGCTTACTATCAGCCTTAAAATGATGGCGTCAGGGGAAAATCATCCGGGTGACAGAGACAGGGTTGTGCTTAGCCGATTATGCTGCACGCCATAATTACTCTGAGTTACTATTTATTGGGAAAGGATTGCATACTAATGGGTGATAAACGTTTAAGTGAGGTTTGGGCATTTCTCACAAGTCGTTACGTAGGACATACGGATTTATGGCTGAGTACTCGCCCCTGGTCAACACATTGGGTATCTAAAACTATATCGCCTCCAACGAAGGAACAATATGTGGTGGTTTCGAAATCGAACAGACTGCTTGCTTATTACTGTCCGATCAGCGAGATGTGGTGTTATGGTTCAGGGATTAATCCGCTTACTTTTGACCCGAGTATTGATTCGTCCAGTATTGACCCTTCCGGTACTTATCTGGATGACGAAGACATTTACGGTCTGGAACTGTTCATCCAATAAATAGTGGCGGGATTTCTCAACGAATTAAGGAAACAAAAGCATGGGAATTTTTGACACGGTCACTTTTCGCTACCGTCTTCCTGACGGGGTTACGGGTACTGAATTCCAGACCAAAGATCTCGACTGCCAATGTGAATTTTACGAGATCTCACCAGAGGGCCGTCTGTTGGGATGGCAGAAAAACGATGATCTGAAAGACACGGAGTACAACGGGATGTTAACCCTGAGCGCCAGTGACGGTTATCACCTGTATTTTGAGCAGGGGACACTGGCGTGGATCGAGGTGTACTCCCAGGGCGACAGGCGCTGGCCGTTTGAGCCTGACCGTTTTATGCCGGACCCGGCCTGACGGGATTTCTCATTTACAGAACCACACTGAAGGGAACTTGCATTATGGGAAGCATGAAAGACCAGATGATGGATATTGAATCTGAACGATTTGATAAATGGCTTGCGGAAAATTATCCGGATGTTGTCCCCGGCTCAGAAGAATGGGAACAGGCCGCTAACCTGTATTACTGGGAACAGGAGTATCTCGCCGATCAGGCTCAGTGGGATCATGAACACGGGCTGTTTGTGGCTTCCCTGAACAATGTTCATCAGCGTTACCGACACGCCATGCAGGAGTTGAAGGCGCTGTATACCCTGCTCGATAAAGAGCAGCCTGAACTGGTGTACAGGATGTCTTTCGTCCATGCCGTGACGGTCATGGAGGCGTACCTGATGTACTGCGCCAGGGCTCTGCTGGAAGAGGACTGGCCGCTTACACGGTTCAGGGATGAGTTTTATATGAAGTCCGATAAAATCAAAAATCCGGTAAAACATGCTGCCCGTGACATGGCTCTTTCTCTGTTCCGGCCTGCGGCGCAGAATTTTGTTTCCCGGATGACGTTTCATAACGTAAAAACCATTGAGCGCTATTTCGGAACCGTGCTTCATATACCGCCCGTTTGGCCAACTGAACCGCTGGGTATCATCGCTGACTGGCGAAACGATCTGGTACACCGCAACGGTGTGGATGAGCATGATGTGCCACGAGTGATATCAGCGCCGCAGCTGCAGAGCGCCCTGCAGAAAGTGTCGGATCTGATAGAGGCTGCAGATCATTCCCTGCGTCTGGAAGTGGACTATTTTGGTAACTCGCGTACCGAAGAAAACCGGGAAATCATTGCGGCAGCACTGCGCATATCACCGGGCGGAGAATCATCCTGATGACCGGACTCGTTACTCTGGGAGGGTATTCGACCACAGGGGCTCAGTTACCTGTTTCTATCGACTATCCGGCGGCGCTGGCCCTGCGTCAGATGGCACTGGTTCAGGACGAACTGCCGAAATACCTGCTGGCCCCGGAAGTGAGTGCCCTGCTCCACTATGTGCCCGACCTTCACCGCAAGATGCTTCTTGCTACCCTGTGGAACACCGGCGCCCGTATTAACGAAGCACTGGCCCTGACCCGGAGTGATTTTTCCCTGGCACCGCCCTATCCGTTCGTGCAGCTGGCCACACTCAAACAAAGGGCTGAAAAAGCCGCCAGAACGGCTGGCCGTGCGCCCGTCGGCAGTCAGACTCACCGGCTGGTACCGCTTTCTGATGCGAACTATGTCGGTCAACTGGAGATGATGGTAGCCACGCTGAAAATTCCTCTTGAACGACGTAATAAGCGAAGCGGCAGAACCGAGAAGGCACGCATCTGGGAGATCACCGACCGGACGGTCCGCACCTGGCTCAGCGAAGCAGTTGAAGCCGCAGCGGCCGACGGGGTGACGTTCTCCGTGCCGGTGACCCCGCACACGTTCCGTCATTCCTACGCGATGCACATGCTGTATGCCGGTATACCACTGAAGGTGCTGCAGAGTTTGATGGGGCATAAGAGCATCAGTTCGACAGAGGTGTATACGAAGGTGTTTGCGCTCGATGTGGCGGCACGGCACAGGGTACAGTTCCAGATGCCTGGCGATGAGGCGGTGGCGCTGATAAAAAAAATCTAAGAAAGTAGAAAGTATTTAACACCTCAATCTGATGTTGTTTTAATATTAAAACAACATCAGACGGAGATTGATTTGATTGTTTTTTAATGTTACCTACTCGCTTGTTTTCTTCTTGCCCGCAATTTGCAAACCATAGTCCAGTATGTTGATGCAAGACATATTTATGAATGCAGCTCGCGATTGCCCGTTCTCTGCAGCTGCCTCGTCAATACGCTGAATCAGTTCAGGGTCCATTGTGATTGTGATCTGCTGTTTTTTTCCTTTTACCACTCCCTTCGAAGCGGGGACTTTTGCATCAGGGGCTGAGTTTATAAAGTTCTCTACTGCATCATTCTTTGAAACGGGTGGTTGGGTTTTGGGTTTTTTTTGGATTACCATTTCATATCACCTAAACATTATTTTAATATCATTTTGATTGCATTTGACTATTTAAATAGTATTGATATGAGAGCATCTAACTCTTGCACTGCAATCTTTTCATGCGAACGTAATTTCAGCTCACTTACAGTTCTCCCACTGCCTGCAGCATTGGCATAAACTTTTCTTTGATAGATGATTTTGTCTAGGATTGGTATGTCCTCTTTGTACTCTTCCATCATTTCCAGCATATCTCTGTTGTCGGAGGATCTGGCTTGAGTATCTGCTTTGTTCAAAAGCGAATAACAGACCAATCCATCTCTGATACTTCGCGCTTCTTTGATTAGATCGGCGTTGGCATCCATGGCCCAAGCTTCGAAACTTCCAGGTGCTGAAGGAACTAAAAGGACGTCTGTGATTGTCAGAGCAGCTCTCATTGCAGTGGAATCACGGCCTCCACATTCGATGATGATATCGTCAAAGTTATCTTTCTGTTGGAGAACCTGGCTCCTTAACACCGGGCCTTCTGGATAATGCGAGCAAGCAATACCTGGTTCAACCCCGTCTTCTGAACGAACCAGGATAGCTGTTTGAGAAGACCCTTGTTTATCACCATCAACTAACCATACTTTTCTGCCTTGCCGAGCTCTTGCCACTGCGATGTTAACTGCGAGAGTAGACTTACCTACTCCTCCTTTCGTATTAGCAATCGTTAGTATCATTTTCATCTCTTTTTAATATTAAAAAACTATCAACATAGTAGTAAGTGAATCTCATCTAAGTCAAGTCTTGGTTGAGTGAACTTAACAGTAAGATAATGCCTTTATGATGTTGTTTTAATATTAAAGCAATATCACAATGATAGCTATGTGATGGTAAGCATGATTTTATACATTACGCGTCAGCATGTACTGAAGTATGGGCTATAACTCAGCCGCACTTAACGAAAGAAATGGCTCCGTGAAGCAAAAAGTGGATCGTAGTGGGAAGCCTTTGCAGATTCGGTGTGTCGAAGTGGGGCAGGGGCAGGCAATTTGGGATAATGGTGTGTTGAAGCGGGATAGCTTCTCACTTGTATCCAAAAGGTGTGTTGAAGTGGGAATGTACGCCAGTGAAAAAAGCACTTAACGAGTAATCCTCCCGTTACAACACACCTATTAAGACGTTTAAGAAGAGGATTCCCGCTACAACACACCTATCAAGACGTTTGATATAAGGCCTCCCGTTTCAACACACCTTAATCGAGTCGCTTTCCCGGATTGACACACCTTATACAGCTGATCCTGGTTTCAGATTTGCGGAGCGACTGTGTATCAGAACGAAAGTCTCTTTACCTTTTTTTGTGATGCTGTGGTCAAGATACCCAATATCTTGTAACTGCTTGAGGGCCAGTTTAATGATACGGTTCTGTTCCTTTACTGGGGAGAGCAGTGAGAGCCTGTCACGTATTCGTTTGAAAGATATGGGGACTGGGTTCATAGGCAGGCTTTCTATGAAAGTATACAGGGCCTGAGCAGCTTCCTTGCGGGTTAAAGCGTTTATAGGCTTATGTCGAAGCAATACAGTGTAATCAGTTTGGTAGAGTTCCCATAGTCGCTGATCCGCTTCAAGCTCCACCTGGTCGTTTGCAAAATCCAATTCACCAGTCTTAAGCAAACCTGTCACGGAAACTTTTTGAAGGCCCTCTGACCCGCTGCGGTTAAAGGTAATGGTCTTGCCACGTATCCTGGTTAAAGCTTCTGAAATGCTTTTCCTAAGACGGGAATCGAATCTCTTAGACTCAAAGCGACACATTCCTGCAAACTCATGAAAGGTAAGTTTAATGCTGTTCGTTTTTAAACCGTACTTACTAAAAGCTTCAATGATACCTACCCATACCTTGAAGTCGATGGCCATACTCAACCGTTCGCCGGTAATACGAATATCGTCGTAGCCCTCTCGCCTTGAGAATTCCAAATCCTTTAGAACAGAGGTCGCATCGATTGATGTTCTGGCTCCTTTTGCAGGTCTGCTTGAGGGAACAAAAACATTTAATCTCATCAGGGCTACAGGCTGAACTGTTGCCTTACTGGTTACTGTGAGCTTATTGTTAACACTTTCACAATCTGGACCTATAACCTCTCCGATAAAAACATTGTCATTCATATAGTTATATCCATTCCAGTATATGATCGATATGTGCCTAAATTATTTATTTGTTCCCGTTTCGACACACCATTTTTCCCGATTCTACCCACCCTTTCCCCGTTTTGACACACCTTTTTCCCCCTTCGGAACACCTTTCTCCCACTACGACACACCTGAAAACGCTGTAAAGCCCGTAGATAAAGGCTTTACAGCAAAAGGGATCAGTTTGGATCTATTCGGGTAACTTAGGATAAGTTATTGGATCTACTCAAAGGATATGTGGATAACTCATTATAGAATCTATTCAACTTAAGAGCGTAAGGTGCTTTAAAAGGCTTCAGGCTCCCTGGTGCTTCCTCACTCACTCGCGGGCTGCGCCCTGTCGTTCGCTGCGGCGAGCACTACTGGCTCTCTCTGAAAGGCGAAATTTAACTGATCCTTGCAATGGGAATATCTTTCCAGCGGGTGGTGTAAGCAGGGGAGAGCATATCGCGTTTCATCTGCCAGGATGGCGCAATCCCTCGTCCGGCAAACCAGACCTGTCCCAGACCGGAATGATTAATGCCATCGAGAACCTTCATCAGCTCAGAGCTGTGAGGACGTGGCGGACGTTCGTCAAACAGCTGCAGCTGCGAAACGCCGGAGTCGGTGAAGTCATTCAGCATCACACCGGCTTTAGCATACCGGTGGCCATCCTTCCAGATGCGCTCCAGAGCCGTTGTAGCGGCCGCAATAATGTCCCGGGTGTCCTGAGTGGGGGTAAGCAGTTTCTCCGTGGCCACGTTGCCATAGTAAGGGTCTTTAACGGCGAACGGAGACGTTTTGATGAAAACGGAAATATGCCGGCAATACTGGCGCTCTTTACGCAGCTTTTCTGAGGCCCGCTCTGCGTACTGACAGACAGCCTGGCGGAGCAAATCGTACTCCGTGATTTTTTCTCCAAAGCTGCGGCTGCAGACAATCTGCTGTTTCGTTGGCGGGGCCTCCTCAAGTGACATGCAGGTTTCCCCGTTCAGTTCGCGTACTGTTCGCTCGAGAACGACGGAGAAATTTTTCCGGATGAAGGCCGGGTTCGTCAGGGCCAGATCAAGTGCGGTCCTGATGCCCAGAACATTCAGCTTGCGTGCAATACGGTTTCCCACGCCCCAGATCTCTTCGACCGGCTGCAATGAAAGCAGTTTCCGCGTTCGCTGAGGATTCCCCCGGGTCAGGGCGAGCACACCACGAAACTGTTTCCACTCCTTTGAGGCCCATTGTGCTGATTTTGCAAGGGTTTTAGTCGGCCCGATGCCCACGCCAATGGTCAGACGGGTACAGTCATATACGTGCTGGCGCAGCTGCCGGCCGAAGTCCTCCAGGTCCATGCAGTGCTCCACACCGTCCAGGTCAACAAAGAGCTCGTCAATTGAATAAAATTCTACTCGGGGCGCCAGCTCCTCCAGACAGGCCATCACGCGCGCTGACATCGAAGCATAAAGTTCATAGTTGCTTGAGAACGCGTATATTTTTTCCGGGTACCTTTCGTTTTTCATCTGAAACCACGGCGTGCCCATTTTGATCCAGGGCTTTGCCTCGGCACTTCTTGCGATTACGCAGCCATCGTTGTTGCTCAGGACGACGATCGGCTTTCCTTTCAAATCCGGGCGGAAAACACGTTCGCAGCTGGCATAAAAGCTGTTCACATCGGCCAGGGCAAACATCAGTACATCTCCCTCGGCCGGTGGATGATGTGCGTGACGACACCAAAGATATCCAGATCGTCCGGGTCGGGATAAATCGGCGACCAGGCGGCGTTCATGGGCTGCAGCGTAAGTCGTGGCGTCAGCAGCAGCCGTTTGACCGTAAACTCCCCCTGCACGCTGGCCACAACAATATCGCCATGCCGGGGCTTCTCGGCACAGTCCACAACCAGTAGATCGCCATTGTACAGGCTGCCGTCGGCCATGCTGTCTCCGCTGGCGCGAAGGTAGTAAGTCGCGCTCGGATGCCGTATGCAGTAATCATGGAGATCCAGATCGGATTCGACATAGTCAGCTGCAGGGCTGGGAAAACCGCAGCTGGCAAGGTCTGCAAACAACGGATGGGCCTGTGGCGGGAGTGCTTTCCCGGTGCTGAAAAGCTGCAGTTTCATCTTTCCTCCTGACGTCTAAGTATACTGGTTATCTATACAGTATATTTAACAGCGTGAGGATAATCCAGATCGCCTGCGCCATGAACAGAGTGAGTAACCTAAGCTACTCAAAATGTTCGTAAATATCATTTTGATTCTTTAGTGTTACTCATAATGAGAAATAAGGCTTTTAATTTCCCATTTTGCTCTTATAATATGTATCAAATTGAGTTTAATTGACGGAGCATAATGATGAATATTTACTGCGATGATGGTTCAACTAATGTTAAGCTGGCATGGTTTGAAGGAAACGAGCTGCAGACCCGGGTTTCTGCTAACTCCTTCCGGCATGGCTGGAAAGTGGCGGAGTTCAGTTCTGCAACGTTCAACTATCAGGTGGGCACGCTGAAATACACCTGGGACAGCGTCAGCCGGGATGCCATCCCGACAACAAACGTGGAGTATCAGTACGGTGATCTCAACCTGCTGGCCGTGCATCATGCGCTGCTGAACAGCGGGCTTGAGCCGCAGCCGGTGAGCCTGACCGTGACGCTGCCCCTGAGCGAGTATTATGACGGGGACTGCCAGCGGAACGAGGAGAACATCCGACGCAAACGGGAAAACCTGATGCGTGAGCTGGTTCTGAATAAGGGCAGGGCATTTACCGTAACGGACGTAAAGGTGATGCCAGAATCACTGCCGGCGGCGTTCTCCCGTCTCGCGGAGCTGAAGCCCGGACCCGCAGAGACCACCCTGATTATCGATCTCGGCGGAACCACGCTCGATGCCGGCGTGATTGTCGGACAGTTTGACGATATCAGTGCGGTACACGGCAATCCGTCTGTCGGCGTGTCGCAGGTCACCCGCGCAGCTGCAGGCGCGCTGCGGGCTGCAGACAGCGAAACCAGCGCGCTTATTGCTGACACGGTCATCCGCAACCGCAATGATCGTCAGTATCTGCAGCGTGTGATCAACGATGCCGGAAAAATTGATGATGTACTGAACAAAATTACAGAGGCAATCACTTCCCTGGGGGCGCGTGTCACCAGTGAGCTGACGGCCTTCAGGAACGTTAACCGGGTATTCCTGGTCGGGGGAGGGGCATCCCTCATTGAAGAGGCTATCCGTCAGGCCTGGCCTCTGGCTCCTGACCGTATCGAGGTTATCGGCGATCCGCAGCTGGCGCTGGCCAGAGAGATTGCCCTTTACAATAAAGAGGACTAAACGTGCCGGACGGCCAGTATTCTTTCTATCTGCACAGCGACGATCGCACCGACATCGCGGCGATGGCGACCATCAGCACCATCTCACAGCCCCTGCGCGGTGACTTCATCCGGACCGCCGCGATCGCCGGGGCTGTGATGTACCAGACGGATGCCCGTTTACCGGCGCTGATCCCGGTGTTCTTTGACGGACATCTGAGCGCCATCCGGCTTTGTGCCGTGATGGCGCTGGTATCCGGCACCTGGTCTTCACTCTCAGGACTTCCTGATGAGCCTGATGGTGGCGTGGCTGCTCTGGCCATGTCACCGGAGACGGAATACCAGCGCCGGCGTTACACCCTGACGCTTCAGGATGACCGGAGCTGTGAACGGGTTGAGCGTGTGCTGACGGGCGTGTCATCCCGCCTGCGCGGAGAGCTGCTGAGAAACCTGATTATTACCGGTCTGGCCCTGCATACGACCGCGCCGGAGCTGCCGCGTCTGCTGGCCAGTATGCCGGTACCGCCCGGCACGGTCAGCGAGCTGCAGGTTCTGGTTCAGCAGATGGCCGGTACGGCTGGCGTGAGTCAGGCTGCAGTACCGGAGAAACCAGCAGAGCCTGCCGCACCGGTAACCGGTGAAGCGACCAGGATAAAGAAAAATATGCAACGGGCATTCGGAGACTAGAACATGTCAGTGATTAAACGAAAGCTTAGGAAAAGGATCTGGTGATAAATACCGGCAGAGAATGATAGCTTTTGACGTGGTCGTTATAGTCCCCGTCGTGTTGTTTGAAGACATCTTCCTGTCGGTGCTTATCACTAAGTGATTTATACCTTCAGATTGATAAAGGAAATATATGGAAGAGGATATAGAGTTTCGCTACCCAAACATTATCGACTTTTTTGGAACAACCCTGTTTCATCTTTGCCATTTCACAACAATCGATCTCCATAACTACGCGGCATATAATGAATTTTCTGAAAGAAATATAGCTGACAGTAATGCCAGAATTTGCGAAGAGGTTCAGAGGCAATTAGATGCTAACGAAGAAAGATTCCATGAACAAATTATCGACAACTACAGTCAGGAATTTCAAGAGTTTGGTGATATTTACCCACCTATGCATCGTAAAGCGATGGTGATAACGTTGTATAATTTTTTTGAGCATCAAATCAAAACGTTATGCTCTGAAATTAATAAGTTGCTACCATGTGATAAAAGTAGAAAATATAATTTCAAAGAAGTATCTATAAAGCGCTATAGAAAGTTTCTGAGATGCGAAGCTGGTTTTGACCTTTGTCAGGGGGACTTATTATGGAACCTTTGGGAAGATGCGCTGAAAGTGGAACAAATAAGACATGTATTGGTTCACTCCGAAGGGGAAATTGAACGGTATAGGGTCGAGCGTGTTGCAGATATTGAACACTACTGTAAGCGCAAAAAAAATATTCGACTTATTCGACACCACATTATAATTGATGAGGGTTATGTAGCTGAGTTGATCTCCGACCTTATAATGCTGTTTTCACAATTAAACACACAGGTGCTTGCTTTCATCCGTAGATATGAAAGCAAGCATGGCGCATACGAAGTGCCTCTCCCACAGGGTGCCTCAAGAGCACCGCAGTGATTTGATGTGAAGTGTCACTGAGCTTGAGGCTCAAGCCATGCGTTAATATTCTGTGCTTCATTGATGAAATCGAAAAAAACAATAAGCTGTTCTAATTCATATGAGGCTCTGAATAAATCACCCATAAACATGTGCTGTAGCCCCGTTTGCTGAAGCGTATGCTGGGTGAGAGCAAAACCAGCCAGAAAATCATGCGCCATAGTGTTGCGTTTTTTAACGAATATCTTTAGCAAGTCATTGTAATCTGTACGTAAGTTGTTTTTTTCTAATTCAACGCGAGTCATTCCTAAAGTCAGCCTTTCAAGCTTATCCTCAGAAAGAACAACACCGGGTAATGATGTAAGGACTTTCTTTAAGCCAAATTCAAGTAATTGTGCTTTGCCCATGAAGATACCATAAGCTTCCAGAAAATCCTTGTTATTGTAGATTTCTAATCCTTTCTCAACTAAGCCCATAATGTCTTGTTTTGTCAGTACATTATCCATAACACATTCCTGTTTAATGAGAGGTAATCCAATATAGTTGTCTGGGTTACATTCTGCCAGATTTTTTTGATTTGTTCCGATGCCAGGGAGGGATGTATTCAACATCTTTGAATCAGGTTGATCAGATAAGGAAACAGAAGGGGAAATATAAGTAATGTTAAATAATGGCCGCTGGTGCGGCCGTCTCAGTTATCACTTTACTTGCTTTTCACTACGTATGTAACCGGGTTATAGACAAGCGAGTCATCAGGGACGTCTTTATTAATGAATGTCATTGCGCCGATCGTCACATTATTGCCTATGTGAACATCACCAATGATGCATGAGTGGGCTCCGATATCAACGTTATCTCCGATGATAGTCATTCCTATGACGCCATCTGAGGTTTTTCTCCCAATAGTTGTATTCTGCCGGATGTTAGCATTTTTACCAATCTTGCATTCAGAACGTATCACTATGCCTATATAGTGATTGAGTTTCATACCGGCGCCAATTTGCGCTTCAATGCTAATGTCTGCTCCATATTTGCAACGCAGGTTAGCATTTATCTTCCTCGCCCACTTCTGGTATCGCTTTGAGGGTGTCTGGTTCATGTAGTTAGCCAGACGCCACCAGAAGTAAAATCTCTTTTTACGGCTAAATGCCACCCGGTGTAATACTTTTAACCATGAGAAATTCTTTTTCCCGTTTCTGTTTATGACTTCTAATTTTAAACATTCTTTGAGGTGCGCAAGCGCTTCATCGGAGGATGTATGTACTTGTATGCTGCTGTCAATCATCATAAAAACACTCGAATTTTAAAAGTATATTATTATTAACGGCAATTTTTGGCAGAACTTTAATTTTAGGAAGGTGATTGCATTTTTTAATGTCGCTACTTTAATAAAAAAACGTGTACTTTCCGTACAGGATTTACTGGGTGGTATCATACTAACCACCCAGTAAATGAACGCAAATTAAACAGATTTTGTGGAATGAATTTCTTTCTGTAAAAAAATGTTTAATGCACTGACTATATAATAAATTTAATTAGGGTGTAAGGTCTTGGTAAATAAAAGTTTATCAGTTGCATGGTATTGCAATGGTGAGGTGGTTACATGTAAATATTCATTTTTGACGAGCCAGGTTATCATCTGTTTAATGTCTTGATCCAGTGCCGCAAAGTTTGATTTAATTACGATAAACTTTTCTATCGGCTTGTCTAAGCCTGGTATGATATTTTCGTGGGATCCAATGTCAGTTCCTGTTAGTGTAGATTGCTGCGCTTTAATATGGGCCATCATAATTTCTTTTGCATCTTTATTCCCTGGGTAGGGGAATACGGATAAGAAATACTCGCGTATAAATGCATATATGTTGTCGAAATTGTAGTCAGTATTTTTCATTGTTAACTCTCCTGTTTAGTTCAGTTATGTTTATCGGCAAAGAAATTATTTCCATTAGGTTAGCCGTGCCGGGTGTTTTCCTCATATAGAGCCTTGATTCTGGGGCATCAAGAAGAGGATGTCGTTGACTCCACTTTTTATGCCGCGCGAGCGCGGCGGATATCAGCGCCGTGCCTTCACTTTAGCCCGAACGCTACAAATGCAAGGGTTCGCTTCGCCGTCATCATCGCCCGGTCGCAGTGATTATTGCTTCATTCCGTTCTTCCCGTTGCGTTCCGGCTCAATTTTCGCCGGAACACCGTCCAGACCGTCATGATTTTTTTCTGCGCTGCGGCCTCCGGTGTCGCCCCTGCATTCTTCGCTCGATGTCGGGCTGTCGTGTCGGCACGGCGAAGTCGTCGCCGCATCAGAAGAGGAGATTATCATGACCATTGCTTACCGCTTTATGCACCGACATACCCGTAACACGCTGGTTGCGCGCGGGTGGCCAGCCACTATGGAGATTGATACCAGCCTGAATTACTCGCGAGGGGAGGGGGTAGCATTTTATGGCCAGCTGGATGCTGTACAGCTGCAGCGATTGTTACCTGAAATTGCACTGCGTGGATTGATGTCCGATCAGGCGATGAAAGTGCTTCAGCCATTAATCACAGGAAGTGAACTGGTTATCCGTCTTTACCGTAATTCGCTGGGGCATCGCAAGGCACATGCCGGAACCATTTCGCTTGAATATGATAATTGCCCTGAGGGTATGTCCACGAAACATATCCTCTGTCTGCTGAAAGCCCTGCGTGATGAGATTAACCACATCTGTAGCTGCGTGGCATCCGCCGGATACCGCCTGATGGAAGCCTTGCGCCCCGCCGCTGAACCGCTGGTATTTACCCGCCGAACCCGTAATTTCCTCCTGACAGTAACGGAAGTGGAGCAGGTGCAGGATGATGCGCAGTGGGATAATGAGACGCTCGACGCGCGTCTTAAAGCGGTACTCGACGGGAAGGAAACCTTTCGCCGTCTGCAAATCCGTCTGGAATGCAATGGCCGTACAGTCGGGCAGACCCACGTGCCTTATGCCCTTCGTCACCCTGACAGCCCATCCCGCGACTGGTTTGACAGACACTGGCTGCGGGATGTGGTCAGCAGCGCACGAACCGAGATTGACGCGATGATGAAATCCTTCTCCGGCATCCGGATTGCCGCCTGATTTTGGGCGGGGCAATGCGCCCCGCCTTATTGCGAAAAGGATGTCGCACGCTCCGCTTTACCGGCGCCCCCTCCACGATGTTACGGGGACGCAGGTGAAAACGTCCGTGCGGTCTGCGGCTAACGCCGTGCCTTCACTTTAGCCCGATCGCTTCAGATGCAAGGGTTCGCTCCGCCGCCATCCTCGCCCGGTCGCAGATTTTTACGCCTGATGCCGTTCTTTCCGTCGTTCTCCCGCTCAATATTCGCGGGAGAACCGTCCAGACCGTCATCGCTGTTTATCTGCGCTGCGGCCTCCGGTGTCGCCCCTGCATCTTCCGCTCGAAGTCGGGCTGTCGTGTCGGCACGGCGTAAGCCGGAACTCAGACGACACAGACACTGGAGGAGTTTTATGAACACTACCACCCCGGCGATTTATGTAGGTACATACCACAAATACAACTGCGGTAGCCTCTACGGTAAATGGTTTGACCTCACCGACTTTGATGATAAAGCAGAGTTTCTGGAAGCCTGCAACGAGCTGCACGCCAATGAATCCGACCCGGAACTCATGTTCCAGGACTGGGAAGGGATCCCGTCAGCATTTGCATCCGAATCTTCCGTTGACTGGAATTTCATTGAAGCCTACAAGCGCGCAGTAGAAGACGGTATGGATGCTGCATTTATTGCCTGGGTGGAATACTCCGGAGAGTGTGATTATGACGCCTTCGAGGATGCTTATTGCGGAGAAGCTGAGAGCGAAGAGGACTACGCCTGGACTATGGCAGAAGAGTGCGGCCTTCTCAATGACATTCCGGAATCGCTGCGTTGCTATTTCGATATGGGAGCCTGGGCGCGGGATTTGTTCCTGGATGGTCTGGTATTTCTGGATGGCTACGTGTTCAACGGTTGATGTCAGAGGCGGGGCAGGGCCCCGCCACAAAGGAGAATAAAAATGAAACTTGATCCACAGACCCGTGACATCCTGCGTCAGTACAAAAATATTATTAACGCCCGTCGACGTGAAAATGGTCAACGGGAATTAAGAACGGAGCAGGTGATCGACGAAATATGCTATTACATGACCTGCCAGCGTGCGGTGTATATCGGCGGTCATTTCATTTTGCAGGGTGGAAAAGGTAACTGATAACCTGGCAGGCGGTATCATCCGCCTGTTAGCCCGCGCGAAAAACCCTGGCAGGCTTTGCCTGCCGGCGGTTGTTACCGCGCCTGCGGCGCAGCAACAAACCGCCCCGGCAGAAAAAGTCAGCAACGATCTCGTTGCAGGCGCGTGAAAGAGAGGAAGAACATGAGCGAATTTAATCTTTCGGTACGTTCAAAAGAGGATCAGGACAGGATCGCCGTAGACCTGGCCGCGTCAGGTGTGGCATTTAAAGAGCGGCTAAATCA
Organism: Enterobacter cloacae complex sp. 2022EL-00788; assembly: GCF_026627565.1. Classification (NCBI taxonomy): domain Bacteria; kingdom Pseudomonadati; phylum Pseudomonadota; class Gammaproteobacteria; order Enterobacterales; family Enterobacteriaceae; genus Enterobacter; species Enterobacter cloacae complex sp. 2022EL-00788. The sequence goes on along the minus strand of NZ_JAPNMC010000017.1, from coordinate 44,942 downwards.
GCCAGTGGTGCCGGAAATTGTGGCACGAGAGGTGCCCGAAGAGCTTCGCGAATATTTTCTGGAAAGGTTGCGCCATTACCGCCAGCTTAGCCAGCAGTTGCCGAAAGCCAGCGATCCACAATATTCAGAAATGGCTGAGGCAAATAAAAAGTAATTTTTTCAGTAAGATATGCTGTAAATCAAACTCATTGCCTTTGTTGCAGTGGGCGTCCGGGCGGGCTGTCATGCTTCGCACAGAGCCAGCAAAGCTGTCTCTGCCCGGCCCCTGCGGGGCAGCGGGTGTCCATCCCATGACGCAACCCCCATCGCTTGCAGCAGCCGTTCCGGCTGCGCCGCTCAGTCGCGCCGTTTCCTGCGCTCCCTGCATCACGCCCTAAATACCCCGTCGTGATGTAGGGGGCAATGTCGTTTCGCCGCGCGCGGCTTCCCGTCATTGCGGCGTGTCCCTGCCCATTCCATCCGGTCCTTTTACACCCCTTTGAGTCCCTCCTCCGGGTGCTGAGACCGCCACAGTCCTCGTGGCTGTCCAGGGTGAATGCTGACGCACGGCCACCAAAACTTTTTGCAAGCAAAAACTTTTTGCGTCCGCCCCGGACATCTGCCTCGGCCGGTGTCGTTTACGCACCTGCGGCGAAGGTTCTCAAACGGGTGATGTTTTATCCCCCGGGAAAGTTCAGCAGGTTCCCGCGAAACGTCAAAACCGCGGCTCCCGTAACTCAACGGGTGATGGGTTTTAAAACCAGCCACTTTTTTAAAGGAAGTATTCAGTGGGAAAAACATTACAGGAATTTCTGAATCAGCCAGTGCTGCTGCGCGAACCCACCGCCGAAGAAAACGAACTGGCGGCTCTATTGAATGGCAGTACCGTCACTGCACCCGTGGTGCTGCCTCAGGGGCCGTTTACCCGTGAAGAGGCGACCGCTCTGGTGGCGCAGTACACCAACGTCAGTATTGAGAACGATCAGGGTACTTATTTTCAGCTTGTTGTGCGGGGTGAAGAAGGGTTTTTGACGAAGTGCGCGTGGAACTTTGAGAACGACGTGGGGGCATTGCTTAACCGCGCTCTTGCCAGTTACAGAGCCAGAAAACAGCAGTAAGAAGGTGCCCTGTCGGAGCTGTCACTCCGCAGGGCAAGACAATCATTAATACTGAGAGGTACTAAATCATGACAGTTGCAGATGTTAAATCAAAAGCACCAAAAAAAACCAGTAAGAATAAAACTGCCGGAAACGAGGCGCTGAAAACAGCCCTCGATGCGGCAGTCATTGAGTATGTTCCGCTGACCGATCTCATTAAATCACCGCTGAACGTGCGCACGATTCCCTACACCACCGAGAGCGTTAAGCGACTGGCTAACTCCATTGAAAGCCTCGGACTGCTTCACAATCTGGTTGTCCATGCCCTGCCCGAGGGAAAATACGGTGTGGCAGCAGGTGGTCGGCGTCTGACTGCGCTGACGCTCATGTCTGAAATGGGGCGTATCAAACCGGATTATCAGGTTCCGGTTAAACGTGTCAGCGACGAGCTTGCTGTTGAGGCTTCTTACGCCGAGAACAACGAGCTTGAAACCATGCACCCTGCCGAGCAGATCACAGCGTTTGGTACGCTGGCGGCGCAGGGAAAAACTCCCGCGCAGATTGGTGAGGTGCTTGGGTACGGTTCCCGCCACGTCCAGCGCATGCTCAAACTTGCCAGTCTTGCCCCGTCACTGCTTGCACTTCTGGCAGAAGGTCAGCTTGATGTTGAACAGTGTCAGGTGTTGTGTCTTGAAAGCGATCCTGAGCGTCAGGTTGCTGTTTACGAAAGCGTAAAGGAGGAATGGGGACGCACTACCGTAAACGCACTTAAAAATCGTATTACGGAAAGTGAAATTTCTGTCTCGCATCCACGTTTCGCATTTATCGGGCGGGAAGTTTATGAAGCCGCAGGCGGAATTGTCCGTGAAGATCTGTTCAGTGAGCAGGAAGGGGACGGAACAGTAGACAGTCTGCTTGTTGAACGTCTGGTACTGGAAAAACTTGAATTGATCGCTCAGGAAATCCATCAAAAAGAGGGCTGGATGTGGGGTACCGGACGTCTGGCTGCAATTAACCTTTACGGACCTGACGGAAAGGACTACCGCATTCTGCCGGAGCCAGATGCAATCTACAGCGAAGATGACAGCCGCCGTATCGATGAACTGTCCGACAAATTTAACGCTCTGGATCCTGACAGTGATGAAGCCGAGGCCATTAGCAGCGAAATATCCCTCATTGAACATGCCGCTGAGCTTCGTGGGTGGACAGAAGATCTGAAAGCAAAATCAGGCGTGGTGGTGAGCTACATGCACGGTGCGCTTCGTATTCAGCGTGGTATATGCCGCATGTCTGATTTACCTGACCATGACAGTAACGGAGAGGATTCCGCGCAGTCTCCTGCCGTGACTCATATGCATCGACCTGATGCAGCAGAAGGGATCAGCATCCCGCTGCTCACCAAAATGTCATCCGAGCGCACTCTGGCGGTACAGGCCGCGCTAATGCAGCAACCTGAAAAGGCTGTGGCGCTTATGGTCTGGCGTATGTGTACCTGCGTTTTTGCTGGATGTGTGACCACGCCGCATCCGTTCCGTATCAACCTGACCGTTTCTCACAGCAGCCTCACTGAGAACGCCCCATCCGGTAAAGAAGGCGCAGCGTTTGAAGCCCTGATGACCGAAAAAGAGCGCCTGAAAACCCTGCTGCCAGCAGGATGGGAGAAGGACTTCACGACCTTCTTCGCCCTGAACGGAGAGGTACTGATGTCATTGCTGGCCTTCTGTGCGGCTTGTTCCGTCGATGGTGTACAGACGCGTGATAATGGACACACATCACGCAGCCCTCTCGATACGGTTGAGGCCGCGATAGGTTTTCACCTTCGCGACTGGTGGCAGCCTACAAAAGAGAACTACTTCGGTAGCCTGAAACATTCACAGATAGTCACTTCACTTAAAGATGCAGGTCTGACTGGTGCCGCTGCTGACGCAGAAAAAATGAAGAAAGGCGACGCGGCAGTGCATGCGGAGTTCTTTATGAAGCAGAACCGTTGGGTTCCTGCATGGTTACAGTCACCGCAGCCTGATACAAAAGACAGCACCGATACCGACACTGACAACGCGGCAATTGCCGCCTGATAAGGATAGCCGCCCTACGGGGCGGCAATAAGGAGATATCTGATGAATATGCCAAATTTTAAGCTTTCCTCCATGATCGGTGAAGATTTCGAAACCTGCCGCGCCGCTGGTTACTCCTATCGCCGTGAGATGACACACGCTGTTATGGGGGCACTGAGTGCGCCTGCAAACTGGGATGTTAACGGGGAGTATCGTAGCGAGTTCGGGGGCTTATTTCCCGTGCAGATCCGTTTTTCACCCACTCATGGCCGATTTGAAGTGGTTCTGTGTAGTCCTGGTGAGTTTAGTCAGGACTGGATCATGCTGTTGGTCTGGAGAAAAGGGCAGGAAGTATCCTGTATCCGCTCATGCCCACAATTTGACGCTGCTGTGATAAACCATGTGCTGAGCCTGACCAGCAGGCTGGACAGTGATGGGTACTCAATATTCGATATTCTCTCAACGCTGCGAATGGAGGTGGCCTGATGATCCCTCGTCACCTTTCTCTTGTCACGCAACTGCCGGAGCGTGAGGCAGCGTTACGAGCCATTATTGCCGTAGAAGAGGGGGGCGGGCGGTACGGAAGCCGATACCCGCAGCCATATCCCTATGCCAGAGCATTTTTCCGGTTCCTGAGTGGTAGCAGTAAAATTAGCGGAAAGGCGATCAACCAGGTGCGCGGGGCGTACTGGCTGAAGGGGGATAAAATTTCTCTGGCCCGATATGAAGAGGCGTTTGACATACTGATCAGTAGCCGCGGTCGCCTGTGTTACCCTCCGCTCGGTACCGACATGGTGCAGAACCTGTTTCCGGAGCAGGCGTTCAGCATCAGAGAACGCCACACGCAGCGGGAAGTGCGCGAGGATAATCTTTATTCCCGTCAGGAATCACGACGACACCGTGAAAAGGAAGAGAAATACCAGAACCGCGTGGGGCAGGCTGAAATCGACCTGGCATTTCAGACACCGGAGACACTGCGCGCATGGTATGAGTTCTGGTCCCAGCAGGATATACGGGACTATGACATCCAGCGAATGTTGTGGGCGTGGACGGAACGCAGCCCGTCACTGTCTCATCTGGTGAAGGCTTACTACGACCGTGCGCATGAGATCGTACTTGATGTACATGATGTGGCGGAGTCTTCGACACCGGCGGAAAAAGAGCTTGAACGGTGGATGGTACCAAACAAAATTACGCTGAGGTTGGTATGGCCGTAAGAAACAACCCGTGGAAAACAGAGCTGAAGGTTGCCCGCAGCCAGCGTAATAAGCTGAAAACCATGTCGGAAAAGCTGAAAGACATGTGCTGTGAGTGGGACGGGTTAAGCGGCTGGCTGGAAACAGAAAGTGAGCGACTCGCAGAAAGCATTGATCAGCATCTTGAGGCGCTCGACGAACAGATACACAACTGGTCCACAGGCAGAAGTGATCCTGATTAAACCTGTCAAAGGTGACGATTTATCCAGTAATCAGTCTGTTATTCCTGGGCAGAATCGGCTCGTCGGGATATAATGGCGATGGCGCTTGAGGCTTTTTGCCTCATGACGTGAAGGTGGTTTGTTGCCGTGTTGTGTGGCAGAAAGCAGAAAGCCCCGTAGTTAATTTTCATTAACCCACGAGGCCCCCTGTATGTCTCAACAACAACAGTATGGCCTCTTACCGAGCTTAATGCAAGGAGGAGTAAACCATGAAACTGCCGCGAAGTACCGTTATCTGGTGCGTACTGATAGTGTGTCTCACACTGCTGATATTCACTTACCTGACGCGGAAATCGCTTTGCGAAATTCGCCTGAGGGACGGACAACGGGAGGTCGCTGCAATTCTGGCTTACGAATCCAACGGTAAGTAGCAACCTGGAGGCGGGGGAAACCCCGCCTTTTCAGGGCTGAGTTGGTTTGACATGCCTGAAGCGCCTTTATGAAGGGGTTGCCGGTTCGCCGGTAGCCCCTTTTTCCATCCCGACGCGACCGCACGCCTGAACTTCCGGGACGGACCGTACCCCTGCGGGGGGCGGGGGAAGCGGGGCGCGCCTCCAGCGCTGCCCCTCTGCTCCGTCTGGTATGTCCTCGCTCAATCACTCAATTCCTGGCTGCTGTTAATTCACACTGTTGCGATTAGTCTGCTGAGGCTGTGCTTCAGGCAGGACTTTTCCGTGTGCCTCATCCTGTCTGTTTTGATCGATTTCCTGCTGGTTAGTTCTCTTCGCTACAGTTCCGTGATGGCCAGAGCCAGAAAGACGGGCAGGGCAATGGCCACCTTCGGCTCCTGGCCCGCGTGGCGGTCCAGTCGTCGAGCCCCACTCCGCCAGGCAGCTGCTTACGCACCAGCCAGTCTCCGCCGAACCCGCAAGCGGTTTCGGGCTATCGCTAGGGTCTGATGGCAAAGGTCAACAGCTGCGGCTTCTCCGGCCGTACCGTCCGAAACGCCTTCACCGCGCCGGCGAAGCCGTCGCTTTAATGGCGCCACGCCGTTCCGACGTGTCGGGTGTGTGCATCCTGTTCGCCCGCGTGAGCCCATCCCCCGTGTGTCCTCACGCGGAGGGCTGGTCGTAGCACCGTCAGGTCGTCATCCAAAGGGTTAAGTGAACGCCGCCAAAACTTTTTGCAAGGGACTGCAAAAACTTTTGTCTGCGCCCTTTTCCTGCCGCCCCGCCGTCGCTCCTTTGCCCTTTGCCGCGAGAGAACTCACCAGGGAGATGGGCAACCATCACCACAGGAGAAAACCAGGATGTACACACGAAACGTCAACGTCAAAACCGCCGCTCAAGAATCTTCCAGGAAGATGGAGGAAGAACAAAACCCTGTTTCTGTCGCGCAGGAATGGGTGGCACAGGCCACTGCGCTGAAAGCGGGTGTCACTGTCACCGTGTCTGAAGTATCCCGATACGGCGATGTGCAGGTGGAAATCCGCACCAACGGAACGCTTAACTGGCGCGCCTGGTCGTTTGAACCGGATTTTCTTTTTGATCTGAAACGCAACCTGCAATACGTACAGCAGTAACCCCACGCCGGATATCCGGCATGTACTAATAAAAGGAGATAAACCATGCATTTACACACGACTGACTCTTTCGCTTCTCTTGATTCCAGCGCCAGCGCTGAATCTGAAATGGCCTACTGGCTGAGCCGCGAAAAGTCCGCACTGATCGCCCCCGTGGAAATCGATGTGAACAAATTCCACGATGCGGCGGGAATGCACCCACCGATGATCAACTGGCGTTGTGATACCGCGCAGGACACTGAAACCTTCATGCTGGCAGAGATGATCTGTATGAACGTGACGGACATTTTTGTCCGTATTGGAAAGCGTTATTTCCGCGTACGTGATTACAGCAACCTGAATCACGCCGATATCGTGGAGAAGGTGAAAGCAGCATTCAGCCCTGAGAACCAGAGCCAGAAATGAAAAAAGCAGGCTTACGCCTGCTCCATCCACGCCGGATTTGAGCGATTCCAACGAAAAAATCCGGCCTTCACCAAAAGGAACAAACCCATGCAATTCAGTGAAGTTTCGATTGTTACACCAACCGCCCTCTATGTCCAGATGCAGGAGGCTCAAAACGCGCCCGTGAAAAAGCAGGTGCGTATCAAACGCGGTGAAATTGCCAGCAATGCCCTCAGTCCGGAAATGCGGGCACTGGGGCGTCATATTGCGCACTGCCGGAAAAAGGGGCGATCCGTACGTATTCCCGCCATGCGCGGGAGCGAGTGGGGTCATGTGCTGCGCACGCTTGAATTGAGCCGCGCCTGTAACTGACAACAACGCCGCCCCTGACGGGGCGGCAGGAGAAAAAACCATGACCCAGATTAGCTTTGCCGATTTCTTCAATGAGACAAAAAAGCGCGGAGCCGCCCGCCCTGTCGTGCAGACGGCTCCGGCTGTCCAGTCCGAGCCAGCCCTCCCGCGTCTTATCAGCATCGACACCGCGCGTAAGCAGTTTATCAGTCTGTTTAACCAGACTGCCCGCCACCTTCACCGCTGGGATGTATTCAGCGATTTTGTCAGACTTGCCGCGAGCGAACTGGATATTGCGCGGGTGAGAACGCCAGAGAACGCGGAAAATTGCCGGAAGATCTGCGCGCGATACGACGCTGACGATATCCGCAATTTTCATGAGTTGTTCCGCCTGATGGTGTGTGCGCTGGAGGCTAAATTCCATGACTTCATCGGCTCAATTTTTATGGAGCTTGAGCTGGGGTCGGGAGGTATGGGGCAATATTTTACCCCCTATTCTGTCCAGTCAATGATGGCCAGAATGCTGGTTTCCGGCATTAAAGAGACGGTCACGCGGGAGGGTATCGCGACGATAAGCGATCCGGCCTGCGGTTCGGCAGGAATGATTATTGCCTATGCTGAATGTCTGCTTGAGGCTGATATCAATCCCTCCGCGCACCTGTTCGCAAGTTGCATCGATATTGATCCGGTTGCTGCCGATATGGCATTTATCCAGTTGTCTCTTTTGGGGATTGCGGCGGAGGTGGTGACAGGGAACACGCTCACTATGCAGTTCAATCGTGTACGGTATACGCCTGTTTACTATCTCAACGACTTTGAAGCGAAGCTGAACACTCAGCGCAGACTTAAAGCTATGATGGACTTTATGCGCGATTTATCGAAAGCCGCCTGATGAGGGCAGGGGAGGTGCTCAGCGCCTCCCGATGAGTCCAGCAGCGCCGGTTAGTGTCTGGATCATGGTAATTATCTTTTCTTTGGTGGTTTTCCGGTGTCCGAAGGAAGGAACAGCAGCAGCGATAGAAAGTGTTACGGTTGCCAGCTCTACTACCCGCGATACCTTTTCCGACTTCTCGTAAACTTTCCATGTTCGCAGGCTGACTCCAAGCTCTTCGGCCGCCCTGTCACTGCTCCAGTTCATACCTTTTCGCCATAAACGAAGTTCATAACCCGTCATTTTCTGATACCTAAATAAGTGCAGATTCTGCACTTATTTTAGTGTTTTTTTTGTGGGGAAGTACATACGAATAAAGTGCAGATTCTGCACTTTTATTGATTTTTTTTGTGGATTAATTTGATGCTAAATGACGACGAAAAGCATGTTGTCAGGACTGACATCTGGGTACCTTCGGCTCCCCGTCGCTGCCGGGTCGTCGCCTGCACTTCGCGTGTCGCCGTACGCCCACCGCGCTACGCGGAGCCGCACGCGTCTCCGTCCTGACGGATAGCAAGCGATACCTGAACCCATCCCGCTTGCAGCTGCCGTTCCGGCAGCGCCGCTCCCACTGACCGCCACGGCGGCCGCAAGGGAACGCCGGATTAACCGGCGCCTTCTGCCGTCCTGTCCGTTTCTGCCGTGAAAGCCTTTCATTACTTATGCACTCTGACAGAGCGCCTCTGTTCAGCAAGGGACGCTGACGCTTTCCGTCCAGATTTTTTCTCGCAGGCTCCAAATAATCTGTCCTTCACCCCTGCTTTCCATCGTCACCCTGTCAGGGCATTAGCGTAATGAAGGCATTTCCCTCATTGCAAGAAAACGGAAAAGGACGACGGCAGAAAAGGCCGGATGGCCTGCAAGATTTGCGTCATAAGACGCGCAGGATATTGCCGGAAGACTGGCAATAAAAAAGCAGGGCGGGTGCCCTGCCTGTTTACACGGGCTGCTGTAACAGCTCGTTATCACAATGACTCTGAGGAGGCACTATGAAAGACCAGTTCATCGTCGCATGTCGCGAATACTTTGTAAAGGAGCGGGTTAAAACCCGTCATCCACGGAAAATCCGCGAAACGTTGAAACCAGACGCTATCGCGCCACATCTGAAACAACTGGGGACATCACTTGTCCGTTGCGGGCGTATTCATAAACCGATCCATATTCCAGCACTTAACGGGGCTGAATGGGATCACGTCCTGAGTACGCTTGAGCTTTCCCGCGCGTACGCCTGATAACCACCGCCCTGCAACGGGGCGGTAATTTAATAACACAGTGCCGGAGTATTATCCGGCACATTTTTGGAAGGAATGGAACATGCCACACTACATATCCCGTGCGCCTCATGGCGTTACCTGTATCCGTCTTGATAACGGTGATGAAGCTCTCTTTGTGAATGGAGAACTGATTTCCTCATGTACAGCCAGTGAACTTTATCCGCGTATTATTGCATCAGGGTTTAACCTGTCGACGGCACTTAGCTTGCCATTTAAACAGATTACTGCTCAGGTTCCTGATAACCCTAAATGGACATGGGAGGATGTTACTGCATCGCTCGGATGGGGACAGCGTACTGAACTTAATCACAAAGTTTTGCGTTCTGTTCTGGAATGTAGTCTGAGCCATATTACGCGGAGGGATAGCGAGATTCTGAGCGAACTATGTCACGCCGAGTATGAAAGCGAATGGATCCATGAATCCGATCTGGGTTACATCATTCGTGTTGATGCCGTCAGTTATCCGCTTCTCATTCTGAAACATCATGGTATTTCAAAAGCGGCGAGAATAGTGATTTACACTGCCATGATAAAGGCTGACATCAGCATGGTTCATTTTACTTCATGGGGAGAAATGCTGGCAGACGTTCCGACCTTTGAATGGTAATTTCTACATCATCTCCCTTCTTACCAGGCTGAAAAAATATTCCATCCTGGTAAGAAATATTTCAGTACATCACATCTTAAGGATGCAGGAATTATTTCGTTGGTGATGACGAATTTCCTGCCGACGACCTGCGATATTTACGGGCTGGTTTGTTTTTATCAGCATCACGAACGATTTCACGAAGTGCTCTCTCACTGATTTCATACCCCGTGGTTTTTAGTGTCTCTTTAATGTCTGAGACCGTGTAACCTTTGGTCTTGACCAGTGCTAACAGGTCATCACGGATTGCATCCAGAAATTCCTTTTGTGATTTGCGCTGAGGTGTCAGATCCGGTAAACCAGCCAGAGCAACCTTTGCCAGCTCGATATCTTCATCTGAATAAAACGCCTTCTTACTCATCTTCTTACCCATTTCAGAATATTGTCATCCAAATCATAACATTGACCACTCAAAAGTGGCAGTGCTCCGCACTGCCTATGCCGTCAAATCGCCACTAGGCGAAACAGACAGCGAAGCGTATAATGGCTCAAAAGACGGGACAGGATGTGCATTTGTAATACCGCGCACGCACGATATTCCAAATGCCACCTGGTCAGGGCTCCGCCCCGACACCCGAGTAAGGAGCACACATGAGCGACAAAGCATCCCGAAGGGGAAGTGATAAACGGCAGAAAACCGTAATCAAGACCCTGAGGTTCACGCCGGATGAAATCGAAGAGATCGAAAAGAAAGCGGAAGCAGTGGGGCAAAGCGTATCGGCTTATATCCGTAACGCTGCGATGAACAGGAAGATGATTTCACTCATCGACGACAGCTTTATGACCGAGCTGTTAAGGCTGGGGAGACTGCAAAAGCATCTCTTTGTTGAAGGGAAACGAGTGGGGGATAAAGAGTACTCCACGGTCCTTGTCGCAATAACAGAACTGTCGACCACGCTCAGAAAAAAACTCATGAGTAACGATTAGCACGGAGAGAAGAACAACATCATGATCCCGGTTATTCCACCGAAACGACAAGACGGCAAGTCCTCCTTTGGGGACCTGGTGTCGTACGTTTCTGTTCGTGATGAACCGCGCGATGATGATTTAATGGAAGCCGTGAAAGCTTCCGGAACAAAGCCAGAAATGCCGCACAGCAGTCGCTTTTCCCGTCTGGTTGACTACGCTACTAAACTGCGCGATGAGTCGTTTATCTCGCTGGTTGACGTGATGCCTGACGGCGGGGAATGGGTGAATTTTTACGGTGTGACCTGTTTCCACAATTGCACATCAATTGAAAGTGCAGCTGAAGAAATGGAGTTCTCCGCACGTAAAGCGAAGTTTGCCCACAACAAAAGCGACCCTGTATTCCACTATATTCTGAGCTGGCAATCGCACGAAAGCCCGCGTCCTGAACAGATTTACGATTCGGTCAGCCATACACTTTCCCGTCTCGGTTTAGCGGGCCATCAGTTCGTTGCTGCCGTTCACACTGATACAGATAACCTCCACGTTCACATCGCTGTAAATCGCGTACATCCGGAGACTGGTTATCTTAACCGTCTTGCTTACAGCCAGGAAAAACTGAGTAAGGCCTGTCGTGAACTGGAGCTTAAACATGGGTTTTCACCTGACAATGGTTGCTATGTGATTGCCCCTGATAATCATATTGTTCGTCGTACTTCTGTTGAACGCGATCGTCAAAGTGCCTGGAAACGTGGCCGTAATCAGAGCCTGAGTGAATATATCGCTGACACGGCAATAGCTGGTTTACGGGAGTCACCGGTGACCGACTGGCCTTCTCTCCATCAGCGATTTGCGAAAGAAGGTCTGTTCCTGACAAAGGAGAGCGGCGAGCTAAAAGTGAAGGACGGCTGGGAACGTGAACGTCCTGGCGTTACGCTTTCTGTGTTTGGACACGCCTTTGATACCGATAAACTTATTCGTAAACTGGGTGAGTTTGTTCCTCCTGCACAGGACATTTTCACGCAAGTTCCGGCTGTCGGCCGCTATGAACCAGACAAGATTATTATGCCGTCTCGCCCTGAACGGATGACAGAGAAAGAATCCTTATCCGACTATGCGATCGCACGTTTACGGGCGCCGCTGATTGCACTTGATCAGGATCCAACGCAGCGAACCATACAGTCAGTGCATACGCTTCTGGCACAGTCTGGACTGTATCTGAAAGAACAGCATGACCGTCTGGTAATTTGTGACGGGTATGACTCAACGCGTACACCTGTCAGGGCGGAACGTGTGTGGCCTGCGCTAACGAAGGCTATTCTGGACTCGTATAAAGGAGGCTGGCAGCCGGTACCGAAAGACATTTTCCAGCAGGTTCCCCCTGCGGAACAGTTCACCGGCGGCGGTCTGGAAGCCACTCCAGTTTCCGATCGGGAATGGCGAAAACTGCGAACAGGTTCGGGCCCGCAGGGGGCGCTGAAACGTGAGATTTTCTCTGATAAGGAAAGCCTCTGGGGCTATGCGGTTTCACACTGCCGTCAGGATATTGAGATGCTGATCGGTAGTGGTGAATTTACCTGGGAACGCTGTCATGAGCTACTTGCGCGTCAGGGTCTGTTGCTGATGCGCGAGCAGCAGGGCCTGGTTGTGATGGACGCTTACAATCACGAACAGACCCCTGTAAAGGCCAGCCACGTTCATCCTGATCTGACGCTTGCGCGTTCGGAACCCCATGCTGGTTCGTTTGTTTCGGTGCCGGCAGACATCTTTGAACGTGTTAAGCCGGTCAGCCGTTACAATCCGGAACTGGCCGTGAGCGACCGCGATATTCCGGGTATGAAGCGTGATCCTGAATTGCGTCGCCAGCGTCGCGAAGCGCGCGCAGCTGCGCGAGAAGATCTGAAAGCCCGTTATGCAGCCTGGCGGGCTAACTGGCAGCGCCCTGATTTGCATGGCCGTGAACGTTACCAGGCGATTCATGACGAATGCAGGATGCGTAAAGCGCGCATCCGCATCGAACATCGTGACCCTCTGGTGAGGAAGCTGCATTATCATATTGCAGAGCTTCAGCGCATGCAGGCACTGATTGCGCTGAAAGAAACCATGAAGGCTGAACGAGCTGAGCTTATCGGGCAGGGGAAATGGTATCCGCCGTCTTACCGGCAGTGGGTTGAAGCTGAAGCGGTGAAAGGTGACAAGGCTGCGATATCGCAGCTGAGAGGATGGGATTACCGGGATCGTCGTGGTAATGCGGTGAAATCCACAACAGACAACCGATGTGTCGTTATCTGTGAGCCAGGCGGAACGCCGATGTATTCCGGTGTTCCTGGCCTGCGGGCTTCACTTAAGAAGAACGGTCGCGTCCAGTTCCGCGATCCGGAGACAGGCCGCCATATTTGTACCGACTATGGCGACAGGGTTATTTTCCGGAACAGTGGCGATTACGATGCGCTTAAGCGGGATATGGTCAAAGTCGCGCCGGTTCTCTTCAGCCGTTCTCCGAGCGTCGCGATGGCGCCGGAAGGGGATAATGAACAGTTCAATACAGCTTTTGCCAAAATGGTGGCATGGCACAATGTGAACCACCGTGATGAAGGTGAATACCAGATCTCGCGACCGGAGGTTGACCAGGTGCGTGTTGAAAGCGAGATGCGCTTTGCTGAAATGACAAATCAGGGGAGTAATACAGAAGCTGTGCGCAATGAGTCAGGACCAAACTGGAAACCACCTTCACCGTTATAAGCATTCGGGGACCAGATGGAATTTAGCCCGCAGATAAGAAATAAAAAAGGCCGCAAATGCGGCCTTTTAAACTTTTAGAGGATGTTTTATGTCATAACAAGCGACAATGCCCGTGACTACATGGAACGCAAGCAATACATAGGCAAAGCCGCATGATGTCCAGAAAACAGCAAAACTATCATCAGCACCTATGAAAGAAGCGAAAATAAAGAATAACTGAAGTGAGCAACCTGCAATAGATAAAACCAGTGTCTGTTTAGGAATGTTCATTCTCTGCCCCCTGTTTTATCAATCATACTTATCAATTTCCCGTACTGCCAGCAGAACGGGATAGTGTGAATCTGTGCCCAATCCGGAGGGTAGTATAATCAGGTCAAAAAAAAGGCCGCTTTCGCGGCCTTATTTAGTTGAATGCGATGCGTGGGACTAATTCCCATTCAGCATGGTCTTTCTTTAAAACACATTTGTATTCAGAACCATCATGCTTTATCTGCAACCCAACAGTATAAAGCTTCTCGCCATCGGAGCAGGCGTACACCTTCTGCTGGTTCGTGAGGAGGATGTTACGGATTTCAGTCAGCTGCGCCACGGCATCGGTGTCGATAACGGGCTGGGGCGCTGCAGCGGCAACGCATGAAAAACCAAAGAGGGCGGCAAATAGTAGCTTCTTCATTTCATTTCCTTCAGTTCTATATCATTTTGTTTATCGGCAGCGGTTCCTGAAACAAGACAATTTTTTTGAACTATCACTCTGGCCACTCCATATCCGGATGTGGTGAATCAGGCAGTTTCGGGGAGATAAATGGCTCGTTTCGATATCTGGAAGGAGGAATATAAGCCGGCTGCGGGAGTGTCAGCGTTCTCAGTATCGCATCTGGTGCGAGCTGAATTTCTTCAGCGCTTACTTGCGTCGGTTCCGATTCAGGCTTATTAAGCGTGATGTACCGTATTGTACGTTCCGCCATAGTGGTTGTTCTGATTACCTCCAGCGCTTCTTCCCAGAGGTTTTCTTCCCGTCCACGTTGGTCCGTATCATATTCAGTCATCAGATTATGCGCTTCCTGGCGATTGGCCAGACGCTGCTGAAAGGTATCGATTATCTTCCAGGGTTCAGCTTTTGCCGCTTTACGCCGACGCGAGGGCTTTTCTGTCAGAACACCAATGATTTTGCTGACGTTCTCCGGAGCCGGAAGACGGCGCTGCGCTGTTCGTGGAACAAGTTTACGTAGTTGCTTAAGGTTCGGAGGGTTAATCGTGATGTATCGGTTGATAATGACGGGTGCATTGCACGTTTTGTCCTGCGGCTCGATGTAGAAGGATGCTCCCGGAACCGGATCGCCCTGAAACACCGTGTAGTTCTCACCTGGCTGCAATTTAATCAGATCCTGCACATTGATTTTGTTCTCCATCTGAATATTGATGTGGTCGCCATCGATCCAGGAGGTACCAATGATACCGTCACGCCGTTGCAGGCTGACCATGTTCGCCCGGGCTTCCTGTCCTGCGGCATTAGTGATTGTCTTTGCCGTTTTATCATCACTTACGATTTTACCCGCAACCTTAGTGCCGGCGTTTTGCATCAGGGTGGCAACGTTTGTGGCTGAAGTCTGGCTTTCAATGCGCTCCTGGTCCTGGCTCATCATGACGATAGAAAAGTCCAGGGAACGTACCTGTGTGGCCTGAACGGCAATACGCTCGGTATAATAGGCTCCCACCTCGTCGAGATAGTTCATGTAGGGGAAGGGGCCTTTGTATTTGGTGATTTCGAGAGCTTCGGAATCTAGCCCTTCCAGACGATGTCCCAGGTCCCGGGCCAGTATCATGCTCTGCTGGGTAACAAACATTCTCCCCAGTGCAGAGGTTGTGTGCTGAGAGGTGTTCATTGCCGGGATAAGCACCAGGAGTATCCGGTCGCTGTGAATGCTGTCGCGAATATCAATGTCACCGGCATCCTCAGCGAAGATATTACCGAACGTTTCCGTAAATGTGTTGAAGGTTTCCAGAAACTGCCCAGTCAGGTAGCTGTGCTGCTTGCGCGGCTCTTCTGTCCAGGCTGAAGGCTGACGAACGGTGGCCATATCGAAACCCGGTACGTCTACCAGATAATTATAGAGTGGAGAGACAGCTTCCTCTGGCCATTGATCGTCTATGGCACGGCAGTAAAGCTCTGCCAGTTTCTCCAGTGGCATAAACTCGCGCAGCAGCTGCAACGACATGGTTTTGTTTTCACGGACGCAATAGAACTTTGTGCCAAAAACCAGCGCCTTGTTCATTGCAATTGCTCTGGACTGCCATTCTCCCCCCTGTACGTTGGTCGGCAGCATTGATTGCATCGTCTCAGCAACAAAGGCCTCAGTGCTATAGCAGAAGGGGTTCCACTGGTGAGACTGTGGCCGACTTTTATCACCGTTGTGGATCATCTCACTGCGGGACATGCCGCTATTCATGAAGTTGATGTACTCCACATCATCCTCACGCCCAAAGCGGCGGGCCAGGTAGTAGCAGGTGCGCGCCGTGTCGTTCTGCGCCTTACCGTCAACAAAGGTGAAGCCCCGACCCCAGCAAAATGAATTGAGCATCCACGCATAGATGGTTTCGGTTTTCCCTCCACCGGTCGAGGCAAAGAACATCACATGACGGGTCAGGTCATCAATGGTGAGCCAGAGTTCGCGACCGATATCATTCATTCGCCTGTAGCCGAGATAGAATATTCCCTTACCTTTACTTTCCTGCGTTGTTTCATACTGAAACAGTGAGGGGAACCTTCTGAACAGGCTGCGCCGTACCTTCCGGTCTTCAGAGGGGTCTACTTTATTCAGGTGGACAGGCATTCGCATGGGCATACGCCAGCGGTGTGTTCCAAAGCTGATGCTGGCCACGATGGCCAGCAAAAGCAAAAGCGGTATGGCGAGTGGCCAGATAAACCCCGCCACCACACTTCCTGCCATAATGCCGGCATACAGTAGGTGGTCGCGTAAAAGCTCAAGAACAGGGGAGTTCCAGGCATTGCGCTTCATGAGCGCCTGGTTTACGGGCGTATAATTCATGGTTTACTCCTGGATACTGAGGGAACTCACAAAGCGGTCGACCTGTTCTGGTGACATTGGATCTGTAATTTTCAGGAAGTGATCAATTTTATCCGGCGCGGTCAGCATGCCCGTTGCCAGGCGAATGCCCGTGTCAGTCAGCACTGTCGGCGTACCTGAAAAACCAAAGGTGCGGAAGCCAGTATCGTTTACGGCTACTACGGCCTGAGCCGACGCGGAACAGTCTGAGCTCACCTGTGGAGGTGTTGTCTGTCCCGGAACCAGCATACCTGCGTCCGGTCGGAAAAGATCACTCCATGCAACAGCACGAGCTGTCTGGTCCTTCTCGCATAAAACTGGAATGATCTTCTCTACAGCATCGCCGCCGTCATTCACGACTGATACAGGGAATACAACAACGTTGTAACGCTGCGCCAGCTGTTCGATTGCCGGCTCCATACTTCTGCAGACCGCACAGGTTGGATCGAGGAATGCATACAGCGTACGCTCATGCCCGGTTGAGAGCTGGATGGTGAACAGACCGCGATCGGTACTGCGCTTTAGTATTTCCACCATCTTCTGTCGCGCTGGCTGTTCCGTCGCTTCTTTTTTTACTGATGTGGTTGACGTTACCGGTGCTGGTGCTGTTTTCAGGGCTTCAGAAGGCGAAGCCGGTAAGGATTTATGACTTTCCTTCATAATATTCTGAATGTTGTCGGATTCAGCCTGGGCAGCCTGAATGACTGTATTGACTGCCGCCGGGTTGGCTGGCTCCTGAACAGCAACAGTCTGCCGCGGCCGGGCCGGTGCGATTGCGCCTGGTTCTGCCGGGATAGTCATTGTCTGGTTTCCCACATTGAGTGAGAAATGGTTGTCCGTACCCAGGAGCCATAACGAAGATGCTATCAGCGCGCCGCTCACAAACAGGGCAAGGGACTTAATACGGCGTTTCATTATTGCCTTACTCTGGGTTTTGAGGTGTCGCGCTATGGTGTTGAAGACTTCCGCCGCATCGTGCATCGGGTCATCAAGAAGTGTCACGGCTTCTGCTGAATATGGATAAAAAGCGATGAGCTTTTTATCGTGGATGGCCATACGCTGAGGCTCACGAAAGGTGAACAGGGCCTGAGGAACACCATGTCCATGTTGATGTAAAACCACAATGGTGTCGTTACAACGAAAGGTGGTGTAGGTGCTTTCCAGCGACATAATGAGACTCCAGTAGACAGTAAGTTAATTAGCGTCAGAAATGAGCGAAATTTCAGAAGATGAGATCGTCATCGTCGCCCGGGCGAGTGATGACATCTTCCGTGAGTGACCAGTTGGTCCGGATGCGACGCCTGCGGTCGCGGTCTGGCTGAGGTTCGTTCCAGATTAGCCCCAGGGACAGCATATCGATGCGCAATCCCTCAATGGCTTCATCGACGCAGGCTTGCGGGCAGGGGAGGCCAAGTCGGATAGCCTCGCTCTCGGTGCGGGCGACGGCGACGATACCTGCACCTTCAATAAATCCTTTGGTGGTGTTTGCCCGGTGCAGGGCATAGAAGAGTGGGCGGTCTACCCCCTTTAGCCATAGCCAGTTAGGTGGTGTCAGCCGTAAATCATGCGCGTACAGCCAGACCAGACCACTTCTGACGTAACGGTGCTCACGCAACCACTGTTTCGCGCCTTCGCTATGGATGACGCGCTTAAAAGCGGTTCTCGCCAGCGTATAGACCGGAACTGAGAATTTCCCCTTATCACGGCGGCTTTTTATCCGACAGGAGCGGTTCAGGGCATCCATTAATTGACGTGCGGCCGGTCGGTCGTCCAGGAAAAACTGAAGGCCGAATATTGCGAATAATGCCTTTTCATGAGGGGCGAGACTTTTCCATCCATTAAGTGGACGCCCCAGCTGGGCCATAAAAACAGCCCGGCAGCGGGCAACATCGAGCTGCATATTACTGATGAGTTCATGCTCTTCAGCGAAACCCTCAGGGCTTTGTGCCGGACGTCTTTCTGGACGACGTTTATCAAGCAACAGGCGACTGGAATCCCCCTCATTAAGAATGGGGGCAATTGCAGGAGAAATGGTTTCCATAGCGAAGGGCAGCGTGCTGATATTGAGTACCCGTCGCGTTTGCCAGTTTCGTGCTGGATGGCATAACCAGCTCCACAGCGAAGCGGTAGACAGGGGTATGAGGAATATCATCAGGATCACCGTCGTTTGCTTCATCACGTTGATCCACTGATCGTAAGTGATGTTTTCGGCATTGTTGGCGGTGACGGCCAGCAGGTTATAACGCGGTGCGGCCCAGGTGTGGAAGGGGCCAAAATCAGCCATGCCCCACAAGGTATGCAAAATGAAACATGACCAGTACACAAACTCAGGCAAGAACAGCCATGCAACAAGCAGAAGCATAATGCCCAGGATGGCGAGGGCTCCAAGAAATTCAAGCGGGTCAGTCGTTCCCGCGCGAGCGGATGTCATGGAAAAGCTCCCTAAATAAAAACGATGAAGACTAACTGAATAAACGAGGGCAGCAGAGCCCGAGCTTACGAAAAATTAGCAAGCGTATTTACTGCTGATAACGGCAGGTTGAATTATATTGATTGGTCAAGTATTAGATTGTTGAGGATCTGATACGGATCTCCTTTGTTTTAGTGAGGGCCATTAATAAGATGGGTTGTGGTTTTTATTATCATCATCTGTTTTAAAGTGAATTTTCAGAGCGATGATCTGCGTTAATGAAATCAATGAAAATAGCCGGCAATTAAACCGGCTATTTATTGGAGGGTATTGGATGTGTTTCAGACAAGAACGGGAACAGGTAGCCCTGTCAGAGATTCAATCTCGGCACGTTTTTTATTCACGACATCGTTGAAGTTGAAGTTATAGGTGTATCCTTTGTTGTTCATTGCATGCAGATGGTTAGCAATACTGGATGCAGCACCGGTATCGATAGTAATCATCGGCAATGATGTGAACCTAGTGAAGAGACGCAACTTTGAATCTTCAACTTCTGTACGTGTCAGGCTGTAAGCATCGAAGCCAATGACATCCATGACATTGCCCGGGTAGATTCGGACGTACAAAAAGGTTCCTTGCTGAAAGTCGAAACCCAGGTAGGTACTTTTCCAGAAGAGCCAGCCCTCAGAACCGCTTTCCGGGTTGAAATGCCCTGTCTCCTTGATTTTCTCAACAACAGCAAGGATCTTTTTTTTGCGTTTCTTGGCTATAACATAATTGATGGCAAATGGACCGAATAACAGTAAGCAACTTGTTATGGCGTATAGATATGCCTCCGGGCGTACGTACTCATCCATGATGATTGAAATGGAGCATAGAAAAAAAATCAGCAAGAAAGAGATTATACCGAACTTTAAAAATAAAGACTTTGCAACAGAGTATAAAACCCACCACTTAGGGAATCTATCTTTCACAGTAAACCCTCCTTAGGTATTTCACTCAATGTTATAGCACTACTGGATAGATGTCCACATCTCAACTTTTTATTCCATCATTATTTGTTTCCCCTGGACCATTCATACCCTTCGTATTAACGCCAGGGGTATGCCGTATATTCCTCCCACCGGCTACGAACATATCTTTGACAGAACCAGCCATGCTTCCAAGAGTATTTGCTGCATCTCTACCGCCAAGGAACGAAATGACGTAGTCAGGTAAATATGCCTGTAAGGCAAATATGCTAGATACCAGTGTCGTGCAAATTCGAGCATAGATCATTAAAAAACCAGCCATGCTGAATAAACCTGTTAACGAGTTGGCTTGAACATTGACCAGTGCGACACCAAAAAGTGCATGAAGGATAGTGCCAGTAGCAACAATCGCAACAGATGCAAAGAAAAATCCAAAAACCATAAGTGCGGGACGAATCATGGTATCTATAAAGTAAATGTAACCATAAGCCGCACGACTGCCTCGATCCTGAGACGTACCTAGGTGAGTTGCCCCCCATAAAGGTCCCGCTGCGCAACCTACTAGAACACTGACAATCCAGTTACCAATACCAGTCATCCAGAAGATAAACGGAATAAATGGCAAATAGATTGAAAGTGTAAATCCAGCGCTAAACATAAGTAGTAACAAGAAATATACTGCTGGCGAAATGGCATCAAGCCCTTTATCTACAGCGCTAATTGCTCCTGTCATATTGACAACCTTCCCGAGAAGGGATGACTCTCCACCCGCAACAGCAGCCCGTATGACCGTGTATGCTGTTAAAGTTCCCTCCGCTGCAACCAGCGTGTAATCTCCAACATTTTTCATTTTAACTAATGGGTTTACCTGCCCTGTTGAGGTTCCTGTCCCACTATAATTTGTTGCGATGTTGCTGGTTAAACTGACGAAAAATGGAGCGAACGAGTTCATTAATATGCTATTTGGGTCATTTCCTTCAGAAGCACTTAACTCGTTTTGTGATGTTGCTGTACCTGCTGGAGGTGCATAATTAGAGTTTTGTAACTGGGTACGGTAGGCGCTCATTACCGCACTGAACAGGTCTCCGCTGCCAATTTCCCCAAGGGATGACATCCCACTGGTTGCCGGCGCGCGACTGGCAACTTCTGTCAGGCGTTGATTGGCCGTTGCAAAAGTCTGATACCAGGCACCGAGAGCCGCCCAACCATAAGTGTCGAGGTAATTCCTGACAGCATCCTGTATGCCATTTTGTTCACTCTGCGCCGGTAGTGCGCGCTGAACAGTTTGTTCGTACGTACTGGCTGCTCTCTGAATGCGGGTTTCAATATCCGGGAGTGTGCCGTTGCCGGTTGTTCGTTTATTCATAAACCCTGCCATAAACTCGCTGGCCGCGCTGTCCATATCCTGTATCATTGCTTCCATAGCTTTGTTTTGCGCATCCACCACTTCACTTGTATCGCGGTTACTGAAGGGGTTAAAGAAGCTTCCGGAACCAGACGAGGAGTCCGATTTCTGTTGTTCCGGTATCGTCGCCGTGCCGCACACACCGCTGCCGTTGGTGACCCGGTAGGTATAATTCCCTCCAGAAGAACCGGATACCCCTGCCATTCTGGCTGTGGTCGAGTTTGCCGTGCTGTTGTAATCGTCCAGCGCAGTATTGATGGCATATTTACAAAGCTGCATCTCAAAAATACCGCGTGCAGAAGTTCGGGTCGAAGCCTGTGTGGGCTGGACAGTCAGGGAATAGCCGCTGGCAATATCACTGGCTGCTTTGGACACCATCAGGTTGGCAGAACCTACGCCCATAATCGACGCGCCCCAGAGGATGATTAGCTGGGACATGCTCCAGCCATTGGCGGTCGGGATAATCATCAAAAATCCTGACACTGTGCTCAGTGTGCTGGTGATATCGCGATCCCCGCTGAATACCTTGCCCTGATGCCCCGTTTTATTAATGTGCTTCAGACCAATAAATACAAACCAGACGACGGCAAGGACGGCGATAATTCCGTTAAACAGAGCAAACAGATTCCCGATCATCGTGGTATTGCCGGCGGCGAGAGGGTCCAGCACCACATCGCCGAAGATAGTGACCAGTGCCTGTCGGGAGAGGTCCTGTGCATTGGTTGCAGCAGAGACTATGTCATCGTAAGTGACACCTGCGCGTGCCGGGGTAACAGAGATAAGCAGCCCTGCACAAAGCGCACGAATGAGATTTTTCACGGTAACTCCGGATAATGCATGAATGCCGGGATGTCGGCAGGAGGCAGAGAAGGGCAGCTATTTCCCGAGAATGGCATCTCGTACGGCATGGGTTTCCGCCATGAAATGCTGAAAGGTGCCTCTTTCAGCAAGACTTACGCGACGGTTGCGTAACTGCCACAGTCGGTAGGTTACGATTAGCGCTTTTGACCATGCCACGCCAGCACCGGAAAACAGCACCACACAGGTGCTGATCTGGTGTGCGGAGATACTCCCGCCAATAATGAATGGTGTCAGTGCTGCAAGCGGAACCGGTATGGCCATAAGCCAGAACAGCACTCGCCAGCGCTTGCGCTGGCTCACATACCCCTTATCCAGCTGTGCGGGGGTACAACCTGATTCCGCAACGGCTTTTTCCCAGTCAGGAGAAGCCGGCGGTTTGTCGTCAGTAATGAGCTCCGGAAAAGCATCACGCATTCGTTCAATATTTCGTGATGTCATGTGCCGGGCAGCCCGCAAATACCACTTCGTTTCCTGCAATGGCAGAAATATGCTCAGCAGTCCCCGGGTAATTCGTCCAGGTAGTCCTTTTTTCCGTGTGACTGTTTTTTCCAGTGTCATTTGGCCGCTCCCTGGTTCATGGCTGATTCGAGTTGTTTCAGTCGTGGGGCGTAGGACTGACGGGCAAAGGCGGCGAGCAGCTGGCCGTCGATCACGTTCCCTTTGCGCAGCAACTCTTTAATGTCGTTAAGTTGCCAGTTCATCTGTGCCGTAGTTCGGATGAGTTCGCGCATAAGGTTATCTCCGTCCATTTGCTGCAGGTCAGAGAGATAGGCTGTGTTGGCATATCGACGTCCGGCCTCAAACGATTCAAATTCCCGCTGGCTCATGTAGCCCTTCGCCTTCGCCTCCGGCGAAGCCACATTGTCAAAATACTGCGCTGCGGAAGGTGACTGCAGTGCTTCTTTCAGGGCATCACGGGTAGTTTCACTGGTCTTACTGTCGGCAATCAGCGAGAGCTGAGGTTCAGACGCGGCATCGATGATACCGTTGTATTCGTTGAGCAACCCTACATACGTACGACCGGTAACAGTGTTGACTTCACCTTTGCCAGGCGTGCGGCCTGCTGAAGGGCGAGCCGTGTTTTTCATGTAGGCCATAGCGGCATCAATCTGTTCCTGTGACCAGGAAAGTGCCGGTGCCTGCCCTTCAGGTCCCGCGCCGCCATAGATGGAGCGTACCTGACTGTCACCTCCGGGCAAATTACTGACGGCAGGGCAGATACCGGTTCCGCCAAAGCGTTCATATTCTGCTGCCGTACAGTACGCGGCATGTACGTTCGCACCGTCATAAGCGTCGCGGGCCTGTTCTTCCGATGCTGTAGAAATCCTCTTCCGCACCGCTGAACTGGAAACACCTTTGCCTGATGAGAGTTTTGACGCGGCGCTGCCTGATGCATTTTTACTTTGTGCTGCCACACCGGATGCGGAATCACTACAGATCGAATCCGGTACCGAAAAACTCTGCCGTGCCTCCTCCAGACGTTGGGTTTCATTATTGAAAATCATTTGCTGACGAGTAGCCTGCCCATCCTGATTAATCAGGGCGCCGAGCTTGTCGGCGTTCTGTGTGATGGCTGTGCCGGTGGCCTGTTGCATCTGTAGTATTTCGACCAGAGTTGCCTGGATGGTGGCCATCTCAGGCAGAACCTGAGTCGTGATCGGAACGCTGGAGTTCACGTTGACCGTTAAAGCACTGGCAACAGTGGGAAGGCTGGACGCGATGGCCAGCGCCAGCGCGGGGAGGTGACGTTGTATCATGAAATTCTCCGTTTATTTGAGCGGGGTAAACACGTCGGGAAGGCGGGGTGACTGTGTGCCGGGGGCGAGGGCGACCAGAGGGAAGGTCTGAAAGCGTCTGCTGATACGTCCTTCCCGGCTGCGGGTGTCTATGATTGTCAGCCCACGACGCGTGATTCTTGCATGAGCTGGAGGGGTGATATCCAGTACCGGCCAGTCTCCCGGGCTGAGTTGTGGGGTATCTGCTCCCTCCGGCCATAACCAGGTATCATCAGTTAACACCGCCCCTGTATTTTCAGGTAGCAACCACTGGACCACATGACGCGATTCCCGCACCGGTTCGCCTGGCTCATTGACCTTCCAGATGGCTGTTGTGACCAGCTGGCGTGGTCGCGCTTTGAGTGAAAGAAGCACGCCACAGGCCTCTTGCGTTGCCCGGCGATCGGTCGCGTATACCGCCCGGGAGTTCACTGCACTGTCTGTACGGAAGTGCCGGGACGGCAGGACGAACTCCACGCCGTCGGCATCGATCACCAGGCGGGAAAGACTGACCTGGCCCTTTACCGGGCGGCGACAGCGTGGCGTCAGGTGGATGGAACACATCAAAGGTCATACCCCAGCTCATTTATCATTTCGTCTGCCATCAATTCGATGACGCCCTTATCACCACGGGCGCCACTGTTACGCTCCCTGTACTCAATGAGTTTTTTTGCGGATCCGCGAGGGAACTTCTCCGCCAGTAACTGACGGGCACGGGCAGTACCGATCGTATCCGAGAGATTTCTGCGTAGCGCGCCGTCTTTTTTGTCTGAGTTAAGCGACCACAGCTCCAGCGGTCCGAGCGTAAACCGGACAATCCGTGCCAGCGTCCCCTGGGTTGTGCGCATCATACATAGCATCGGTACGCCACTACCGTCTGCAGCCGGACCAGCTGGCATACGCAGGAATGCATGAAGATTGTGTTCAGGGATCTTAAAACTGTCCCGTAAAAGTGGAATATCTTCCTGGCGGAAGCGCAGCAGCCAGAGGGTGTTGGCAGAGTCGAGCAGGCTTTTCGGATAGTCGGTAAGGAACTGGGTACTCAGCACCGTGCGGATACCAAACTTACGTTGTTCACGATCCTGCGTATCCAGTGCTTCGAAGATGAAATCAATGCCTTTGACGTTGTGCAGTTCGTCATAGATTTTGGTTTTCATTTCACTATCGAGCTGGTTGATGCGTCGCATAATGCCCGGGAGGTAGGCTTCCGGCAGTATTTGCATTACCTCATCCTGATACTGCGGCAGCAAAAAATCACCCGCAGTGATGTGGCCAGCAAAGAGGAACATGATGCCGGTTTTCAGTCTGCCTGCCGGGGTCTTATCGCCGGCGACGTTGTTTAAGTCTACGGCAATAATGCGTGTGTTCGGGTTCAGCGCAAAACGAGTCCGACTGGCCATCATCGGGTAGTCCTGTCGGGCCTGAATCATGCAGCGCTCAATGTACTCCACCAGGGGCTCCTGTGAGCCGTTACGCTGTATCCGGCCAAAAGTCTCCTGAATGACCTCACTGCGTAGTAGCGCGGGCATATCAGCAAGTTCTGGTACCGCCTGGTAGTGTGCCCGCTGAGCCGCAGATAATTGTCCACGTTCATGCAGGAGGTCACGTACTTCGTACCATGGTGTCGCGGTCCACCACTCCGGATCGTGCTCACCCCACAAACCGGATGACTCCAGTGCCGCATCCACTTCTGGCTCTACGTTTGAACGGAACATGTTTGGCTCAATACCACTACGCATGTCATACGCCAGATCAATCAGGCGGTTCACTATTTGCCGGGTATCTGTAGGGTTAGGCGGGGTCCCTTTATCCGGTTCGATACAGAAGGCCGTCAACATGGACGCGATAAATTGCTTCTCTGGTGTCACTGGCTTACGAGCGCCGTACAGGATGTCGAAGACATTGCGTGACTTAGACGGGTCGTTGCTGAGTATGATGCCGACTGCTTCGTCCTTTCGCTCTTCTGGCAGACTGTCACGTATCAGCTGGATTAACCCCATCGCGCTGAATCCTTTATCAATGTGAGCCACATAAGGAAGCGAAACCTGGGCGGAAGATACCTGTATTTCCGTCAGGGTATTAATCAGTACCGATTTACCCAGACCCGAATCGCCAGGGGCAAGTTCGGTATGCTTGTTCTGGCGAGAAGACCCCAGCCCGACTTCCCAGGCGCATCCGTCTTCCGTGTGCAGCATCAGGTTGCCTTCCCCTCGCCAGACGGTACCTGGTCGGTTGAAGGGCAACATCGATAGCGCATGGGAGAGTGGCGGGTAAAGCGGAACAGGGCCGGAGCCCGCTGACGCGGCCAGCATACTGTTGACCCATCCCCTGCGAGGATCACCGAATGTGGTGGTAGTGTTACAGACTCCCCAGCCCTGCAACGCTGATTCAAGCAGCATCTGATTACGGGAGCATATTTCCCGGGTATGCCCCCAGGTGGACGCCACAATGGTCATCACGCAGACCGGATCGCGTTCATCCGTTGCAACCAGCTGTGTGAAAGCGTCGTAAAGTGGGCGAATAGAGGGAATAAATTGTCCAAATGATGAAATAGTCTTTTTCCAGCCCAGCGCTTTCATCCCGCCAGGCATGATGTCGATTCGTATGCGCCAGGGAACGGAACGTGGAACCAATTTCACAAGCTCATTGAAGGGGCGGGGATGCTGAGGCGGAAGTGTTATGGCCACCATGCCGTGCCACAGCCCCCCTGCATGCACCAGATTACCTTCTGTTTCTGGCGTACAACCAAATACCTGAAGATTCAGGAAGGGAGCTAGCAGTGCTGTAGCGTCGCCCTCCTGAAGCGCACCCGCTGGCGCAGCCTTCCCCGGTAATGCCGGGCGCCATGCGGCCGATGTGCTGTTGCGTGCTGTTTCACGTCTGATTTCATTACAGAACTCAGGCACATCAAGCAGGCGGACAAGCAAGCCGTCTCCACCGCGTACGAGTGCTTTTTCAAGAGTGGTGATAAAGCTGTCGTGCCGGATCTTCAGACCAGACATTTGCCAGCGCCAGGGCTCCTGACCAAAGCGCGCGACAGGTGCTTTATCCTGAATGGCCCGAACGGTGGCGTTAAAATCGGTTCGTTCCTGATGACTCACCAGTGTCGGAGAGCTCCAGACGGCAAGCCAGCAGCGCTCACGAACAAGCCACGGAGAAATGACATTGATCTTCTCATTAAGCAGGTCATCCAGCTGGACGCCGATGTGCTGAATTGAACGCATTTGTGGGGCGATCATGGCGCTGACTTCGTCACGCCCTTTTTCCGGGTCACGTTCGAAAATGAAGGCCAGTTTATGGCCGATATTTTTCCAGGTGGTGCTGAGCGTGGACGCGAGGTGCGCGATCATTCCTTCAAACGCATCCGGATGATCGTCTGAGGCTGTTTCCGACATTTCACGCAATGCCCCGGATATTTCGAATACAGAAAGGAAATAGCCATGATGGGTGACACCTATATAAGGCGCTTCCAGCCAGGGTCTGAGCTCCAGATCTTGTTTGTCCAGTCCGATCACCGTACGAATGTCGCAGTAGTCGACAAAGTCAGCAGAGACGGCGAAACGGGAACAGGTATTCATAACGTCTTCAATAGTGAAGACAAGGCGGTTGATATTCATAGCTGCGAAGACTCCACCGGAATGGCGTGTATTGATGGGCGAGGCGCTTCTGTGGGCGCATCTGCGGGATAAGGCTTGCGTTAGGTTTACGTGACAGTGGTACCAGATGACTGTGAGGATAATATTGTTGTCTGCGAGGCTCCTGACAGGACGTCACTGTCCGTCACTGAATCAGGTGTCAGGATCAACGCCACTCCGTTCATTTTTTGTCGCATTTCATCGCGCATGACTGGCGGGAAACGTTTAAGCGCATCTGCATAGTCAGCTGGTCGCCATCCCCCGAAACGTTCTTCCAGAGGAAGACGATGGCGGGTCAGTTCCGACAGTACCCGACGGCCTTCCCGAACCTCGCCTGGTCTGGTGCTGAAGACGGCCAGCAGGGCTTTTCGGTTCAGGGCAACAACATTACGTGGGTGCAGGTCCGGTAGCCAGACCATGACCCCCTGAGCAGCAGCAAATCCGTTGAGGGCATGCCAGGCATGGCAGAGGTAACAGAGGTGAAACGGTGTCGTGAGCCGTTCTAATTCAGCATGTTCGATGTCAGACAGCAGACTGGTGTCGGTCAGCAGTGTTTTGGGGATGTGTCGCAAAGCAATCCGGCGGGCGGCAAGTGATGCGTGCTGCATCCCGGTCCGGGCAGCTTTCAGAGCCCGGGCGTGTTTCTCATATTCAACCGGTACCTGCGGGGTGGGACGTGACTCCAGCTGAGCCAGCGTGTCTTTCGCTCTGACGAGTCGGGTCCTGGCATCCTGCGCGTCTTCCGCAAGTCGGGATAATGGCAGGGATTCCGGTAACACAAACAGATGTTTCATGTCAGCACTACAGCAATAACACCGCCCTCCAGAAACGCTCTCTGGGGGAGGAAGTAAAGGGGCTGTGGAATGGACAACATCAGGAACCGGAAGCGGATGTTGCCATGGACAGTCAGGTGTCTTTTTCTTTTTGCTCATCGTTTTCTCCTGAAAGGGTCGGTAAACACCGACCCTTTCCTGTGGTTAGCTGATATTGACAGAGCTGGTACCGAGCTGTTTCTGGGTTCGTCCCATAATTTCAGGGACTACGGCCAGTAGTGCGCCGATGGCCAGACCTGCACAGCAGCGGCCCACAGTGATCTGCGGATTGGTGCCCACTTTTTTGAAGGACAGCAGTGAACCGATGAAGATGAACACACCGATCGCCTGGGCAATTTCCAGACCGGAAGTTTTACCGCTTTTGGCACCAGAGGCGGCGCTACCAAACATATCGGCGAGATCGCCATCAGCGAAGGCCATGCCGGGTAACAGGAAAGTGACCAGAGCACACAGCCCCTGAATCATGCGCTCGCGGCACTGCATCATGGTCAGCTGGCAGAAAATAACGACGGCATAAAGACGCGCGGAAATAGCACGGAAAAGTGACATAGTGTCTCCTTGGGTTATAAAAAAACGAAGTGTGTTAAAAAGAGAGGCCGAGAGTGGCAAGTGCGGCATCGATGAGCTGAGGTGAAAAGACCATACCGGTCCCTGCAAACAGTTTTACTGTCGCAGCGCGAATGCTTTCACTTGAACTGAGTGCGGTGTGCCCCTCCAGCTCTGATCGTCGAAACATATCGAGTGCCGCATAGACAAACCCCACTCCTGCTAGCCGGACCAGAGAAAGTACGGCGTTAGCAGCCCCGGCAGCAACGCCGTAGGTGGCGGGTTGCACATACGCGATTGCATCAAAAGATGTGGCGCCAAAGCCAAGCTGCGCACCACTGGCATTAATGATGGAGGGGAGAGATACCAGCGCGGCGCAGGAAAAAAGGCCAATAGCAAACTTGCCCGGGGACAATGGACTTCGACTGGAACGTTGCCGGGTCAGAAGTGCGATGAGGCCAAAAAAACCAATCATCTCGGACCAGCTGAATAATAAATCCAGCCCAGCGGTGAAGATGCCCGAAGCAAGATTCTCTATTAGCGTGACGGCATCCAGTGCCATTAGCGCAGGGTTCCTCCGGTTGTCACCACAGAGCGCGTGGCAGGGTCAATCTGACGAATAGTGACTTTACCCAGCGTATCCCCCTCCCGGACTGACCAGGTACTGCCCTGCCATTTGATCCACGCCATTCCTGCTTCCAGCGACATGATTTTCATGCCTGCAACAGCACTGGTTGTCTGCCGTTTCTGGGGCCGGGAAGCTGTTTTTGAGGCATCAGAGGTGCTTACGCGGGTTTCCAGAACAGCCAGCTTCTGTGTCAGCTCATTAAGCTGTGCACGCGTTTCTACTGCGTAAGCCTCATCCCTTTTGATAGCATCAGACAGGCGCGTAACGCTGTCTTTAAGCGACGTCAGAGAGTCATTTATCTTGCGGTCACGATCGTTCAGCTCGTCACGGATATCCGTCATCATGCTCGCCCTGTCGTCCTGAGCCATTGGCAGGGACGTATGTGCCGCCGGTTGCGCCGCGGCTGGCGAGACAGCCTGCTGCGGAACAGACTCAACCGTACTATGCTGTGCACCGTCGAGTGTATTTTCAACTTCACTGAAGCTGGTTTCAGACGGCGTATTATTCGTCAATGACAGTGATGGACCGAACAGGTACCAGAGGCTGCCCACTGCCAGAAGCGTTATCCCGAGAAGCCACGGCAGAGAATAGCCAAACAGCAGGTCTCGCTTCCAGAAGGGCGGTTTCTCGCGAGGATCTGGCGCGCCAAAATCATCCTCGCTTTCCAGTGTTTCTTCTTCAGGCATATCAATTTTCTGGTTCATCATTGTTCCTCACGGGTACGGTATCGCCATACTGACGACGGATTTCAGCCTGGCGGCGCGCGATGGCTTCCTGCAGGCGGGTTTCGGTTTGCTGCTCTGCGGCAGCGGGTGCTGATAAGGTGCTATTGATTGCGGGGCGGGCCGCTTTATTGCTGCTGACAATGTCGTCAGAAGTAACCGAGTCAACGAAGAGAATGGAGATAACTTCTTTCTGCTTCACGGTGACCTGGCGGAACGGCTCACGGGCCATCTCCTGTTTGATGACTTCCGCCCCGGTCTGGGCTGTGCCGCCAACCATTACGCCAGCCACTGTGCTGCCATCAGGTTTACCCACTCGTCCGGTGACGGTACCGACACTGGACTGCATAACCTGAGTGTTAGCATCCTTGTACAGACCGCCAAGATCACCAAGACCTCCCAGTACAGCGGGCAGAACGATGTGTGTTCCCCATCGATGGGTAACATCGGAGGCCACAGAAGACATCAGGTTTTTCTCACTCTGTGCGCTTGCATTGACGTTCAGCTCCATGCCGTTCCAGCTCATACTGGTAAATCTGATGTCCAGTCCATTGCCGGCAAGTTTTACTGACGAACTGTGAAGTCTTGCGCCAGCCAGCGGCCCGGCAGGAATAACCGCAACAACCTCTGAGTTGGGGTTATCTGAATCCACGGCAGTCTCCATATAACCGGCCGCACGCGTAAGTGCGTGGATGAAGACCTGTGCACTCTCTGTTTCAGTTTTTGTCTCTGCCAGGTTTCTTGTGCCAGTCGCTGGCGATGTCTGCGTAACACTTGCCAGGGCAGTTGCCAGCACCGGTGCATCGCCGCCAGTCTGTGCGTCACTGATCCGCTTAAGCAGTTTTTGCAGTTGAGCCTGGCGCTTTTCGTTTGCCTGCTCTTCTCCGGCCGGGTTTTCCGCATGGCGTGATGCTGCTGGCGGCGGAGGTGGCAGGTCCACCGGTTTTGTTTCTGGCACCTTATCCGGAGGGGGTTCCATGACTTCAAGGCCGACCGGGAGACTGGCGATGAAGGATGAATCGGTCCGTGCGGCTTCCTGCGCGCCTAAATCGTTTGAGGCTTTAAGCAGTTCACGGTAACGCGGGCTCTCCGTCGTGGTGGTTACGGCACTTGAGGCCGTACCGTTAAGGTTGACGGCAGAATCTGTTCCTGAAGGGTCATGTGTCAGCCACGACATGGCCAGATAACCCGCGGTCACTAAAACCAGGGCACTAAATCCAATTATTGAAAAAAGTTTTTTGCCGTTCTTACCGGCATCCTGTTCTGCGCTCATTACTGAAGCTCCGGCGTGACGTGAACGGATTTCCCGTTTACTGAGAAGGTCAGTAACGGGGTGACGGGGAGTTTCCAGAGATGCGTACCATCCGCTGAAGAGAGTGTCTGTTCAAACTCGTCGCGCAGCATTGCGCGGGAACGGACCATCAGATCATCACCGCTTTGCCAGATCGCAGTGTCAGGGACGTTGCCCTGGAATTTAAGGCGACGGGCATCTTCTGGTGGTGTGCCATCCAGAAAAGCCTGCAACGTGGCGCTGTGGAGTGCGATTTTATCGACGGGTACGCCCGGGGCTGCTGAGCCAGGACCCAGACGCGGGACGCGTAAATCCAGCCGACTGTCGATCTCCTGACTGGCAGTACGGGTGTCTGTCTCACCACTTGTCACATTGATCATGATTGGAACATCAAGCCCTTTCAGATATACGGAAATATTCCCCGCCGCCCACGGGCGCAGTGGTGTTATGGCCAGCATGTTGGTTCCAGCATTGAACTTCACATCAAAACTCTTCGGGCTGGCATTAATTGGCGGATCTGACTGTGGCCACGGTGCGCCACTGATGTCCGTCAGGGTGACGACGCTCTGGTTATTCATGGCCGTGCGTACCAGCGGGATACTGGCGCCTGGAGAAAGATTGAGGGTTAATGAACTGATACGCGGAACCACGCTTATCATTGGGGCATTTACAGAACGCTCGTTGTCGGTCAGTCGAAGCCTCAATTCGCGTATCTCATCCGCTGACAGAGGCGAGTCTAAACCTGCTGCCTCATCTACCAGCGGCGAGCTTTGTTCCGGGGGCGGGAGCTCTCCACTAATCCGGGTTGCCGGTACACCTGTTGTTTGCGCTTCTGCCCCCTGAGGAGCGGCGGCAGTTGTTGCACCAGGCGTCCTGGCATCCTGCCAGCCAGTATTGTCAGCGGCGGCTACGAGGGCCGGACCACACAGCAGTAGTGTGGTCATGAGATAACGAAGTTTCATGGCGGGAGCCTCAGAGGTTGCGGGGAGCGTTGCGTGAGATCATCTGGCGGATTTCCATCCCGACGGGTTTCTGTCGTGGATCTACGCGCTGGATGGTAATTTCGAAAACAAACGGTTGTTCAGGCTTGCTGGTCGTCTGCCCAACCAGGCGCAAACGTACCGGATACTGCATTGTCCAGAACCAGGTTCCGTCAGACAGACGCCCACGCCGGATGACGACACCAGCCCCTACGGAGCCGGTAAGATTCATACGCTCGCGTTTCAGGGCATCGTAGATATTGGAGTTGGTTAGCGCCTGGATGTAACTGGCGTGTCCTGCTTCAGAGAACAGCGATGCTGTAGAGGATACCTGTTCACGATAATGAACGAAGTCCAGGTTAAAGGCCCGCATCAGAGCCTTGCTGCCAAAGGCGATGGCATCGTCCTGGCTCCATGCTGGTTCGGAAGTGGGAGCCAAGCGAACCAGGCGCCCACTGTCGGTGGCAAAGTAATCCCGTGGCTGTTGTATCAGAGCCCAGGTCAGGCCAGCATTGAGGATGATGCTGATAAGCAGGCCACTCCCCAGCAGGAGGTTACTCTTCATCAGCTCTGGTGCCATTTTCTGGCGTTTTTCTGCCGTTTTCATCATGTTCACGGCGTTTTTCAGCGGATCCTCCGCAGGGGAGGGGGCCCGCCCCTTTGCAGGGGGGGCTGATTGTGTCTGTTTTGTCATAGGTTTCAGGAGTTGAAGTTTTTCCAGGGATCGATGTTGTCTGGGATCTGTTCGTTGACTTTATCCAGGGCCGCTTCGCAGACCTTATTTTCCAGTTGCGAAATGATTTCATCGAGCCCGGGGAATTGCGGCAGGGTCACCTTGACGTTCTTGATACGGGACAGACAGGACTGCAGGGAGGATGAGACATTGCTTTCGCGCTGTTCCCAGGCTGTTGCGGCCGCCCTGGCTCGCTCATAACCAGCCTGGCTACCCGCTTCAGCAGCACTTCCTGCTCGGCAGGTTGCCGCCGCAGCGGCGGCAGAAAAAAGCATGAAGCCGGACAAAAGTCCGGCTTTAAGCATGTGATATCGCATTCTCTCTCCTTATCGGCTTATCGGCTTATCGGCTTAGCGGCCGGGGCTGTGGGAGTGTTCCTGATGAAGCGCTTTTTCCTGTCTGCCCTCCGGCTTTCGGGCGTCATCCCATTGTTTCCAGGTCTGTTCAAAACCGAGGCGCTGGAACAAGGTATCTGCCTGTTTTTCCGGTGTGTAGAGCCGGGCGGGAAGCGGTGTATCCTCTTCCCGACCTTTCAGGTGGAACGTCATCAGCTGAGGTGCGGCACGTGTGGTGCCGTCGGGTTCGAAATTCACCGCCTGTCCGTAGCCTACAAAGCGGGGACCGTCATCGGTGATGGCATTAATAACCAGCTGACTGTTGTCTGTGGTTGGCGTGGCCAGTGCCGGATACAGCGTTCCATCCAGACGAACCATCCCCTGCAGGTGTTCCCCCGCAGACTGGACAAGCAGAAGATCTAACTGGTTTGACTGTGTGTCCATAGAGGCCATGACGGGTACCAGCCTGTCTGGTGCTTCCGTGGACGGTGGCGAAATGCTGGCCGCGGCTACCGGTGACTTTACAGGATGCCTGTCTTCGCCCAGATAAAACTGACGCTCTTCCAGGCGAGGTGGCAGCTTCAGGTCTGTGGTGTACTCAGGCCAGGCCTGTCGGATTTGCTGTGTGAGGCGGCCAAACGTATCGACCGGGAAAGCCTGAAGAGGCTGTCCCTGCTCCGGTCGATCATGTGCCACGGCAAGACCTGTTGAGGCGGACGTCAATGACCAGTTATTTTTTACGCGCTCTTTTTCCTCACCAGGTACCTGCCAGCTGTCACGGGAATTGAGCGTCAGCGTGACCACATCGCCGGTTTTGTGGTGCGCGATCAGCTCCCGTAAATCCTGCCCCCAGTAGGTATGACTTCCACCGCGGTTCTGTAGCTCGATAAAGAAGCTCTTGCCCTTTTGCTCTTTATTTTCGTACATCGCTTCACCAAAGTTCTTGAGGACCGCCGTGACGCTCTGGCCTGGTTTCAGTGCAGAGGGGGCGGGCTCAGCGGGCATATCAGGGACCCGGATGCTGTCGGCCTGCTTAGGCGCTACAGGCTCTGTTGAGGGTGAAACGGCAGGCTGCTTTGCGGCAGTTGCCTGTGCTGACGGCGTCGGTGATACGGGGGGCACGGGTATGCCCGGAGCGTCAGGGGTAACAGCTTCGGGGGCGGCTGTTGCCGGTGACACTGGCGATGCGGCATCAGGTGATGGAGTCTGTCGGTTCAGGTCCGGCGTAGGAATATGCGTTGTGACTGAATCCCTGGTTGCCCCAAACTGTTGCCGCATATCCTCAAGCTGCGCGCGCTGCGCAGGCAGCTTCATTCGGATATCGAGGTCATATTCAATAATGAGCCGCATGGCCTGCTCTTTAAACTGCGTACTGCCGGTGAGCTCCACCACGCCGCCGTAATAGCGTGATGCCACGGCCAGCGCGGCGAGCACCTTGCGCTTGTCCTCACTCGCACCGTTACACATTTCGAGACGGTTGCCGAGATCGTGAAACGCATCTTCCCCGTCGAGACGGTAAAGCACCTTATTGTCACGCTGTTCTTCCGTTGACAGGGCTTTAATGATTTCATCGAGATCTTCTCGCTGAAGCGGTTCCGGTCTTCGCGGTCCGTAGACAAGCCCATCCGCTTCATGCACCTCACTCTTTGCCGTTTCCTTCCTGCCCGGGGAGGGCTCTGACGTGTTTTGATCCACATCGGCAGTCTGTGTCTGCTCCTGTTTTTGCCCGGTTGATGTTGCTCCGGGGGGCTGTGGAGGGATTGGTAATTCAGGAACGATCGGCTCCGGAGACTCAGCGTCTGTTTCATGTGACGCAGCCTCAGGCTTCAGGGTTTGTTTACCCGTTTCTGGTAGTTCATGGTCTGTCTGTCGTTCCTGAGCAGGCATATGGGGAATGTCATCAGACTGACTGTTCACCCATTCAGCAAATTGTGGGTCGTCCATCTGCGCACGTATGTCTGCATAATCATCGAGGTCAGGAACCGGTATATTCGATCCTGATTCGACGGCACTATGACTACGCTGACCGGCATCCGCAGAAGACGTCACGATCGTCCCGTCCGTGGTGCTCTGCGTATCAGGAATTAAAACATCAGCGTCTCGCAGGGACGTGGGGGCGGGTTCATCGTGTTCAGCCTTATTCTCAACCGGTGCCGCACTGATACTGGCTTCATCGGGCGGCATCACCGCTGCCGGAGAGATTATTTCAGGTTCAGGCGGGGCGGGAGGCGCTGGGTTTACTGACTCATCCAGCCTGTGGCTTTCAGACGGAATAACGACAGGTTCATCCGGGGCAATCGAAGACTGGCCGGATTCCTGGCTTTCCAGATTTTCCATTTTTGGGTCCTGTTGTGAGAGAAATTGTGCATCGTTGGGTGCGTAGTCTGTCCGGATATCGATGCCGGCAGACCTGAGGCGGTCGCTGATGTGCTCACGGAAGGCTTCTCTGCCCCGGCTGATATCGAGATCGTTGAAGTCCGTCAGCAAGCGTGCTTTTTCTTCTTCGGTGAAATCAGGGACGATGACTCTGCCGCCCGTGAGTTCTGCCGCTTTCTCAGCACTCAGGATGCCCTTGTTTTCAGGTTGTCCTGTCTGCGCATTCTTCAGCTGATGATCATTGTCTGCACAGAAAATAAAAGGACTGTCAGGCCAGACGGCACGAGCATTCTGGCCAACGGCAATCATGTTTCCCGCATCAACCGTCATCAGTACCGGCAGACCTGATGCCTCATGCAGAGAGGCTGCTGTGGCATATCCTTCAGCAAACAGCAAAGGCAGGCCATTCTGTGGCGTCCCCAGTGCAAACCAGTTACCTGTTTTTTCACTGTCTTTAAGGATGCGGGCGTCTTTTCCGCCGGTGAGCGGAATACGCTGGTAAGATCGTATGTCGCCATGCGCATTGCTGAAGGGGATCACAAGTTCTTGCTTATCGTTGATTCTTATACCCGGCGCAGCCTCCACACCCTTACGGGTCAGATAGGCGTTCGTTGTAGCCTGCGGGTAGCGTTCAACATATCGGGCGGCGTACTCCGCCTGCCGGTTGTACTGTTGCTTCAGAGCACGGGCATTGTCTTCACGCGTTTGCTGGGCGTGTGCACGGAGATGAAGACGCGCAAGCGGATCCATCTCGCCACCACCTGAAAACACCCACTGCGTCGGTTTAGCGTCGGCGCTGCGATAATCGCGGTACCATCCGGCAGGGCGCCCGTCCAGGTAAGCCTTGTAAGCTCCGCTTTTCGAACCTTTCTTGTCCTGTTTCGTCGGTACGCGCTGAAGGCTTCCATCCATCACGGGGAGCCCCTTAACCAGCAGTCCTGCTTCTTCAAGTTTTTGAGCAAACTCTCTTACCGGATCGTCCGCATTCATCGACAGTTCATGGGGGCGGGGCATCCATCGCTCGAACCTGGTCAGGTCGGCTCCTGGTCGGGCATACCAGAGGCGGTGCTCATCGTCCCATTTAAGGGCTTTCTGCCCATCGCTGAGACGCGGGTGGGCGTTGATGGCGTCGTCCTTCTCTTCGTGAGGTACGGCAAGCCATACGCGGTGACTTTTTTGCATGGTCACATTCCTGGAAGATATTGAGGGAGTAGCGTGGGAGCGCTATGGGGAACGAACGGGTTACATCGGGTTCAGAGACCAGTCCAGTCTCGTGGTTTTTCAACAAAATGCCGGTACCACCAGGGGCGACCGGAGGCAATCTTTCCCCTGAAGGTACTTATTACGCGCAGGCAGATAGCCCGTACACTCCAGCCAAAGAAATTCAGGGCAACAAAGAATCCCAGAATGGCGGAACAGATATACAGCGTCTTCATGGACGGCCAGCGAAACCAGACCAGATACAGCAACAGGAACGGCAGCGGGATACCAAAAAAGGTGACAGGCGGTGTGGCATAGCGCCAGAATCCTTCTCGTTTCAATGTCTAAGCTCCTGTGTCGGTAGGTAGAGTGCCGCTTCGTGTCTGTCTATATCACCCGTTACGTAACCTTCACGCACTTGATCGACAATGCGCCTTTTCTCCAGTCTCAGGATGTTATCGATGTGGGCCGGCCACTTCTCTGACGGGAGATTCTGTAGTGCATCGCGTAGCTCATCGTCGAAGACGATGTATTCCCGGAGAGCCCGGCGTTTGCCGTCTGTCGTTCTGACAAGTACCTGGACTACGATAAACCGTAACATCCCAAGCATCTCCCAGGCGCGTGCATCACGAATCTGAGGCGGGAACAGACCAAGCAGTCGGTTCAGGGTTTCACCTGGTGATTTAGAGTGCAGTGTACCGATGGTTAAATGTCCACTTTCACCGGCCTGGACAGAAGCCTCTGCTGTTTCCGTGTCACGAATTTCCCCGATACCGATGACCTCCGGGTTTCGGCGCATTGCGGAGCGAAGCCCATCTGCAAAACTTGCGACGTCACGTCTTACCTGAGCCTGATGCGGCGGCAGAAGGTCGTCGGGGCGGCCGAGAATGTACTCTACTGGATCTTCGTAGGTCACAATTTTGCGATCTGGCTGTGTGTCCTGGCAGTGGCGATACAACGACGCCTGCAACGTTGATTTACCCGAACCCGTTTCACCGCAAATAAGACCCAGCCCGGTTTTTGGCAGCATTGCCGCCGCCAGATCGGGCTCGATACCCAGCTTCAGAAAATCGGGAATGATGTGGGGGATCACACGCAGAGTGACGGAGAGAGCCTTTTCTTCCCGGGCAGATGTCCCCTGGATGATGTGCGCGCGTAGCCGCACGCGTTCCCCCCTTTCCAGGCCATATCGCCCATGCATGTCGCCGTCGATTTGAATGGCTCTGTCCAGCGGTCTTCCACCCTGCACTCGGGGGCGCACTTCTGGCCCCAGCAGGTCGTCAAGCATATTTCCCAGCATGATATTCGGCAGTATGGTGTCTGAGACTCTCTCACGTCGGCCATAACGACTCACTGAAACTGGTGAGCCGCCAACCAGATCCACATCACTGACTCCATGTGCCGAACACCAGGCAAAAAATGTCCTGAACTCGTCGGCGGTATAGGCACCGCTGAACGGGAAAAGCCCGAACGAGTCAGGGATAGCTGATATGTTCACGAGGAAAACTCCTTACTGGATGGTAACGGACGGGCGCCAGCGTGATTTCTGTAGCTCAAACGATGCATGTGATTTGAGTCGGCGAACACGATCGCCGGTAACGAGCTTCTGACCACTGCCAGTAACAGTCTGCTGCTGCTCGGTGACTTCCGGCCGGGAAATCATGCCCCGTCGCCAGAGCAGGGAATAAAGCATCATGCCGCGATAGTCCCGGGTGAGTTGATTCATGCTGGCCTCAAAGGTCAGATCGGCATTTTCGCGACCTTCCTGCCAGCCTTTTTTCAGTGCGTCTTCCCAGACCTTTCTCTGGGCGCTGTCTTCCGGCACAACCAGACCTTCTGTGCCAGGGGTTGCCGTGGTGGCCAGACCGCGTAGTAACCAGCTGCGCCAGCTGGGCGGGTTACTGACGAATCGCTCCGGTCGGATGATGGTCCAGACTTTTGAGGCTGTGCGAATTTGATCAGGAGTGATGTGTGCTACATCCTGCGCTTCATCAA
Source organism: Enterobacter cloacae complex sp. 2022EL-00788 (assembly GCF_026627565.1). Taxonomy (NCBI): domain Bacteria; kingdom Pseudomonadati; phylum Pseudomonadota; class Gammaproteobacteria; order Enterobacterales; family Enterobacteriaceae; genus Enterobacter; species Enterobacter cloacae complex sp. 2022EL-00788. The sequence continues at coordinate 5,818 of NZ_JAPNMC010000017.1, read as the reverse complement.
TAACCGGAGGAAGCCAGCCTTCAGGGCTGATAAGTGGACGGAAATCGTAAAGGGCATTGAGGGTGGATTCGCGGGCGTTGAGTGCCTGGGTTAACTCCCATGCCCGCTGGGATTTTCCTCCCCGGAATCCCAGTGTTCTGCCAGCATCAGTAAGCATTTGCCAGCGCGTTTCGGACAGACCTTCTGGTCTTTGTCGCTCCGGGTTGAGCCAGGCCTGCATATCCGGAGGTGGTGCCCCTGTATCTGTCGGTGAAGCCGGCCGCTCTCCTGCACACCCAGTCAGGAGCAGAGCAGGGAATAGTAACAAGAGAAAGCATTTCATTTCTTTCTGGTCTCCGGTTGCATGAAGTTGAGCTGGAGCAGCCCAGGGTACTGATTTAGGGTTGCGCGCCATGCGGTCTGTGCTTCGATAACGCGCAACACATTGCTGAACGTCATGCCACGAACGTGCAATGTTACGGGCAAGGGCAGGCGAACGCCGCTGTAGTTGAACTGCAGGCCACGTGCCCGCGCCAGTTCATCCAGTAGTTCCACAGCATCACCTTCCCAGTCGAAAGAGACGTCAGCGCTGTTGGAGCGAATGATCTCCATGGATGATGGCACGGTTTTCGAACCGGACCCGACACCGTTATTCCACATCTGATACTGTGTGTGACGGGTAACGGCAACGGATGAGGCCGCGCCGTAACGGTCGGGGGAAGGAGAAACTGGAGACGTTGATGGCGTAGTCCAGGACTGGCAGCCGGCGAGCAGGGAGATGGCCAACACGCCGGGAAGCATTAAATAATTCATGGTAGTTACCTTGCCGGGGGGCGACGGAGATTAAAGCCAGAAGATTCAGTGGGCGAGGCTTATGATGCCGTTAATTTTGATGTTTACTTTTCCTGCGTATCCAGCCAATTAATTCAGCTGGTTGATTATTTGCGGTCATCCAGAATAAAAGTCCGAATACAGAGAAAGTGAGATAAAACTGCCTGATGGTATCGTCAACACGCTCTTTCCAGTCATCCTCATCAATTAATACCGTTTTGCATACCTGAGGCATTACAAGAGGAGATGGCGGGCCGCTATCGTTTGATTGTTTACATTCTCTTACCATGCCTGGTGGTGCATCACCGGTAAGTGATCGGGCCTGTTCAAGGAAGGTGTCGGCGAGCGAGTGGTTGAATCCAAATAGCATGAACAGAATAAAAAAACCGGTGGCTGGCGCAGTTATCAGGCTGCTGAAAGCAACACTGCTGATTTGATGCAATACATGTACATATCGGAAAGATTTCATCTTCAACGGTCTCAGCGGGAGAAAGTTCGGGGGGATTACAGCCAGTGCACAGGGGATAACACACAAAGAAACGGCAGAGGAAGCCCATTGCGGGCTTCCCCTAAACTATCAGAACGTGAACTGCAACTGTGCGACCGCACCGTAGGTACGATCGGTTCCTGCAATACCGGTCAGGTCCAGATGTACTACGTCGAAAGGAGAGAAGCCCAGACCCGCAGTGAAAGCGTTGCCCTCGCTGGAGACCATGTTCTGACGATAACCCGCGCGTACCTGCATCCAGTTCCAGGCATTCAGCTCGGCACCCACACTGGCGAACTGGCGTTTGTCATCCCGCTCAAAGCGGCTGGCTTCGGTCAGATCCACATCGAGAGCGGTGGTCAGGATACTGTTACTCCATGCCACGCCTGCAGTGGCCTGTGGTTTTACTTTGAATGTTTCTTTCTCACCATTCACTGCTTTAGTGTCAACGGTGCGGGCGATGATGTTCTGTACCGCGAGACCCAGCATCCAGTTGTCGCCGAGGTTTGTTGCCAAACCGATGTCGGCGTTAAATCCGGTTTTAGTATTGCGGTAGTCATCCGAATTCAGGTCATTTTTGTCGAAGTCGTTTACCTTTGCGCTGTAGTTGAAAAGATCGATGCGTTGATACTTGGGCGTGATCCCCAGTGACCAGCTATGTCCCGCTGTTTCAAATTCGTGCGCCATAGCCACACCGACATCGGTGATAACGGCAGCCCGACCATAAGCGCGGGACGTTAGCGCATCCTTGTCTACCGTATCTGACGGGATGGCGCCGCTGGCGATATTATCGAGATACTGTAGATCGTGATCACTGACCTTGCCGTTTACGGAAACGGTGCCCCAGGACTTCACTACAACCGCAAATGGCAGCACCTTATTAGGGGTGGTAGCAATGACAGATGCCCCGACCTGTCCGTTTGCTTTTACGTCCTTCAGGTCTTCCAGCTTGTTGCGTAATGCGGCTGCACTTTCGCTGACACCGCTCTGGCGGTCAACTGCATTGTCAAAATTGTTCCACAGATCCTTTACGTCATCGGTATTATCGATGGCATTATCTGGGTCTGCGACCTGGACACCTACGGACGGCAGCACCAGGCTGAAGTCATCGTTCGCGCCAAATTTCGTCAGGAGTGCAGGGTTGGATAAGGCAGCTGTACCGTAATGTGCGGAAGCTACGCCAGTCCCGCCCATCGCATCGCTGCGGGCTTCCATATAAGAAGTTGCAGCTCCTGCATGAAATGCCATCACGACGGCGGAAGATATCAGTGTTTTTGCAATGTGAGTCTTTTTCATAAGTAAATTTCCTGTAGTCCTGTCTGGATTTAGGCAAAAGAAGGTCCTGATGCGCCAGCATCAAAATTTTCTTTTTCTTTTTTAATTCAGATTTTCAGCGTGGTTTAAAGCTGTCTGAATATAAGTACGGGTAACGTTGTTCCGTGTTCAAGTGCTGTTGCCAGCCCTGCACCTAAGGTGACGGGGCGGATAGTACCTGATGCTGCGTGTTCCCTGAGGAGTCGCTCTTTCCAGCATTCCTGCTCTGTATTCAGGGTGCTCGTAATAATGGATAGCACCGGAAAATATGTCAGCTGAGATGAAGATATTTTCTTCTTAATTAATATGCCGTTTCGTTCCTGATCTTTATCCTCAGTTGTATTTTCAGTCTTCCAGAAAATAATGTTGTCATTATTATTTTCGGCTGAAGGAATAATTACCTCCCGGAAAGTTTCTTCCGTTTGTGGCCATTGATGACTCGCGCTGCCTGTGTCGACAGGGGGAACGTTGCTTCCAAGCAACCAGCCAGGCGAAACGAAAAACCAGTCAGCGAGCGCCTGGAGAAGCGGGGTGGACAGATAGTCCATTGTACGTTCCCTGTCCTGTAGCACACTAACCCGAACATTCCATGACGACAGCAGTTCTGCGATGTCCGTCGGGCTAAGCTCGTGTGACTGCATCAGTAGCTCAAAGCGGTCTATAACGCTGATTGCAGTATTACTGAATGGCAGGAAGATATCGCGAAAAGAGCCTTCAATTACCATATTCAGCAACTCTGACTGAGAAATTCCAATTTTGCCTGACAGCTCATCAATCAGTTGACGGGTACCAGGTCGCAACCGAAGTGATGTGGTCTGCATGGGCTTCTTATCATTGCGCTGAAGCAGTTCTGCAATCCTGTTCCGATCAAGGTCGGGGAGCGCCAGAAGCGAGGTGAAAATTGCTGTAAGACTGTTTGCCACATGGCCCCCTTAAGTGAAATTAAACTTTGTTACTCAGTGGGTTAAAGAATAATTAATCGTGACGCGTATGTATAACGAGTTAATTCGATCGTGTAGATCGACTGCGTTTGCGTGTTCGTTTTAATTGCGTTTGTGTATTTGCTTTTTTAACGCGCTTTCCGGCGCGGACGAATGAGTACAAGCACGCCGGTTTCAGGTACGGTTATCCAGCGCCATTCCTGTAAAAATGTTTGCATCCGTATCCCGTTTCTGATGGCTGGAGGTATCGTGACTATGGTGCAGCGCCAGCGGTGCGTTTCCCCCATTTTTGACATCAGGATAGTCATGCTTTTCAGGTGTGCCGGTCGCATCAGATGGGATGTGAAGTACACCGGCGTGCTGTCTCTTTGTAGCGCCAGCTGCAACGTGGCCAGAAAGCTCCGGTGAAAGCGTGCCGCACGTCGGAGATTAAGATGGCCAACCCGGTCAAATGTCGACAGATGCAGGGTTGTGTAATGCTTCTTACGATGTCGAACCAAGGCCGTTCGGAACCCTTTCCAGGGCGTAACGGCACTGACGATTGTCATTATCGGGCAATACAGCAGTAGTGTTAGTGGTACTGCTGAAAGGAGAATCAAAAACACAGCCCCTCCAGAAGAAAAGTTATACCAGGGCCGACAGTGCCTGGTCGGGGTTAAGCGGACATATCATGATGTGATTGTTTGTCCTGACAGGAAGCTCCCCCGGCGCGGGGACTCGTTCGCCGCGCTGGGCTGCAAGAGCCAGTGTCCGCAGTAGCAGTTCGCTGGCGCGGGCCAATGCAAGTTCGCGAGTCGGCGCTGATACCGTCAGATTTTCGAAATCGCATAGCATTACCTTGATGTCTCCTGACTCTTCGCTGTCCTGCTCGACCTGGGCAGGATAGGGCACGAAGTAGGGGGCGATCTTTTGAGTCTGGCGCCGTCGCGCGTCCAGCTTGCTGACCAGCTGGTAAGCTCTCAGATGGGTGTAGCGCTTTAGCATATTCATCGAGCGGTGGCCTGATATAGCTGCGACCTCCATAACGTTCAGCGTACCGAGTTCGAAGAAACGGCTGATGGCCTCGTGCCGAAGATCATGAAAATGCAGATTTTCGATAGAGAGTTCCTTGAGAGCATTTCGCCAGGCGCTTTTGAAACCGGATGACGTATAGGAAAACAACTTACCTTTTAGCTGGGCCGGCATCATCTGAAGGAGGTTACGAGCCTTACGTGAGAGAGGAACATCTCGCGATGAGCCATTCTTGGTATCGGGCAGATGTGCTACGCCGTGCTGCAGGTCAATGTATTCCCATTGCAGGTTAAGGATTTCACCCTGGCGCATGGCTGTCTCAAGCGCGAGATGAAAAATTATATACAGCATTAAGTTTCGTTCGCGGAAATAACGGGAGAGTCTGCGCTCTTCACTGGATGTCAGGCGGCGATCGCGACCTTTGGATACTTTAGGTTTACGCACCAGTTCGACCGGATTGCTACGACATGTCCCCCATTCCACTCGTGCAATTCCGAAAAGTGATGATAACAGCGCCAGTTCAAGCCTTACTGTATTGCCTGAGATAGGGTTCCCAGTCCTGGGGTTGCACTGCATCAGTCTTTCATCACGGTAGGCTGCAATATCAACTGTGGTGATCTCATCCATGTTCCGGCTGGCCAGTGGGTGCCGTTTAATCACATTGACCCGGTAAAATTCCTGGAGATGGCCTTTTTTGTGAACTGATACCGACTCGTAATATTTATCGAGTCCCCGACTGAGGGACATTTTTCTTAAACGCGCAACAGAAGACATTATTACTCCCAAAAAGGCGAAGAAAATAAAGCCTTGCGCGAAAAATGCAATAACACTGTCAATCCGGTGCGTGGGTGTCTCCTGGAATTGGACGTTCTGGATACTACTGCCGCAGGACATCCTTTGACAAAGGTAGGTCTGATGATTACGTTGGGTTTACTCCACGAACAGATGATAGGTGCCCTGTTATCCAACCAGGAGATCAACCCAACGGTTACTGTAGTTGCATCAAAGTCATACTGGATTATTAACTTGGTCTTATCACTTAAGTTTGATGGCAAAGCACTTAACGTTATCAACGCTGCACATCACGTCATCTTCTGTACAAGCGTCTGAACCCGTTGAAATCCACCCTTGCGCAAGTAGCCCAGAATCCTTGAGAGATGACTGGCATATATCTCCATAGTTTTTTCCAGAGTTCACTTCCCAGACCATTCGCTCAAGCTGTGTGGCTGGCGCATTCCACGCACCGGATTGACAG
>NZ_JAPNMC010000016.1:0-106364 GCF_026627565.1 Enterobacter cloacae complex sp. 2022EL-00788 | reverse complement strand
CCGGGAAAGTAAGACGCCTGAATATAGTTAACGAGATGAAAAAGCTGGGAAAAGAGTACAGTAATATGGTCATGGTGGTATGACCATATTACTGGGGATCCCTCAGCCCTGTGGGAGAGGGGTGGGGTGAGGGCATCAGGCCGCACTTTTGCAGGTCGGGTAAGGCGTAGCCGCCACCCGACCTACAGGTGATACCCCGACAGCCGCAGCTCCCGGTCAATCCACTCGACAAACTGCTGGATCTTCCACGCGCGTTCATGCATGTGCGGCATCACCAGATGGTGCGCGTTAATGGCGATCCCCATCTCGTCCGGCAGCACCTGCACCAGCGAACCATCCTTCAGGTGATCGGTTGCCATCATTTTGCTCTCCAGAATAAACCCCAGCCCCATGCGCGCCGCTTCAAAGCTCATATAGGAGCGGTCGAAGCTCAGGCTGAAGCTGAGCCAGGGACTGTCGATATTGTGCCAGGCAAACCATTTTTCCCAGTTTACCAGGGTACTGGTGGACGAGATGAGCGACTGCTGCAGCAGATCGGCGGGCGTACTGAGGGGATGTTTCTCCGCGTAGTCCGGCGAGGCCAGCACCACCAGCGAGTCGTTTTTAATGGTCATCACCCGGTAAGCATCCCAGTCAGGAATGCCGTGGCGGATATCAATGTCGATATTGTCTCTGGCGAACTGCAGGTTTTCATAGGAGCAGGTGAGATTGATGGTGATATCGGGATATTCGGCGCGGAACTTGCCCAGGCGGCGCAACAGCCATGACAGCCCGAAGGTGGGGGAGGAGTGCACGCGAAGCACGGCGTTATCTTTCTCTTTGACGATCCGATCGGTGGCGCGCCCGATGGCGCTCATCGCCGCCGAGACCTCCCGCAGATATTTTTCTCCCGTCGGGGTGAGCTGAACCCCTTTGCCGCTGCGGATGAACAATTTCTTGCCCATCCACGACTCCAGCGACGCGATCTGATGGCTGACCGCAGACGGGGTGACGTTGAGCTGCTCCGCCGCCTGATGAATGCTCAATGCGTTTGCAACGGCAATGAACGCCTGCAAATTTCTGAGCGAGGGCAACGATAACGTCTGGCGATCCTGCGCGGGCATAGCCTGCTCCTGTCATGTTTAATGATAAAAAACATAACATTGAGAAGACGTGCGGGCAATTTTATGCCGATGTTATTTTTTTGAGCTGTATCGCGAATCAAATTTATCTCAGCAATAAATGAGGTTTATTGAATGGTGTTTCATTTATGAGCCGATATATTGACGTTGAACGCAAAACTAAAACGACTCACGTTGTTCGAATAATGAGGTAAGTTATGTCTCGTATAGAACAAGCTGTCCCCTACATAAATGCTAAAAAAACCAATTACCGCTTCGTTGTGCTGGCATTAATTTTTATTGTTTATGCCATTAACTATGCCGACCGAACAAATATTGGTGCGGTCCTGCCGTTTATCATTGATGAATTTCATATTAATAATTTCGAAGCCGGTGCCATCGCCAGCATGTTCTTTTTGGGATACGCCCTGAGCCAAATTCCGGCGGGCTTTTTTATCGCCAAAAAGGGTATTCGCGGCATGGTGGCGTTGTCGATATTCGGCTTCTCGGCGTTTACCTGGCTGATGGGCACGGCAACCTCGGTGCTTGGGCTGAAGTTTATTCGTCTGGGGCTGGGGTTAACGGAGGGGCCTTGCCCCGTCGGGCTGGCCTCCACCATCAATAACTGGTTTCCACCAAAGGAGAAGGCCACCGCCACCGGCGTCTACATCGCGGCCACCATGTTCGCGCCCATCCTCGTGCCGCCGCTGGCGGTGTGGATCGCCATGACCTGGGGCTGGCGCTGGGTCTTTTTCTCCTTCGCGATCCCCGGCCTGGTCATTGCCGTGGTCTGGTATCTGCTGGTGCGCACCAGGCCGTCCGAGAGCGCATTCGTGTCTAAAGCGGAGCTGGAGACCATTACCGCCGGGCAGCAGACGCCGGACGCCAGACGGGAAAATATCGTGATTTCACCGAGGTTTGCGCGTCTCGATCGCCTGATTCGCGTGCGGGAATTAGACCCGGTGAGCACGGTAAAAGGCCTGTTTACCTCGAAGAATATACTCGGCGACTGTCTGGCCTATTTCATGATGGTGAGCGTGCTGTACGGCCTGCTGACGTGGATCCCGCTCTATCTGGTAAAAGAGAAAGGCTTTACGTTTATGAGCATGGGGCTGGTCGCCAGCATGCCGTGCATCGGCGGCTTTATCGGGGCGATTTTTGGCGGTTACGTATCCGACAAACTGCTCGGCCGCCGGCGTAAGCCGACCATGATGTTTACCGCCATCAGCACCGTTTTAATGATGGTCATCATGCTGAATATTCCGCAAAGCACCGTTGCGGTTTGCGTCGGGCTATTTTTTGTAGGCCTCTGTCTGAATATCGGCTGGCCTGCTTTTACGGCCTACGGCATGGCCGTCGCGGACGGTAAAACCTATCCGATTGCCGCGTCTATTATCAATAGCGGCGGTAATCTCGGCGGATTTGTTTCCCCGATGCTGGCAGGTTATCTGCTGGATAAAACAGGCAGCTTTAATTCTGTGTTTATTTATTTCGGTATTTGCGCGGCCATTGGCTTAATTATGATTATGCTGCTGGAAGAGCCGAAATAAGCCATTAAATCCCTCTTGTCAGAATGGAGTAAATATATGCTACTGAAAGATAAAGTCGCCGTCATTACCGGCGCGGCTTCCGTACGCGGTTTGGGTTTCGCCACGGCTAAATTATATGCTGAGCAGGGCGCGAAGGTGGTGATTATTGATTTAGATGCCGAAGCCAGCCGGGCAGCGGCGGCGAATCTGGGCGACGAACATCTGGGTCTCGCGGCGAACGTCAGCAATGAATTACAGGTTAACGCCGCCATTGAGCAGGTGCTGGGCAAATACGGGCGCATCGATATTCTGGTGAATAACGCCGGCATTACCCAGCCCATCAGGCTGATGGATATTAAGCGCGAAAATTACGATGCGGTGCTGGACGTGAGCCTGCGCGGCACGCTGCTGATGTCCCAGGCGGTAATCCCGACGATGCGCGCGCAGAAGTCGGGCAGCATCGTCTGCATTTCTTCGGTATCGGCCCAGCGCGGCGGCGGCATCTTTGGCGGCCCCCACTACAGCGCCGCGAAAGCGGGTGTGCTGGGCCTGGCGAAAGCGATGGCCCGCGAGCTGGGGCCGGATAACGTGCGCGTAAACTGCATCACGCCCGGGCTTATCCAGACGGACATCACCGCAGGCAAGCTGAGCGATGAGATGAAAGCGTCCATCCTGGCGGGCATTCCGCTTAACCGCCTCGGCGACGCGCAGGATATTGCCCGCGCCGCGCTCTTCCTCGGCAGCGAACTCTCGTCTTACTCCACCGGCATCACGCTCGACGTGAACGGCGGCATGCTGATCCATTAAGGAGACACGATGATGACGGATACCACAGTTCAGCAGGTTGCCGCGGCGGCCTGGCGCATTCGCCGCTACGCGCTGCGCATGGGCGAAGTGCAGGGCCAGGGCTACATCGGGCAGGCGCTGGGCTATGCCGACGTGCTGGCCACCGCGTTTGCCCACGGTATGAACCTCAGGCCGGGCGAGCCGGAGTGGGAGGGTCGTGACCGCTTTCTGCTCTCCCATGGCCACTACGCCATTGCCTGTTATGCCGCGCTGATCGAAGCGGGAATTATTTCGGAAGAGGAACTCGAAACCTACGGTTCGGACGACAGCCGCCTGCCGATGTCCGGCATGGCAACCTACACGCCGGGCATGGAGATCTCCGGCGGTTCGCTGGGGCAGGGGCTAAGCATCGGCGTCGGCATGGCGCTGGGGCTGAAGCACAGGCAGAGCGCGGCATGGGTCGTTAACTCCATGTCGGACGGTGAGCTTGATGAAGGATCAACCTGGGAAGCGGCGATGTCGGCGGCGCACCATGGCCTGTCGAACCTGATCGTGCTGGTGGACATTAACCGCCAGCAGGCCGACGGCAATTCGCACGCGATCCTCGGCTTTGAGCCGCTGGAGGACAAGTGGACCTCGTTCGGCTGGTACGTGCAGCGGGTAAACGGCAACGACGTTCCTGCGCTGGTTGCGGCCTTCGATAACGCTAAGCGCTACCCGGAAAACCAGCCGCGCGTCATTTTGTGCGACACCCTGATGGGCAAGGGCGTGCCGTTCCTCGAACAGCGTGACAAGAACCATTTTATTCGCGTGGATGCTGACGAGTGGCAAAAGGCACTCGCCGTGCTGGATGCCAACAAACCTGAAGGAGTGCTGTAATGAGCCAGACTACGGAGAAAAAACCGCGTTTAACCACGTCGGCCATGATTGCCTCTATCGCGGAAGAAGGCCAGGAGACGCGCGCCGCGCCGTTTGGCCACGCGCTGGTAAAGCTGGCGGAACAGCGCCCGGAGGTGGTCGGCATGACGGCGGATCTGTCCAAATACACCGATCTGCATATCTTTGCCCAGGCCTACCCAAATCGATTCTTCCAGATGGGTATGGCAGAGCAGCTGCTGATGGGGGCGGCGGGCGGCATGGCGAAAGAGGGCTTTATTCCTTTTGCCACCACCTACGCCGTCTTCGCCACCCGCCGCGCCTACGACTTTATCCATCAGGTGATTGCCGAAGAGCACCTCAACGTGAAGATCTGCGCGGCGCTGCCGGGGCTGACCACCGGCTACGGCCCGAGCCATCAGGCAACGGAAGATATTGCGATTATGCGCGGTATTCCGGGGATGACGATTCTCGATCCCTGTGACGCGATAGACACCGAGCAGGCGGTGCCGGCGATGGCGGCGCACGATGGCCCGGTCTATATGCGCCTGCTGCGCGGTAAGGTGCCGGTGGTGCTGGATCGGTACGACTACCAGTTTAAAATAGGTAAAGCCGCGCTGCTGGAAGAGGGGAGCGATGTCCTGATCATCGCCTCAGGGCTGATGACCATGCGCGCGCTGGAGGCGGCGAAGCAGCTGCGTAAGGATAACGTCAGCGTGGCGGTACTGCACTCGCCCACGATTAAGCCGCTGGATGAGGAGACCATTCTGGCACAGGCCGCGAAGCCGGGACGGCTGGTGATAGTGGCGGAAAACCACAGCAGCGTTGGCGGGCTGTGTGAGGCCGTCGCGTCGCTGTTAATGCGCAACCGCGTGAACGTGGATTTCGATACCGTCGCACTGCCGGACGCGTTCCTTGATGCGGGGGCGCTGCCAACCCTGCACGACCGCTACGGGATCTCAACCACCGCTATGGTGGAGAAAATCCGACGCAGGCTTTGATTTATCAGACGGATACGTTGTCAACGGGCGAGGGGTGTTTTACCCTCGCCCCAGTTGCGATAAAGGAGTCCGTCATGGCACAGAACATTTACGACAATCCGGCATTTTTCGAAGGCTACGCTCAGCTGCCGCGCTCGGTGCAGGGTCTGGACGGCGCGCCGGAGTGGCCCGCGCTGAAAAACATGCTGCCGGATTTACACGGCAAATCGGTCATCGATCTCGGCTGTGGCTACGGCTGGTTCTGCCGCGCGGCGCGTGAGCTGGGTGCTTCTGCGGTAACCGGCGTTGATATCTCCGAAAAGATGCTCGCCCGCGCTGCCGGGCTGACCCACGATGGCGGGATTGTTTATCAGCGTAGCGATCTGGAATCGCTGACGCTCAACGAAAACAGCTTCGATCTGGTCTATAGCTCTCTGGCGCTGCACTATCTGCCGGAGCTGGACACCCTCTTTGCTAAGGTTCAGGGCGCGCTCAAGCCCGGCGGCAGTCTGGTCTTCTCCATGGAGCACCCGATTTATACCTGCGCCACCCGTCAGGGCTGGCTGACCGACGACAGCGGCGAGCGCTTCTGGGGCGTGAACCACTATCAGGACGAGGGACGGCGCGTCAGCAACTGGCTTGCAGACGGGGTTATCAAGTATCACCGCACGCTGGGCACCACGCTTAACGCGCTGATTAAGGCGGGATTAACGATAGGCGAAGTCAACGAGTGGGGGCCAACGCAGGCGCAAATTGAGGCCTGGCCCGCGCTGGCTGAAGAGGCTGAACGTCCGATGCTGGTGCTGATCTCCGCCCGTAAGGCTCAGTAACCCACCTTATACACCCGCCCGGTCTGCACCCCTTCCACGCTGCGGCGGTAGGCCTGCGCCACGCTCGCGGCGGGGACGCTTTCAAAGCCCGGGAAGAATCCGTCATACGCTTCGGCGGATTCGGTCAGCACCGTCGGGCTTATCAGGTTGATGCGGATCCCGCGCGGCAGTTCGCAGGCGGCGGCGCGCACAAACCCTTCCAGGGCAGCGTTTACCGTGGCGGCATTAACCCCCTGGGCAATCGGCTCGTCCGCCACAATCCCGCTAATCAGCGTGATCGAGCCGCCCTCGTTCAGATAATGCTGGCCGGTCAGCGCCAGGCGAACCTGCCCCAGCAGCTTATCCTGCAATCCCTGACTGAAATCGCTGTCCTTCATGGTCGCGAGCGGGCCGAAGTGCACCCCTCCGCTGGCGGAGACGATGGCGTCCACCGGGCCGATACTGTCGAACAGCGCCTGCACGCTCTCCTGAGAGGTGATATCCACCTGATGCTCGCCCTGCGTGCGCCCCACGCGGATCGTCTCGTGGCGAAGGCTTAACGCTTCCGTTACGGCACGACCGACGGTACCGCTGGCTCCAATAATGACGATTTTCATAGCAGACTCCTTTTAGGTGTGAGCCTTCATTCTTTACTAAAGAAAAAGTCAGATAAACTGGGCTAAAGTTAGATGATTGCTAACCAGAGGTTTGGAATATGGATAAGCTTCGCGGCATGGAGACGTTTATCGCAGTGGTGGAAAGCGGGAGCTTCACCGGCGCGGCGGCACGGCTGGAGGTGTCGGCGGTGATGGTCGGGAAGTACATTGCGCAGCTGGAAGCGCAGCTCGGCACGCGGCTGCTGGAGCGAAATACCCGCCGCCAGAGCCTGACGGATGCCGGGCGCGTCTATTTTGAAGAGGCAAGGCGGGTGCTGGAGCAGGTCTCGGCTGCCGAAAGCGCCGTGGAGCGGCTGCGCGCCACGCCTGCCGGAACCCTGCGCGTTACGGCACCCACGTCGTTTGGCGGCTGCGTTATCGCGCCCCTGACCGCCTCGTTTCTGCAGCGTTACCCGGCGGTGCGCATCGAGCTGGATCTCACCAACCGGATGGTGGATCTGGTGGAGGAGGGGGTCGATCTGGCCATTCGCATTGGGGACATTCGCAATGACGATCTGGTGGCGAAATACCTGTGCCCCTACAGCATGGTGATTTGCGCGTCGCCGGACTATCTGGCGCGTCACGGTACGCCGCAAACGCCCGCCGATCTGGTGGATCATCTCTGCCTTTCCCACACGGTATGGACCGCGCGCAATGAATGGCGGCTGCCGGGCGTGGAAGGGGAGGTGCGCTGGAAGCGCGATGCCGTCTTAAGGTGCAACGACGGCTACGGCTTACGCATGGCGGCGCGCGCCGGGGCGGGGCTGCTGCTGCAACCGGAGGTGCTGGTGGCGGAGGAGCTGGCAAGCGGCAGGCTGGTTCGGGTGATGGAGCCGTTTACGCCCGCGCCGAGGCCGGTGCATTTACTGTGGCGTCAGGATTTGCGTCCCCTTCCGAAGCTAACGGAATTTATTGCTCATATTCTGCTAAGATTGGGCACAATATAAAAAAAGAAGGTAATCAAAGCATGTCTGCAAACAAACTCGCCAGCAGCGCGCAGGGCCTGCAATCCTCTGCCATCCGTGAATTATTAAAGCATAGCAAAATGGCGGGCGTGATTTCGCTCGGTGGCGGTATTCCCAATCCCGATCTGTTCGATCGCGAAGGGCTGAAAATCGCCGCGGATGCTGTGTTATCCCAGCATTTTGGCGAGGCGTTCCAGTATGGCCTGACGGAAGGCGTACCGGGGCTGCGCGAAGAAATTCAGCGCATCTGCGAGGGGCGCGGCATTGCCTGTAAAGCCGATGACGTGGTCATTACGTCCGGCTCACAGCAATCTCTTGACGTGCTGGCGCGTGCGTTAATTAACCCAGGCGATACCGTTGTCGTCGAGCGTCCAACCTATCTCGCCGCGCTGCAGGTCTTTGGCCTGGCGCAGGCGAATTTTGAATCCGTTGGTACCGACGGCGACGGCATGAAGGTGGACGAGCTCGAAGCGCTGGTGGCGGCCAAAACCATCAAAGCGGTTTATATCGTACCCACCTTCGGTAACCCTGGCGGGGTGACGCTCTCCGAAGCGCGGCGCAAGCAGCTGGTTGGATTATCGAAGCGCTATGATTTTGTGATTATCGAAGACGATCCCTACAGCGAAATTAATTACACCGACGACGTGTTCCGCCCGCTGATTGCCCATGCGAAAGATATCGGCAATGAAGATAACGTGGTGTACACCTCGACCTTCTCGAAAATCCTTGCCCCGGGTACCCGCGTGGGCTGGGTGCTGGTGCCGGAGTGGCTGAAGCGCGCGGTGGTGAACCTCAAGCAAACCACCGATCTGCACACCAGCACGCTGTCGCAGCTGATGACGTACGAGTACCTGAAAACCGGTCGTCTGGCGGGACAGATTCAGACGATCCGCGAGGCCTATCGCCAGAAGTACCAGACCTTTGCCGGCGAACTGGAGGCGGAGCTGGGCGATGTGATGACGTTCCACAAGCCGAAAGGCGGCATGTTCCTGTGGGCAAAAATGAACAACGGTATGAATACGACGAAATGGCTGGAAACAACCCTGAGCAACGGGGTGGTGTTCGTGCCGGGTGAGTTCTTCTACTGCAACGAGCCGGATCGCGCGACGCTGCGTATGTCGTTTGTCACGCCAACGGATGAACAGCTGAAGGAAGCGGTTCGACGTTTGAAAAAATCGCTGTAACAGAATGCGCATAGCGGCATCTGCCGCTATGCGCGGTTCGCCTGCTGGATGAACTTATTGCGTTGCGTGGGCAAGCGCGCGGTCAGAGGGATCGCCGCCAGTCGTCCGCGTGACTTCATGAATGCTACAAATTTTCCCCTCGCGCAGTGCGGCAAACATATACACCTCTAACTCCGCCTGGCGACCTTCTGGCTCGTCAGAAGACGTTACGTTTGGCCTGGCTGGCGCGTCAATGCTACTGCCTCGATGACGCCAACGTTCGGTATGCTGGCAAGCCCTCTGACATACGGCCATACAGGATGGACAGGTACACTGACAGCTATAGATCCGGTTAACAATATGGCTATCGTTATACTCGGTAACAGGCCACATTCACCAGTAGCGAATCCTGCTGTGTATCTTAATGTATTTGTCAGTGGTTTATTGCCAGCGGCAACATATGGATGGATTGTTGATCAGGTATATGGGGCGCTGAAATAATCCCGAAAAACAATTAAAAGGGACTCTATTGAGTCCCTTTTTTTAATTATAAATTGCATGTAAAGTAAAACCTACTATCATTGCTGGTATGGAAATAATCCATAATACTGCTTCTATTTTAAAACCAATAGTCAATTTTTTTGGCAAACTATTAATGTAATCATATTGCTCTTTTGTCATATCATGATTAGAAATTTTATTATATGGTAACATTAATGTTTCCATAATAAATCCGATCTTTGCAAAATATGCACCTGGCGTTGCTATTAAACTTGCCTCTTTTGCTAATGCTGCTGTTATTGGCAATCGTGAATATTTGTCAGTATAAAGCGAAACGATTTTCCTGTAGGCTATCTTATTAATAAATGAAATTATCATGATTAATAACATGCCAAACATAGAAAATGCCACTAGAAAAACAATAAAATGTGGATTGTTATTTAAAAAGTTTTTCATAAAGAATTTCCCCTCCAAAAGATTTACCTAAATCTTCAGCTCCTCCTTCAACTAGTTTAGCTGCTCCCATCGAAGCTCCAACCCCTGTAATTAAACATAGGCCAGCGCCTACTGCACCTACCTCAGAAGTTGCTATCCCCAAGATCCACATACAAGCTCCGCGGGCAGCCCATCCACTTGCACCACCAACAGCAGCACTTCCAATTTGCTTAAACCCAAATTTACTATATTCAGTAATAGCTGCTTTACGACATTCACTCTCACGCCCCTTAGAACATGCATCATAGACATTTGAAGTGTAACTTGCAAAATCTAAACCTATTCCTACATAGCCAACAGTTTTCATTATCTTCATAAGTTTGGCTGATTTTTCAATATATGACGCATATCCTTCTATGTTATCAACGCCTGTTCTATCCCAGCGGTGCATTATAGAGCTAGTTGATAAGCCTAATGCTCTTTTAATACTCTGATATTCACCTAAATTTAACTGTGATTTGGAAAATTTAGTTAAAACCAGATCTAGTTGTTTGAACAATCTTGCTCGTTGACCAAAAAACTCTTGACCTGAAATAACACCGTTATTGCGGTTGTAAGTATTTTTATATAAATCCTCAATTTCTACTAAAATTCTTTTGATTTCTTCGTAATAACTTTTTCCTATTTCACTGATATAGCCTAATCCATCGCCAGCTTTACCTAAATTATCGGCAAAAAGCTGATATGAAAATGCATCTACAGCCCCTCTATTATCATGCAATAACTTTGCTTCCTGAACAGTCAAAGGTTCTAATGCAGCATCAATTCTGTCTCTTGCTCGCTGTAGCGTCTCAACCTGTTCTGGTTCCTGCTTTTCAGGATCGACCACGATTAATATTGAGCCAGGCTTTTTCTTCATTTCTGGATTCAGTTGAGAATAGAGTTCTCGTGCTCCCGCTGGCGGCGTAGTGAAAAGATACGGTTCATAAGATGAGGGAGTCGCGCCATAGGGCAGTACGCAAAACCCTGCGTCTGCGGGTTCACGCTCCTCCTGCCGTACTGTAGGCGCTTCAGCAGGTTCTGTAACTGGGGCAACAGGTTTTGGTGCTGGTGATGATTTTGAGTGTACCGGGGAAGTGAGCCGGGTAGCACTCACAGAACTTTTAATAGCTTCAGATTCAAATCCGTAAATGCAATCACTAAAAGAGTTTATAAAATAGCATTTGCAGGGACACGTTCCCTTGCTATGTGCAGTTCCGGCTGCCTGAACACCATATATAAAATAATTGGGGATACCTCCTGCGATATGATAAACTTTTTTATCCGCACCACAAATATACTTATCACCCTTCCGTGCTGTAGCCTGGCCATGTATAGAATGAGTATCACATCCTTCTATAATACTACCACCACAAGTGGTTTTATCACCACGCACTAAAAAATATCCAGTACCCATAATGCTCTCACTTAATTAAAGTTAAATTTGCTGGATTATTGAAAATCCATTTTTTTTCCAAGTGGTAATATATTGACAATCGTCTATGCTGTTAGATTCCGATAAATTTAAATTATTATATGCAATTAAGGCTTGCTCCATAATGATTTTACTATTCGAGCTTGAGTGCAATTCAGTATAATCTTTGAAATTTGCAAATCTTGCTTTCCAGTATTTTTCAAAGTAGTCAACGACGCTTGAAGGTATTCTTAATATCGCATGGCCTTCTCCATTTGCTACAGCATTGGTATTATAGGTTATCGGAATTGTAACCTGTGCGAGGTGATAACCCGAATAAAGTAATTGATTATCTTTATTTGCCCAAAAACCTGCACTAAGTAATATATTATAATCATCAGTGTTTTTAACTCTCTGATTATGAATCATCATTTCTTTAATATTCAACTCATTCAAAGAATAAACCAACCATTTTTCTCTGAATGTTTTATCCAGATGAATGCTGTATATTGCCGCTTCTATTCTGGAACAAAACACCATGATCCCTTCCAATCCTTCATGGTATTTCCTCCAGAGAGGCTCTAACATTTGTTCTTGTTTATTTGTATTTCTGTTATATAAATCAACAACACGTCCAAGGACCCATAATTTATGTTGGCATATATATTGATGGATGGTTTTATCTTCCTGAAAAAAATACATGCGTGATTCATCTCCTTTCATTAAAAGCTGAGCGTCACACATTTCCATTATTTAATAATGTGGTAACGATCACACTAACAATAAAAAAAGCTTGGATTTTTTCATTAAAATTCAGGCCATAAATTGGTGTTCCATTAATAATCATCACGCAAATGATTCAGAGAGATTTTTGGTTCTCGACTATCTTTTCAATTTCTCTAAGCCCGTCAACTGATAATAATAAACTTATAGCCATTACCCATTTTTCAGTTGTTTCGCGTTTCTCAATGAGATAATCATATTAATAATAATGTTCTTTACTGATTTTTTTTGTTTACATACTGGTTTACAATGTCACGTTCCTTTTCAGTAAAATGCAGCATGCCAGACAGAGTTTTAAATGTACGGCGTAAATCTCGCATCGTGAATGGTTTGTCAAAATGCCTTCTGGTAAAATCATTAATATGCTTATTCCATGCATTACTATTAAGGCCAACTGTTGGCTTTTCAATACTGATAACGGAACTTCCCTTAATTTTTGTTGTATATCTTCAGTTGTTCTTCATAGTTAACATTAGGAAACAAGTAATCACTTTCTGGATATCGCGACGCTTGTTCGTCCAGAATTTGTTTTGCTTTGTCACATACAAATATAATTGTTCCGAACCCTGTTTTTGAGAGTTCTTTAGCCAGAACAATTTTATTTTGTTCCAGGTTAAACCTGCTTTTTTGTAAGTGACATAACTCAAATGGACGCTGCCCACATGTATAGATACCCAGCTCAATTAAAGCATGCACATCCGTTGGCAGTACGTATTTTTCATTTGCAAGTAGGGTTAACAAATTTTGCAATTCTTTAAAATCGAGATAACGCTCTCCGGGTGTTCCCGCTTTGAAATTATGAACATTCCGGACAGGATTTTGAGAAATCTGAAACTGCATCCCGTTAGAAACTGAATCGCTCATGGGATCGTTATCAGCTACAACACCCTACTCATACAGCGCATGAAGTTTATTTCTTACTTCCTTTGCTCTGAACATAAAATCTTGCTTTGTCCAGTGCTGTATGCAGCGTGTGATCTGCACAGATGTAATTTCATTTGCTATTTCGTCGCCAGTAAACAGCTTTAGTTTGATTAACTGTTCTAAGGGTGCGCCATACTGACCGATTGTACTGCGATGGCCTGAGCGCGATTTAAACGCAATGAAAGCGCTGAACAGTTCGCGCAGTGCTCCGGTGCGCATTTATTTACCCATTGCGTCAGAACGCGCCTGGTGCGCCATACCTGCCAGTTCAGCATAACGTTGTGTCGCCTGTTCGAGCGTGAAATGAGGCCAGTCTCCCAGGGTTTTAAACTTACGTTTGCCGCCAGCCTGAAAACGATAAACGAAAGATTTACGTCCTGAAGGGAAAATTTTGATACCTAACCGTCCGGCTCCCCTTGTACCGTCGTCACGGAAAACATAGTAAGCTGAATTTTTTGCGCGTAGTCCGCCGATCGCACTATCATTTAACCGTATCGTTGCTTTCTCCTTTTGCATAAGTGGTGCATACAATTTGCATAACAGCGGGTGTTGTTGTGGGTACTGTTACGTTGAAATCGTATGCATTCACTTGGAATTGCACAACTGTTAAATTTACTTGTTAATCATTAACTTATAATGATTTTGCGATTAAATTATGGTCGGTGATTTTGAATATTCCTCTCCCACAGGGAGAGGGAGCGTAGCCGCCACCCGGTGTTTGACTACCGCTCTCTCAGCGCCTCCTTCGCCCTGTTAAACGGCTTAATCAGATAGTCCAGCACCGTTTTCTCCCCGGTCTTAATATCTACCGTCGCGATCATCCCCGGGACAATCGAGAAGTGCCTGCCGGCCTTGTTCACCAGATAATCCTGGCTGGTACGAATAAACACCCGATAATAGAACACCTCGGGCTTGGCTTCGTCCTGAATGGTGTCCGGCGAAATGGTCTCCACCACCCCGTGCAGCCCGCCGTAAATGGCGTAATCGTAGGCGGTGATCTTCACCAGCGCCTCCTGATTAGGATGGATAAAGGCGATATCGCGCGGCGAAAGGCGGGTTTCAATCAGCAGGTGATCGTCCACCGGCACAATCTCCATCAGCTCGCCGTTAGGCGGGATTACGCCGCCGATGGTGGTGACTTTGATGTTTTTCACGATCCCGCGCACCGGGGATTTCACCGTCAGGCGGGTGACGGAATCCTCGCGGCCTTTCAGGATCGCCGACACCATATCCACCTCGGCGTTGGCCTTCGACAGCGCTTCCCGGGCCTGCACGTAATACTGGGAACGCACGTCGGTGAGCTTCAGCTCCAGGTCGCTTTTCTGGCGCTGCAGGCGCAGCACTTCCACGTGGCTGGCAGCCCCGGTTTTCACCAGCCGCTGGGTGATCGCCAGCTCCTTATTGGCGAGCGCCAGGGCGGAGCGCAGCTCACGCTGCGTGTCCTCCAGCTGCGCGCGCCGCGAGTTGTAGAGCCGCGTTTCGGCGGCGGTCAGGTCGGTCCATTTCTCCAGCGAAGGCGGGAACTTCAGCGGCAGATCGTTCACCTCAGCGTACAGACGGGCGCTGGAGGCCAGCGACGCGCGGTAGCGCGCCGCGCTTTCGCCAACGTTGGATTCCGAGCGGGTTGGATCAAGCCGCGCCAGCACCTGTCCGGCCTGCACCTGATCGCCTTCGTGCACGTTCAGCTCGGTGAGGATCCCCCCGTCCAGGGACTGCAGCACCTGCTCGCGCGAGCTGGGGATCACTTTACCGGTCCCGGTTGAGACTTCGTCCAGCACCCCGAACCACGCCCAGACGCCCAGCGCCACAAACATCAGCAGGGAGAAAAAAACAATGCGCCGGGCGCCCGTATACCCGCTTTCGGAGTCGAGCGCGTTATCCAGATCGTCCACTGCGGCAACGTCACGCTGACTGATTTTCATTTTTCCACTCCCGTCCGGTTGCCTGCTGCTGTTGCTGCATTCGGCTGTTGTTCAGCGCCTGCGCTTTTGGCGCATCCATCACCAGCATCCCGTCTTTGAGCACGACCACGCGCTCTACCAGATCCAGCACCGGCACGCGGTGGGTTGCAACCACCAGCGTGCGGTTGCCGAGCCAGGCTCCGAGACGCTGAATAAACTCCCGCTCGGTGTGTTCATCCAGGGAGGCGGTCGGTTCATCCATCAGCACGATATTCGGATCGCGCAGCAGCATTCGCGCCAGCAGAATGGACTGCCGCTGTCCGCCGGACAGCCCCACGCCGTTCTCCATAATCGGGTAATCCAGCCCCTTCGGCAGCTTCTGTACAAAGCTGGCCGCGCCGCACATCTCCAGCACCTCGAAGATCTCTTCATCGGTGGCGCGCGGCATCCCGAGCGTGATGTTCTCGCGCAGGGTGCCGTAAAACAGCCGCGCGTTCTGGGTCATAAAGCCGACGTTTCGCCGCACGTCCGCCACGTCCAGATGCGGCAGGCTGAGGTTATCCAGCCGCAGCTCGCCGCCGGCCAGATCCATGCCGCCCGCCATCGCCTGGAGCAGGGTGGATTTGCCCGCGCCGTTACGCCCGAGGATCGCCACTTTCTCGCCCGGCCTGATCTCCAGGCGGTTAATGCGCAGCGCCATACGCGGATCTTCAGGGTGATAGCGGAACTGCGCCTGCTCGAAAAGATAGTGGCCGCGCAGCACGTCCTGACGGATCGGCGTCTCTTCGCGCTGGTTCTCCGTCGGCAGCTGCATAATGCTATCCAGCCCCTCTTTGGCAGCCTTGACCTGCTGCCAGCGGGCCAGCACGCCGCACAGCGTCGCCATCGGGGCGATCATTCGCGAGGCCAGCATCGAGGCGGCCACCACCGAACCGGTGGTTAAGGTCCCGTCGATGACCATCGGGGCACCTACCACGATCACCCCGGCGTAGACCAGGCTCTGAATCGTCATCCCCCAGCTGATCAGGTTCTGCGTCAGCTCGCGGGTGCGCAGGCCGGATTCCGCGGTGATCTGGATATAGCTGTTCCACTGCTGCAAAAAGCGGTTTTCCGCCTGCATCAGCTTGATGTCCTCCAGCCCCTGCACGCTCTCCACCAGCACCGCGTTGCGCAGGGTCGATTCATGCGCCGACTGCTTCGCCAGCTCCGCCAGCTTCTTCTGCAGCAGCAGGCCGGGCAGGACCATGATCACCGCCGCCACCGGGGCGATCCACGCCAGCTGCGGCGCGATGATCGCAAGCACTATCACAAACAGGATAAAGAACGGCAGATCGACGATGGTGGAGATGGTGGAGGAGGTGACCATCTCGCGGATCTGCTCCAGCTCGCGCAGCTGGGAGATAAAGCTGCCGGTGGATCGCGGAATGGCGCTGTGGCGCAGCCGTAGCGCATGGCCGAACACGCGATCCGACACGCGCAGATCCGAGCGTTTGCCCAGCAGATCCATAATGTGCCCGCGCGCGACGCGCAGCACAAAGCCAAACAGCGTGGCGATCAGCACCCCGATGGTCAGCACGTAGAGCGTCGGGTAGGACTGGGCGGGGATCACCCGGTCATATACCTGCATGGAAAACACAATTCCCGAAAGGGAAAGCACGTTGATAAACAGCGCCGCCAGCATTACCCAGCTGTAGGGGCGCAGGTCGCGCATCACCAGCCGGTAGAGCCAGTCCGGGCGGTATTTTGAGATGTAGGCATCCACGCGGCTGTCCTTCAGCGCCGCCAGCGGCCGCAGGGCAATAACGTGGCGGATGGCGGGCAACATCGCGCTCATCGACAGGCGGTTGGTGTGCATTTTGTCGTCGAAGAAGCTGACCTCAAGCGTGTCTTCGCCGTCGAAATTATCGATCACGCCGATCTTTCCGTCGCTCAGCTCCACCACCACCGGCAGCCGCCAGCTGTTAATAGACTGCTGATCGGCCGTCAGCAGCTGAAACGTCAGCCCGGCTTCGCGGGCGAGCTGGGTCAGCGCGGGGACCATCGGTTTGCCCTTCAGCCACGGCGCGCCCGCGATCAGCGAGCCCGGCGAGCAGGCAACGCGATAGCGTGTCGCCACGTAGCCAAACGCCTGCGCCCACTGCTCCAGCGCCTCATCCGTCATGTTTTCACCCTGCGGGATATCGCGTTGCTTCATGGCTGGATCTCCACGGTCTGGATGGTGCGGTTTTCAAGATCGAACGCGTGACGCAGACGCCCGGTCTGGTAGAGGCAGTTCAGCTGAAGCTGATGCAGCTGTCCGGCGGTTTGCTGCTGGGTGAAGCGCGCCTGATAAACCTCCTGCTCGGCGTTGAGCACGTCGAGCAGCGGACGGGAGCCGAGATCGAGATACTGCTGCTGATACAGCTCGCGGGTGCGGGCGCTGAGCGCTTCCTGACGTCCCTGGATCTGTAGCGTGCTCATCAGGCTCATCACCTGGCTGCGCGCCTCAAGCAGCTTTTGCCGCACGTCGAGACGCGTGCGCTGGATGGCGGACTGGGCCGATTCAACCGCGTGTCCGGCAGCGTTGCGCCGGGCGGTGAGGCCGCCGCCCTGATAGAGCGGCATCTGCACTTTTACCCACGCGGAGTACTGGGTGCGGTCCCGCGTTTCGTTGCCGGAGTAGCGGTCGTTAAGATAGTGGCGGACTTCCGGCTCCAGCGAGACGGTAGGGGTCATCTGCGCGTTGGCATAGTCGAGATTGGCCTGCGCGACGTTGGCCTGCGCCCAGGCCGCTAAAACCGAGGGCACCAGGCGATCGTCCGGCTCGGCGATATCGCAGCTGCGGGCCAGGCTTTGCGGAAATTCATTGCTGACCGCGTTCAGGCTGTCCCAGCCCAGCATGCTCATCAGCGTGGCGCGAGAGCTGTCGAGGCTGGCCTGATACTGCATCAGCTGCGCGCGCGCGCCTTCGATACGGGCATCGGTCTGCACGACGTCCGAGAGCGACGTGGCCCCTTCGTCATTGCGCAGCTTCGTCAGCGAGCCGATGGAGGTCAGGGCATCCAGCTGCTCTTTGGCGGTACCCACCATCTGCTGCCAGGTCTGAACCTGCACCATGGCGATGGCGGTATCGTGGGCGATGGTGTCGATGCTCACCAGCACGTTGGCCTGCTGCTGGGCGACGCCCGCGTTTTCGGCGCGCACCTGGCTTGCGACTTTGCCGAAGTCGTAGAGCATTTGCGAAAGGGAAAGCACCAGCGACGGGGTAAAGCCGTTGTCGTCACCGTCGTGGGTATAGCCGTTATCCATGCCGGCGTTAATCTGCGGATAGTATTTCGATTTAGCGACGTCCACGTTTTCGCTCTGTTGATAGAGTTTGCCGACGGCTTCACTGATGGCAGGATGCCAGCTCACGGCGCGGTTAACGGCGTCGTCCAGCCGTAGCGTGCCGGGGGCGGCTTTGCTGGCAACGGGCGCCACGCGGCCATTTAACGAGGGGAGTTCCTGCGTTTCGCTTAATTGTCCGGTATTAATCATCGCCGCAGGATTTGCCGCGATAGCGGGCACAGATATCAGGCAGCACGAGAGCCACCAGTAAGGCATCTTCTTTCCCATGTCTTGTCCCTAATAAAAGAGTACTGCTTTATTGTTTATGCCCGGGCGCTGCGCGCCCGGGTCATTTACTGCACGTGCTATCAGGTAATGATGTGTTGTTGGTTAACAAGCTCGTCGTAGGTGGTCTGAACGTTATCAAGCGTAACGAGCGTAGATTTAGTGTAGGCGGCTCCCGTGCCGTCACGGTCGATGGAGATCACAGTATTGCCACCGCTTTGTGAAACAGAGACATAGTTCCCAAGCGTCGACGCGCTACCGTTCCAGCCCACCAGCAGATCGCCAATGTCGATCTTGTCTCCCTGCGCCAGGGAGAAGTTCGTCCAGTGGTCGCCTCCGGCGCTGGTGATGTTGCCCCCCGTCGCGTTACCCGCCGTATTGTTCAACACCTGATAAATCAGGGTGTCGCCGTAGGCCGTGCCGCTAATCAGATCGTTATGCTCCGAACTGACAAATTTCGGCGCCATGTTGATGGTCAGCGACGCGGTATCTTTGGTGCCGTTGGCGTCGGTCAGGGTGTAGTTAAAGACCTCCTTGCTGGTGATGGACGAGAACGATACCCCCGGGTTGAGCGTGTAGGTGTAACTGCCGTCGGCGGCAATCGCCAGCGTGCCGTAGTGGCCCGTGATGTTGACCTGCGTGCTGCCGCTGTACGGATCGAGCGTTGTGGTAACGCCGTCGTAGCCGGTAATGCTCACGCGGGTATCCACCGAGTGCAGCTGGTCCATCGCGCCCGCGGAGCCGGTACCGTCAAAGATATTGCCGTCAACGGTGTGGGTGCCCGTGGCGTCGAACTGCGACAGCGAATAGCTGGTGCCGGTCACGCTTGGGGTGATGGTGATATTTCCTGCCGCCAGCGGCCCCATTTTGCCGGTGTAGTTCAGGGTATAGGTTCCCGCTTCCAGGTCGAGACCCGTCAGGTTGATGGTGGCCCTGCCGCCCAGCAGCAGCCCGCCGTTGAACGAGCCGTTTCGGATGGTGGTGGTGCCGTTGGTCAGCGTCCAGTCAACCGTTAATCCGCCAAGCGACAGCAGCGAGGCGACGTTAAACGTCAGAACCACGTTGTGCAGCGCGGTATTGGCATCCACCACAAAGGTACCGGTGCCGCTACCCTGCGTTGAGGAGAGCAGCGCGGCGTTCCAGCTCGCCGACCCCACCGTGGTATCCGAGTACGCGGCGGTGCGGTGCACCGAGTTCACGTCCATCACCGAGCTGACATCGTTCACCGCGTCCATTGGGCGCGCGGTTGGGGTGATGTTCAGCGATGCCGTGTCTTTCGAACCGTCAGGCGCGGTGATGGTGTAGACGAAGGTATCCGGCGTGCTGATTTGGTCAGCGCCGACGCCGCTCTTCAGGGTATAGGTGTACTCCCCGGCGGCGTTGATGCTCAGCGTACCGTACTCGCCGGTAATCTGCGTCAGGCCGCTGCCGTTCACCGCCACGCCGTTAACCTGCGTGACCAGGGTGCCTGCTGGCGCAACATCATCCGACAGCACGTCCCCGGTGGTGGTCTCGCTCACGCTTGCCACGCTGTAGACATGATCCTGCAGCACGTTGAGCGTGTAGGCCGTCAGCGCGGTGATCCCCGCCGCCGTATTCAGCAGGAACAGGTACTCGCCCGCCGGCAGATTCAGCGTCAGCTGCGGTGAGGTCCCGCCCAGCAGCGGCGCGCGCAGCCAGCCCGGTTCAACGCGCATCTGCTCGAAGGTCTGCGTCGCATTGTTGAACTTATAGATGTAGAGGTCGAACACCGAGGCCAGCGCCACGCCGCCAACGGACGCCTGAACGGTCATGGTGCGGGTGGTGCCTTCCTCGACGGTGTAGATGATCGGGTTAGCCAGATCGTCCAGCAGGTTCAGCCCGAGCGTATTGCCAAGGTTGATGCCCACCAGGGTAAATCCGCCCTGCGAGGACGCGCCGTTGTTGATGGCCTCCACGGTGGTATCGAAGGTCAGCGAGGCGGTATCGTCCACGGCCACGATGCTGCTGCTGGTGGTTCCGTCGCCCAAGGAGAGCACCAGATTTGCCGAGGCGCTGGTGCCGTTATGGGTGATGGTGTAGGTGAAGTTCTCCGTGCGGCCAATGACCGCGGCGCTGGTGTTGGTCAGGTTGTAGGTATAGCTGCCGTCCAGGTTGATGGTCAGCGTACCGTACAGCCCCTGAATCACCGTGCCGTCAGCCGTGACGCTGGTGGTGGTGCCCTGGGCGTTGGTGACCGCGGTGACGGTGGTGCCCGCCGGGGCATTGTCGCTGCCTGCGGTCGGATCCACGTCGGTGATCACGTTACCGGCAAGGCTGGTATCGCCGGACACGGTGCCCGCGCTGGTCTCCTTCACCGCCACGTCGAGGCTGGTGTAGGAGCCGGTTGCCAGCAGGTTGGTGTTATAGCTGAGAACGCGATACTGGCCGTTCGCCAGCCCGGCCAGGTTCAGCGATACGCCCGTGGCGCCGAGGGTCAGCAGGTCAGCGAACTGCGGCTGCCCGGTATCGACCACGGTGGTCCAGGTATTGTTGGCGGCGTCGAAGCGCTGCACCACCAGCTCAAGGGTATTGAGCAGGGAGAGCACGGCACCCGTGGCGTTGGCGTTCACGGCAATATCCGCGCTGCCGCCGCTGCCAACGGTGAAACCAACCTGCGCGGTGTCGTTGCCGAGCAGCGTCAGCACGTTACCCACCGCACCCACCAGCAGGAAACCGTAGTCGCTGTACTGCGAATTGGTCACCGTGGCGGTGGTGGTGAGCGCCAGCTCTTCGACGTTGGTGCTGGCCGACAGCGGCACGATCGGCGCCAGGGCTGAGCCCGGCAGCGAGACGTTGCCTGCCGGATCGGTAGCGGTGATCTGCAGCGTCTGACCTTCCGTCTGTTTATTGAGGAAGGTGTAGCTCCAGGTACCGTTGCCGTCCGCCGTGGCGGTGACCGTTGAATTGTCCGCCAGGCGGATGGTGACGGTGCTGCCCGCTTCGGCGCTGCCGGTCAGGACGCTGCCGTCCGCGTTGAAGGTCCCGGTCGGGGCCGCTGGCGCAGTGAGATCGACAATGACGGTGGTCGGGGTTGAGATCGGGCTGGTGCCTGAACCGTTGCCCGCCGTGGCGGTGAAGGCATGCGGGCCTTCACTCAGCGCTGGCGTGGTGAAGCTCCAGCTACCGTTGACGTCCGCGGTGACCGTACCCATCACTACCCCGTTGTTGTACAGGGTGATGGTCGCGTTCGGCTGCGCCGTGCCGCTCAGGGTTGGCGTAGTGTCGTCGGTGGTTTTACCGTTGGTCAGGTTGCCGGTAACCGTGCCGACGTTATCGTTGATGGTGGCGATAACCGGGGCGTCCGGGATGGTCGTGATCGGCGCAATCACCGAGGTCGTTACGCCCGCGTTCCCGGCCTTATCCGTCGCATAGACAATCAGCGACTCCCCGCCGTTTTGCGGCGGATTGATGGTGGCGCTGAAGCTTCCGCTACCGTCCGCGACGGCCGTACCGAGCACCGTTCCGGTGCTGGTGGTGATGGTGACGGTACTGCCAGCTTCCGCCGTACCGGTAACCAGCGTACCGTTGGCGATCACCGCCAGACCGGCTGGCGCAGGTGGTGGCGTCAGGTCGACGTTCAGCGTAATAACCGGCGACGGCGCGCTGGTATTGCCCGCGGCGTCGGTGGCGGTCACGGTGAGGTTATGTGGTCCTTGGGC
This sequence comes from Enterobacter cloacae complex sp. 2022EL-00788, assembly GCF_026627565.1. NCBI lineage: Bacteria > Pseudomonadati > Pseudomonadota > Gammaproteobacteria > Enterobacterales > Enterobacteriaceae > Enterobacter > Enterobacter cloacae complex sp. 2022EL-00788. The sequence continues at coordinate 84,232 of NZ_JAPNMC010000016.1, read as the reverse complement.
CAGTACCGTGGTCTGCGGCAGCGTCCAGCTGCCGTTGGCGTCGGCGGTCACCGTTCCAATCAGCGTCGTGCCGTCGTAAATGCGCACGGTGGAATTGGCTTCCGCCGTACCGTTTAGCGTCGGACGCGCGTCGTTGGTTGGGTTGGTGCCGGTTACCGGGCCGGTGATGCTGCCCACATCATCCACAATCGAGGTGATGGCCGGTGCGACAGGAGCCGTGGCGTCCACGTTGATGGTGTACCCCCCGGTCTGCGCGCTGGCGTTGCCCACCGCGTCGGTGGCGGAGAAGGTCAGGTTATGCGGACCGTCAGCCAGCGGCGTCGACGGCGTGAACGTCCACGCGCCGCCGGTGGCGACAGCGGTGCCAATCTGTACGCCATTGTCAAAGATGGTTATCGTCGCCCCGGCTTCCGCCGTGCCGGTCAGCGTTGGTCGGGCATCGTTGGTTAATCCGCCGCTGGCGATCGGCGTTGCGTTATTACCGACGTCATCGGTAATGCTGATCAGCACCGGCAGCGCAGGCGGCGCGGTATCAACGGTCAGGCTGAAGCTGGCGGACGGATCGCTGGTGTTGCCCGCCTGGTCCGTTACTTCTGCGGTAAAGGTGTGTGGCCCGTCGCCCAGCGGCGCGGTGATATCGACGGTCCAGTTGCCGTTGGCATCGGCCGTACCGGTGCCTACCAGCGTGGTGCCCTCATAGATATTCACCGTTGCCAGCGGTTCGCTGGTTCCCACCAGTCGAGGCTGGGTATCGTTCGTGGCCTGCCCGGCACCGATCGCTCCCGTGACGGTACCGACATCGTCAATTGCCTGGGTGATAACAGGCGCGACGGGCGCGGCGGTATCCACAACCAGCGTGAAGCCCGGTGAGGCAGGGCTGACGTTGCCCGCGGCGTCGGTTGCCGTGGCGGTCCAGGTGTGGCTGCCGTTTGCCAGCGTGCCGGGGGTAAAGCTCCAGACGCCGTTTGCGTCCGCCACGGCGGTACCCACTTCACGACCGCTTTCATAAATGGTGATGGTCGCGTTGGCCGCCGCGGTGCCGTTCAGCGTTGGCGTGGTGTCGTCCGTGCTCTGCCCGGAGGCGACCGGGCCCAGCACGGTACCGACATCGTCGGTGGCCGGGGTAAAGGCCGGCGCCTCGGGCACTGACGTATCCACCGTCAGGTTGAACGCTGGCGATGTTGGCCCGGTATTGCCTGCAGCATCGGTGGCGTTAAAGGTAATGGCGTGCGGCCCTTCGCCCAGTTCGGTGGTCGGCGTAAAGGTCCAGGTGCCCTGGGCGTTGACCACCGCCGTGCCGATTTCCACATCATCGACAATCACGTGTACCGTTGAGCCCACTTCGCCGGTGCCGGTGAAGGTAGGACGGGTATCGTTCGTGGAGCCGTCGGTGACGATGGTTCCGGTACCCGGCGCGGCGTCGTCAATCACCGAGGCCACGGCCGGTGCCGCCGGGCCGGTGGTATCGACCGTAAAGGCGAATACCGGCGAGTTGGCAGACACGTTTCCAACGTCATCGCTGGCGTTGACGCGCAGGCTGTAAGTCCCGTCCGGGAGGATCGGATCCGGCGTAAAGGTCCAGTTGCCGCTGCCGTCAACCGTGGCGGTACCAATCTCCACGCCGTTGTTCAGCACGTGAATGGTGGTACCCGCCTGGCCGGTACCGCTGAGGGTTGGCGTGGCGTCATTGGTGACCTGTCCGGCGGTAAGCGGGCCGGTTACGCCACCCGGGGCGTTGTCGCTGACCGTAGCGATCGTCGGCACTTGTGGCGCGGTAAGATCGATTTCGACGCTCCAGGCGTTGGACGGCTGGCTGACGTTGCCCTGCGGATCGGTCGCTCTGACGGTAAAGCTATGCGTTCCTTCGCCGAGTGCGGTTTCTGGGGTAAATGTCCAGGCCCCGGTTCCGTCCGCTGCCACGGTGCCAATCTGCGTGGTGCCGTCAAAAATGGCGACGACGCTGTTCGGCTCTGCGGTACCGGTCAGGGTTGGCGTGGCGTCGTTGGTCGGATCGCCGCTTGGGACAGGCGTTGCGGCATTGCCGGCGTTATCCGTCACGCTGGCGATCACCGGCGTGGTGGAAACGGTATCGACGACGATGGTGATGCCCGCCGACGCTGCGCTCTCGTTGCCGGCCGGATCGGTGGCCGTCACGGTGAGCGTGTGGCTGCCGTCATCCAGCGCTGGCGGCGTATAGCTCCAGGTGCCGGTCGGCCCTACGAGGACGGTGCCCAGCGGGTTGCCGTTGCTGTATACCGTAATGGTGTCCCCGGCGGTGCCCGTGCCGGTAAGGGTAGGGCGATTGTCGTTGGTGCTCTGCCCGTCGCCGACCGGACCGGTGACGGGACCGACGTCATCGGTCACCGCGCCGATGGCTGGCGCGGTTGGATCGGTGAGGTCGACGGTGACGGAGGCGACCGGCGAGCGGCCGCTGGTGGCGCCGGTGGTGATATTCGTGGCGGTCACTTCAAAGGTGTGTGAGCCTTCCGCGAGCGGCAGCAGCGGCGTGTAGCTCCAGTTACCGTCTGCATCCGCAACAACGCTGGTCAGCGGAACCAGCACCCCATCCTGATAAATGGCGATGACGCTACCCGGATCGGCGGTGCCGGTAAGGATTGGCTGGGTATCGTTAGTGGTTTTGTCCTTCACATTCCCAGTGACCGGATCGACGTCGTCGTTGATCGCCGTAATCACCGGCACCGCTGGCAGAATAAGCGGGGAGTCCGGTACGTCAAAGGTGGTTGTCGGGCCTTCATTGCCTGCCGCGTCCGTGGCGGTGATCTCAAGTGTGGTCGTATCCAGCTGGGCCGGGGAGAGGGCGATGGAGAAGTTACCTCCCGTCGCGACCCCGGTCCCGATGATATTGCCGTTAGCGTCACGAACCGTCACCGTCACGCCATCTTCCGCCTCACCGGTCAGCGGCGTGCCCTGCGCGGCAATGGCGATGTTCTCTGGCGCTGCCGGAGCCTGGGTATCCACCGTCACGCTGAGATCGCCGGAGCTGGCGGAAGTATTCCCCGCCGCGTCGCTCGCGGCAACCGAGAAGGTGTGCGCCCCGTCCGCCAGCGCGGGGTCTGCGGTCCAGGACCATGTCCCGTCCGGCTGAACCACCACGACAACCGGCGACGGTGCGCCGTCCACGGAAACCGTTACGGTTGATCCCGGCTCGCCAATCCCGGTAAGGGTAGGCGTGCCGTCGCGGGTATAGAGAACGTTATCCGTCAGCTGGCTGTCGGCCACCGCGTCAATTTGCGGCACGGTCGGTGCCTGCGTATCGACCGTCACCGTAAAGAGCGGGCTGGTTGGGCTGAGGTTGCCCGCACCGTCTACCGCCGCCACGGTGATGTTCAGCGGGCCGTCGGTCTGCGCTGATAAGGTGTAAGTCCATGCACCATCAACGATCGGAACGCGCGCCACCTCCACGCCGTTGTTGTAGACGATTACCGTCTCACCGCTGGTGCCGGTGCCGCCCATGGTCGGCGTGGTGTCGCTGATGGAGCCGCCGTTCTGCGCGCCGCCGATGGCGCTGATGGTCGGGGTATCCGCCGCGACGGTATCCACCGTAATCGAAATGCCTGCCGATGGAGCCGATTCGTTACCCGCCTCATCGGTAGCGGTGGCCGTGTATTCGTGCGTCCCTTCACCAACGTTGGCGTCAGGACGCCAGGTCCAGTTGCCGTTACCGTCTACAGTAACGCTGCCTACGGCCTGCGGCTCGCCGGTGCCCACCTGGTCATAGATGGTGATCACGTCGTTCGGCGTGCCGGTGCCGCTAAGGACCGGACGCGGATCGTTGGTGGAGCCGCCATCGGCCACCGGGCCGGTGATCTGGCTCACGCTGTCCGTCACTACCGGAACGCCCGGTGCGGCAGGCGCGTCGCTGTCAATGGTGATGGTTACCGGCGTGGACGGGGCGCTTTCGTTACCCGCGCTGTCCTGATTGGTCACCGTCAGGGAGAGATCGTAGGTGCCGTCAGGGAGCGGATCGTCCGGCGTCCAGCTCCAGTTCCCGTCGGCATCGATCTCTGCTTCACCAATTTTGGTGCCGCCATCGTAAATGTTCACCGTATCCCCCGGCGTACCCGAGCCGCTCAGGGTCGGCGTGGTGTCGCGGGTGGTTTCACCCGGGTTCAGGGCCGTGCCTGGGGAGCTGCCGTCCGGGTTAACGGTGATGTCAGGAATGCCCGGCGTCGCGGGCGCGGTGGTGTCAATCGCCAGCTCAAACGGTGGAGATATGGTGGTGTTTCCCGCCGCATCGGTGGCGTGAACCGTCAGCGAATGCGGGCCGTCCGTCAGCGGCGTGGTGGGCGTAAAGCTCCAGCCGCCGCTGCCGTCAAGCACGGCCGTGCCGAGCAGGGTTGTACCGTCGTAAATAGTGATGGTGGTGCCTTCCGGCGCGGTGCCCTGCAGCTGCGGCAGGGTGTCGTCGGTGGTGTCTCCGCTGTTGAGCGGAAGCTGCACGGGACCGACGTTGTCGGAGACGGCACCAATCGTGGCTGCCGGCGGCGGGGTGGTGTCAACGGTAAGGGTAAAGCCTCCGGACGATGCGCTGGCGTTGCCTGCCGCATCGCTCGCGATGACGGTGAAGGTGTGCTGACCGTCTTCTAATGGCTCGTCTGGGGTGAAGGTCCATGCCCCGGCGCTGTTAACGGAAGCGGTACCGATATCCTGTCCGTCCAGGCGGATCGTCACGGTGGTGCCCGGCTCGCCGGTTCCGCTCAGGGTTGGGAGCGTGTCGTTGGTGGTGCCATTGGTGTCCAGCGGCCCGGTGCGGTCCGGCACGTCATCAATGACCTGGGTAATTGCCGGGACGGCCGGAGCGGAGGTATCCACCGTGATGCTCCAGGTGTTTGACGTCCCGCTGAGGTTATTGTTGGCGTCAACCGCCGTCGCCGTCAGAACGTGCCCGCCGTCGGGAAGATCCGCTTCCAGCGTGATGGACCACTGGCCGTCAGGCCCAACCACCGCGGTGCCAATCTCAGCGGTGCCGCTGTAGAGGGTGATCGTGGTGCCGGGCTCGCCCGTTCCGTTAATGGTTGGGGTTTTGTCGTTGGTGAGACCGTTCTGGCTGACGGAGCCGGTGACGCCGGGCGCATCATCCACCACGCCGGTGATAACCGGGGTTTGTGCCGCGGTGATATCCGGCGCGTCAAACGGCGCGGTCGGGCCGGTGTTGCCTGCGGCGTCAGTGGCATCCGCGGTCAGCGCTTCGCCGTTGGCTTTCGGCGGGATCAGGTCAACGCTGAAATTACCCTCATCGTCCGCGACCGCTTCACCGACCTTCACGCCGTTTTCACGGATGGTGACGGTGCTGCCCGGCTCGGCGGTACCGGTTACCGTCGTGCCGTCTGGAGAAATCACCACGTTTTCCGGAGCCAGCGGATCGGTGGTATCCGGCGCGTCGGCATAGCCAGACGGGCTGGTGTTGCCGCTGCCGTCGGTAGCCGTCACCTCAAGGGCTTCGCCGTTGGTCTGCGGTGGGGAAATCGGGATGGTGAAGGTGCCGTCCGGCCCCGCGGTGGCTTCGCCGATGATGGTACCGTCCGGCGCCCTGATCGTAATGGTGCTGTTTGGCTCGGCGGTGCCGCTGACGCTTCCACCGTTTTCTGCCACCACAAGGTTGCCCGGCGCGGCAGGCGCGGTGATATCCGCCGCGTTAACCACTGCCGGCTGGCTCTGGTTGCCTGCGGCATCGGACGCGACCACGGAAATAATCTCGCCGTTGGTTTGCGCAGGGTTCAGGTTGGCGACGTAGTTGCCGTTGCTGTCGGCGGTAGCTTCGCCGATTTTCAGCCCACTGTTGTTGGTGATAACGATTTTACTGCCCGGCTCGGCGGTACCGGTGATTTGCGTGCCTGCGGAATTGATCGTCGCTGCGGGCAGCGGAGGCGGCGTGAGATCGACGGTGAAGTTGAGCGGCTGAGACATGCCGCTCTGGTTTCCTGCCGCATCGGTTTCGCGCAGGGTGATCGAGTGTGGCCCCTCCGCCAGCGGAGCGGCTGGCGTGATGCTCCACGTGCCGTCAGGCAGAACGGTGGTGCTGCCGATGGCAACGCCGTTATCGTAAATCGTGATGGTGCTGCCGGGTTCCCCTCTGCCCGTCAGCCGGGGCTGCGACTCGTCGGTAAACTGCCCGGCGGTAATCGCGCCTTTCAGCCCCCCGGTATCGTCGTTAACGATAAATCCTGTCGGCGCTGCCGGAGTGGTGACGTCCACCGTCACGGTAAAGGCCGGAGAAGCCGGACCGGTGTTTCCGGCCACGTCGGTGGCGCGCACGGTCAGCTGGTGGCTGCCTTCGCTCAGGTTCACCGACGGCGTAAAGCTCCAGCTTCCGTTGCTGCCGACGACAGCCGTACCAATGGCAACGCCGTTGTCATAGATGGTGATCGTAGAGCCGGCTTCTGCCGTGCCAGTAAGCTGTGGACGCGGGTCGTTGGTGGTGCTTCCGCTCCCGAGCGTGCCGGTATTGGGCGCAACATCATCGGTAATGCCGGTGATAGCCGGGGCGCCCGGCGCGACCGTATCAACCACGAAGGTCACCGCCGTGGACGGCGAGCTGATATTGCCTGCGGCATCGGTTGCGGTGGTGGTAATCGAGTGGCTGCCTTCAGCCAGGTTGGTTGCTGGGGTAAAGCTCCATTTCCCGCTGGCGTCGGCCGTGACGGTGCCGATCGGTTTGCCGTTGTCGTAGAAGGTAATGACGGTACCGGCTTCACTGATACCGCTGAACGTCGGGCGTGCATCGTCGGTACGCTGTCCGTTGCTCAGCGGGCCCGCTTCGGTACCCACGCTGTCGGTAACGGTGACGATCTCCGGCGCATCCGGTGCGGTCAGATCCGGCGCGGTCACCTGACCTCCCTGGCTGGCGTTTCCGGACGGATCGGTGGCGATGGCGGTAATCTTTTCGCCGTTGGTGAGCGGCGTACCGAGCTCAATGGTAAATTTCCCGTCGCTGCCCGCCTTGCCTGTCCCGACCGTGTTGCCATCGGCATCCTTCAGCGTGATGGTACTGCCAGGCTCGGCGCTGCCGGTAACGGTTTTGCCGTCCGGGGAGAATTGCAGGTTGGTTGGCGCGTCCGGTGGCGTGGTGTCAGGTTCGGTAGGGTTGCCCGGACCCGGATTGCCGGGGTTCGGGTTATCGTCATCGTCGTCCCCGCCGCCTCCGCCGCCGGAGCCTGCCGCAATGGCGATCCCGCCTGCGGCGGCCAGGCCGCCCAGCACCCATGGCCATACGGCTGCGCCGCCCGCGTCGCTCCCGGATGCCGCCAGCAACGCGTCCGTGGAGGCGATGGATTCATAGGTAGCGGCACCGGTTGGATCGTCAATCCACCACAGCGCACCGTCGCTTTCCTGGAGCACCAGCTGGCTCACGCCCTGCGCATCCGTGACGAAAAAATTCTTCAGGGTGATCACTTCGCCCGATTGCAGGGTAATCACCAGATCGTTTCCGCTGCGGGAGTAATCTGCGATGTCGGCTCGATCCACGTTAAGCTTAACGATTGAGGAATTATCGAGTGTTATCTGTGTCCCTTCCGTGGTCGTTTCCACGCCAGTTAATTTAGATATAACAGATATTTGGCTCATACAGTTATTACTCCAGCAGAGTTATTGGTTACGGCGTGTCAATTAAGGCCATCGTTTCTGAAGGGATGAGCGCGCTCCCGGCGAAAATACTGTTAAATAAACAGGATTTACCGTTACTTTCTTTAGCGCGAACGATGCCCGCCAGTATTAAAAGTGGCAACATCAGGGCGAAGCTAATTATTTACTCAAGAAACTGTTGTTTATTTATATATTTGCGATGTGTAAGCCTTATTATTTGTGCAGGTATGGGTTTATTTCGTTATGAAAATGATATAGCTATAAATGTCTGAATAAGCAAATTAAGTAACCGTAAACCCTGCGCTGCGATTGCAGGGGGAATTAATCAATAGCATGAATATATTTCGTTAGCTAAAAGGGCGCGGCGTAAAAGGGGTTTTGCGTAAGAGGTGCAACCTTTAAAACGGTGCTGGCGTGGCGAAAATATTATGAAAAATGTGCGGTAAATATATAATTCAGGTTAGGGTTAATGAGTGCTTAATAGCGATTTAAGTTAGGGTAAAATATCTACTGTATGATATATTATAAACGTTCTCATTTATAAAATATATTTTTACACGCGGGTAAAATTCTGCTACTCAAAAATAAATTATTTCTTTATCACATTTAACAAATAAAAGGCCGCAGGCGTGGCCTTTATGAAGTATCAGGTCTTAACCGAAAGGGATGATGCCGATTTCAATGAGGGCGGCTAATGTCAAAAGAATAAAGAGGATAACGACTATGGGTCTGTACATTTTTAAGGTTCCATCCTTGAGTGAAGTCCTGGCCATCGCGTCCGTTTTCATTTTCCACGGTAACGACGTGCTGTCGTTGATGCTCATCAAAGGGAGGCGGTAGATTAGGGAAAATCTGCATGCCGGGGTGCGATCCGTCCTACCGCAGAGCAGGGGGCGCGGCAGGGGCCTGTCGCCACTGGCGGATGTGCTCGATCAGGGCCCTGAGCTTGGGGGCCATATTGTGACGCTGGGGGAAATAGAGATAAAAGCCGGGAAAAGAGGGAAGGTACGCATCCAGCAGGGAAACCAGCTGTCCTGATTCGAGATACGGCGTGAAGGTGTCCTCCGTGGCAAAGGTTATGCCGCCGCCGGCCAGCGCGAGGCTGAGCATAAGGCGCAGATCGTTAGTGGCGATCTGCGGCTCAATCGCCACATCGAACGGCACGCCAGCCTCCTCAAACTCCCAGCGATAGGGGGCAACGTCCGGGGAAGGGCGCCACCCGATGCACCGGTGCGCAACCAGCTCGCGGGGGTGTTCGGGCGCGCCGCGCGTCGCCAGATAGGAGGGGGAGGCCACCACCCGTTCACGCTGCTGCCCCGTTAGGGGAACGGCAATCATGTCTTTTTCAATCACCTCGCCCAGCCTCACCCCGGCGTCGTATCCCGCCGCCACGATATCGAACTCCTCGTCCGACACGAAGATATCAAGCGAGACCTCAGGATGCGCTGCCGCAAACGATGCGAGCAGCGGGCCGGAAAGAAACGCTTCCGCAATTGAGGTGACCGCGATCCTGAGCTGACCGCGCGGCGTGCTGTCCGACACCGCATCGTCATAGGCCGCCTCAATATTGGCGATGGGCCCCTGCAGCGCGTTACGCAGCCGTTCGCCCGCTTCGGTGAGGCTTACCGAGCGCGTTGTGCGCATCACCAGCAGGGTTTGAAGCCCGTCTTCAAGACGTCTGATTCCCTGGCTGACGGCGGAGCGGGTGATGCCCAGCCGCCCGGCGGCAGCGCTGAAGCTGCGCTCCTCGGCGACCGCCAGAAAAAGCGGTAATAAATTCAGATCGATTTTCATTGTTTAATATCGCTAACCAGTGAGTCCAGTAAAGGCAGGATACAAGAAACAATGGTGCGTATCTATTATCACTCTGAACTCAACTGAAGGAGCACACCATGAACAAAGTCATCTTAATTACCGGTGCATCAAGCGGTATCGGAGAAGGTATTGCCAGAGAGCTGGGCAAGGCGGGCGCGAAGGTTTTTCTGGGAGCGCGCAGGCTGGATCGCATTCGCGCCCTGGCCGATGAAATCCGCAGCGCAGGAGGGGAGGCAGAGGCTCAGGTATTGGACGTGACCAGCCGCCAGTCGATGGCCGCCTTCGTTCAGGCAGCACGGGAAAAGTGGGGCCGCATTGACGTGCTTATTAACAACGCGGGCATTATGCCTCTTTCCCCGCTCGCGGCGGGCAAGCAGGATGAGTGGGAGCGCACCATTGACGTGAATATCAAGGGCGTGCTGTGGGGAATTGGCGCGGTGCTGCCGATTATGGAAGCCCAGAACGCGGGGCAGATTATCAATATCGGCTCGATTGGCGCCTTGTCCGTCGTGCCCACGGCCGCCGTTTACTGCGCGACCAAATTTGCGGTGCGGGCCATTTCCGATGGTTTACGCCAGGAAAGCTCGAACATCCGCGTGACCTGCGTCAACCCTGGGGTGGTGGAAAGTGAACTGGCCTCAACCATTACGCACGCGGAAACCATGGCGGCGATGGATGCGTACCGCGCGATTGCCCTTAAGCCGGCTGATATCGCCCGCGCCGTGCGCCATATCATCGAGGCGCCTGAGAGCGTTGATACAACCGAAATCACCATCAGACCTACGGCATCGGCGAACTAGCGCAGCGGGTCAGGCGCCAGCCTGACCCGCTTTACCCTCTTACCACGGCTGTTCGGTTGGCATAATAAACAGCTCCGCCACGTCCACATGTTCCGGTGCCTGCAGCACGTAAAGAATTGAGTCGGCGATATCGTCGGCCTTCAGGAACGTCATCTTCTCCTTCAGCTGTTCCATCTGCGCGCGATAGTTTTCATCGCTGATATGCTCGAACAGTTCACTTTCCACGGCACCTGGCTGGAGCGAGGTGACGCGAATGTTGAACTGGGGCGCCAGCTCCATTCGCAAAATATCCGAGAAGGCGGCAACCGCGTGCTTCGTCGCGCAGTATACGCCAAGCCCGGGGAAGGTTTTGCGCCCGGCGATCGACGAGGTATTGATGATATGCCCAGACCGCTGCGACTGCATTACCGGCAGCACGGCCGCCACGGTGTTAAACAGCCCTTTTACGTTTACGTCGACCATACGGTGCCACTCGTCAACCCGGAGGCTGGCGATATCCGAAATCGGCATCAGCCCGGCGTTATTAAAGGCGATATCAATATGGCCATAGCGCTTGTGCAGTGCCGCCACCCCTTCATTCACCGAGGCCGGGTCAGTGACGTCCATGACCAGCGCCATGGCTTCGCCGCCGGCAGCCTCAATTTCAGACGCCAGCGCCTGAAGGCGATCCAGACGGCGGGCGGCGAGACCAACCCTGACGCCCTGTTCCGCTAATTTTTTGGCCGTGGAGGCCCCGATTCCGCTTGATGCACCGGTGATGAGCGCGACTTTACCTTTGAGTTCCATAAACGATCCTCTTAAGAGTTAATTTCAACGCTTCAGAAAGAACGTCTGAAGCACGGGTCAATAATGGCTCTTTCGGGCGGTCGCTTCGCGCGGGCTTTTGCTCAAACTGTCGGGCTTTTGCTGCGAACGGCATCGCGGCGATAGTGGGAGGGCGTCACGCCGTTATGCCTGAGGAATACGGCAGCAAAGTGGCTGGGGCTGGTGTAACCGACGTTCAGCGCAATATTGATAATGGAATCATCGCTTTCCGACAGCATGCGACGCGCCTCCTCCATGCGTAGCCGGATAAAATAGTGGGAAGGTGAAAGCCCGGTAGACTGTTTGAAGGCGCGGCTGAAGTGGTATTCGCTAAGCTCGGTCAGCGTCGCCAGCCGTGCCAGGTCAAACGGCTGGGCCAGCCCTTCGCGCATTGCCGTGAAGACCCGGTGCAGCTTAAACGCCTGCAGGCCCCCGCGGTGTCGTTTCGTACGCGTGCCGTAGGTGCGGATCAGGTGTACCGCCAGTGCCTGCGCGATGCCCTGGATAAACGGGCCGCTGGGGGGATTTTGCAGATACAGCTCCTGGCGTATCTGCTCCAGCAGGGCGGATAGCGTTTCGTCGCGCGCGCCGGAGACTTCCCGCAGCTCGTATTCCTGCATCATGGCCACTCCCATATAAACATGCATAACGACGAACGGCGCGTCTGGCCCGGCGCGCCACCGCATTTCAGTGGGAGAGGCCGCCGTCGTGAGAAAGAAATCCCCTGCGCTAACGCGGTTAGATAGCCACGGTTCACCGGGGGAACGCTCCTCCACGACGGCCTGGCCGGAGAGGATCCAGACGATAAAAGGCTCCGGCACCGCCGGAATAATGACGTTTTCCTGCTCGTGCCTGCGCGCCAGAATTTGCACGAATACGTCCCGGGAGGATTGCGCCCGATGTTCCCTGAGCAGCCTGCCGGGAAGGTATTCTTCAAACGTCTCTGCGGAAGTACGCTGCGTCATCTTTATCGTTGCCCTTTGCTATGCCAGTTGAACCAGGTTTACCGCCGGAAGAGGCCCTCCGGGGAACTGTTGAAGCGTACCGCCAACCTCCAGGCTGCCTAAATCGATAGTTGCGAAACCCAGCTGCCCGGCCAGCGCGCTGACCTCCGCCTTCGCATCAGCATGGTCTCCGGAGATAAAGACGACGCGACGCCCGCCCGCCTGCGCCGGATCCTGAGCCAGCACCCCGGCAAGCAGGGTGTTGAAGGCTTTGACTACGCGCGCCCCCGGAGCCCAGCGGGTGACGACCTGACTTGAGTTTTCCCCGCCCAGCTCAGCCAGCCTGTAGCCAGGCAAAAGCACCGGGTTAGTGGCGTCAATCAGGATACGCCCCGCCCAGCTGATGCCGCTTAACGCGGCTTCGGTTTTGTCCCAGTTGGTGCTGACAAAAACGATATCGGCTTCGGCGGCCTGCCGGACGGTGCCGGCGCGTGCCCCGCGGCCCAGTCTCTCAACCACGTCGGCCAGGCTTTCCGGTCCGCGGCTGTTGCTAAGAATAACGTTTATCCCCGCGTTAACCAGCTGCCCCGCAAAAGCTTGCCCGATAGCGCCAGCGCCGATAATACCTACAGTTGTTGTTTTCATGCTGAATTTCCTTCAATGAAGAGTAGTGAACGTGCAGAGAGAGTAGTAATCTTTGACCTATCTGAATAGCCTATATAATTAGATGGAATCCATCTGCCGGAGCGATACATGCTGGACGGTATGTCTGTTGATCAGCTGCGCACCTTTATTGCCGCGGCTGATGAGGGGAGTTTTTCCGCCGCCGGGCGCAGGCTGCGGCGCGCGCAGTCGGTCGTCAGCGCGACGCTGGCGAACCTTGAGGCGCAGGTCGGGTTTCCGTTATTCGATCGCTCCGGGCGTTATCCGAAGCTGACGGAGGCGGGCGTCGCCATGCTGGAAGCGGCACGCCTGGCCGCGGCCGGGATGGACGCGTTTAAGGCGAAGGCGCGCACCCTGGCAGAGGGGCTGGAGCCTGAGCTGGCGGTATCCGTCGATGTGATGTTTCCCGTTGCCCGGCTCATCGCTGCGGTGCAGGCGTTTCATCAGGCATTTCCCGACACGCCGCTGCGTTTGTACGTGGAGGCGCTGGGGGCGGTGCTCCAGCCTTTGCTGGACGGCCACTGCCGGGTGGCGATAACCGGCTCGCTGCCGCACCTCCCGGCGGGTTGCACCGCTGAATTTCTTCTCAGCGTGCCCGCGGTGGCCGTTGTCTCCCCGGGGCACCCGCTGGCTGACGCGTCTGGCCCGATCCTGCGCTCGCTTTTACAGGAGCACGTCCAGCTTGTGCTGGCCGATCGCTCCTCTCTCACCGCGGGCCGGAGCTTTGGCGTTATGTCGTCAAGGACATGGCATTTGGCGGATATGGGCGCGAAGCACGCCTTCCTGCGCGCCGGGCTTGGCTGGGGCTATATGCCGCTGCCGATGGTTGAGGAGGATCTCGCGGCGGGAAAACTGGTCACGCTGAACGTGCAGATGCAGCCCGACGTCGGGCCCGGTTTTTCCATGCAGGCGGTGCACCTGGAAGAACGTCCGCCGGGCCCGGCCGGACGCTGGTTCGTTAACGCGCTGAAAATGCAGGCCGGCATGCCGGGGGTAAACAGCAGCGACGGTTAGCCAGCGCAGGCAAGCGGAGCCCTTCTGGTGCAGCGCGTGTTCAGCTTATTGCGCTGAAGGGCCTTCTACCTTCTCCAGGCGCAGGTTGCTCCCCACGGTTTTACCGGCTCGATCCGCAATGTCATACTCAATGGTAACGTTATGCCTGCTGCCCGGCGTGACGGCGATCTCCTTTACCCTGCTGCCCGAATCCGGGGGAAGCGTAAGGGTCGTTGTGCCTTTAGCCAGCACCCGACCATTTTGCTTCACCTGCCACTTCAGACGACACGCCTCACAGGCGGACCAGGTGTCATTGATTGCCCACAGGCGAACCGTGGCTTCGCTTCCCTCACGCCACACCGCCGTCACGGGTTCAATCGACGGCAGAATGGGCTGATAGGCTTTTTGCAGCGCGTAGTAACCCGGTTTAGGCTTACGCAGATAATCCACGACGCCCCAGTTGATGGAGGGCCAGGTTTCAACAAACATAAAGTGGAAGAGGGCGGTAACCGGCTGATAGCGCTGCCGACGATAGCTCTCCGCCGCCATTGCCACCAGCTCCGCCTGGTAACGCTGGGTGTTGGCAATCATCTCCTGAATGGTATTGCCCCGCGGAATATTGGCAAATTTGAAGGTCTGGAAGGGCTGGAAGTTATGGTATTTCCAGTGCGTCCAGCCGGGATCGTCGGCGGCGGTGCTTTTCGGCCACATCAGGCGGGCGGGGATGATGGTTTTCAGCGTTGAGAATCGCGGTAGCGCCTGAGCGCCAAATTCCGTGACGATCGCGGTTTTGGCGGGGCCAAGGAGATCGCGCATCGTGCCAAAGTACCATCCGGCCCAGTAGTGTTCTTCCACCGCGGAAAAACGATGCACAATGCGCGAGGTGTCTTGCGCAAGCGCGTCTCCCACGCGTTTCGTCAGCGTCTGGTTCAGGGTTTTGTTCCAGTCGGGGAAGCGTTTTTCCATCCACGGTGAATTCCACGGCGGCTCGTTATGACCGCCCCAGACGATAATGGCCGGAGAGTTGCCAAACTGTTCGACCATCTCGCGGGTCTGCCGCGCGGCATTGTCCGCAAAGGCGTCGCTGTTATCGTAACCCCATTGCAGGGGGACATCCTGCCAGATCATCAGCCCCATTTCGTCAGCCACATCGTAAAGCGCCCGGCCTGCCACGTGCGCGTGAACGCGTATCGCGTTGGCGTTCATCGCCTGCACCAGCCTGAAGTCGCGGCGATATTTCTTGCGCGTCATGGTGCTGAGCCAGGGGGAGCCGATGTAATTACTTCCCTTGATAAACAGGCGCCTGTCATTGATCAGCCAGCCCCTGTTGTCTGGCTGCGCCTCCATCTTGCGCAGGCCGGTACGGGTCACCGCGGTATCCATCACCCCCTGCTCATCCACCAGGGTTGCACGCACCCGGTAGAGATTTGGCCTGCCATAGCCCACAGGCCACCAGAGCTTCGCGTCTTTCACTGGCAGCGTGACGCTGAGGGAGCGCGGCTTACCGTCCGTTTTCGCAATCTGTACCGGAAACGCCCGTTCCGTGCGAGCGCCGGAGAAATTATCAGGCGTCGCTGACAGGCGCAGGGTGACGGGACCGGCAGACAATGCCCGATAGCGGATCTCGGCGTGCAGAGCGGGTTTTCCCAGCCCCTCGCGCCAGTCCGGACGCAGGATCACCTGATCGATAGTCACGCCGCGACTCAGGTGTAGCTTCACCGGTGCCCAGATCCCACCGGAGTTGGCGTCCTGGCCATTCTCTGCCCAGGCCCCGCCCGGGCGAGTGTCGTGCTGGTTAAGCACGCCTTTGAACAGCGTTTTATGCAGCGGCCAGATTTTTTTCGGATCTTCCCAGGGGCTGTCCACCCGCACGGCGAGCCTGTTGTGTCGCTGTAAAGCATCGCTTATGTCTACGGAGAAGCGCTGAAAATATCCCTCGTGACGGGCAAGAAGCCTGTCGTTGAGCGTGACGTCGGCAAAGTAGTCCACGCCATCAAAGACCAGGGTAGCCATGGTATCGGGCGCGCGCCGGGGCAGGGTAAATTCGTGCCGATACCAGAGGGCACCCTGATGATCGTATCCGGCGCTGTACCAGTTGGCCGGGACCCGAATTTCTCGCCAGCCGCGGTCAGGCGCACTGGCGCCGTCAAAGGTGCTGAGGCTGGCGTCATGCACGCGCCACGTTCCGGCCAGTGACCAGGTAATCGGCTGGCTGGCCTGGGCCAGCAGGGGGCTCAACGCCAGCAGCAGAAGAAGCCTAGGGATCATGTTTAACCTCCTGCGCTCTGCGCCGCAGCCAGGCCGCAGAGCGTCTGGCCTCCTCGATAAGATCGCCATGTAAAGCGCGCAGCCCGGTCTGGGTCTGCGAGAGCGCCTTACCCTCAATCTGCTGAAGCACGTCGGACAGAGCGCTGAAGCCGAGGGTGACTGCTTCGCCGCGAAGCTTGTGAGCGGCCCGCCGCACGGCCTCGCGATCATCATGCTCAATGTTCAACGCTATGGCCGCCACCGCCTCGTCAAGGCCGCTGCCGAACAGCGCCAGCAGCTCATTGACCAGCCCGGGATCGTCCGCGCACTGTTTTAACAGGTGCGTCTCGTCCGGTAGCCCCTTTTCTTCGCCGGGGATAACGCGGGCTATCTCCTCCGTAAGCGCCTCCTGACTTACCGGCTTGGCAATATAGCCGTCGAATCCCATTGCCAGACAGCGCTCCTTGTCGCCCTGCATGGCGTGGGCGGTCATCGCAATGGCGGGCTGATGGTCGCGCCCCTGCGCGCGCGCGGCTTCCCGAATCAGGCGAATGGCGGTTTCCCCGTCCATTTCCGGCATTTGCAGATCGATAAGCAGCAGGTCCCAGGGCTGTTCGCGCCAGCGTTCAAGGGCCTCGCGGCCATTGTTTACCACCTCACACCGGTGGCCGAGCCGTTCAAGCAGGCGTCTGGCGACCTTCTGATTCACCAGGTTATCTTCGGCCAGCAGGATATGCAGACCGGCCTGCGCCGTAACGGGCGCAGGAGCGGGCGCAGCGGCGGGGGACGCAGGCGGGGCAGGCGCAAGGACGCTGGCGATGGTCTGACAGAGCTCACGCTGGGCGACCGGCTTATGCAGATAGCGGGCGATACCGATGCGCTTCAGCATGCTGGCGTCGAAATGGCGGCTCATGGAGCTGAGCATAATGATGTGGCTTTGCTCGGCCTGTGGCATAACGGAAAGCTCAAGGGCCAGCGACACGCCGTCCATGTCCGGCATCTGGGCATCAAGCAGGATCAGCGGCCAGCTCCCCCCTTTTGCGGCCAGGCTTAAGGCCTCCCCGGCGTTGTCAACGCAGGTCGGCGTCAGGCCCATCTGACGAAGCATGGTGTCAAGGAGGCGCAGGTTCGTGCTGTTGTCGTCCACGACCAGGACCGCTTCGCCGTTGAAGCGTACTAAGGGCGCGCCCGCGGCTGGCGGGGCCTGCTGGCTCTCCAGGGGCAGGATAAAGGCAAACTCGCTGCCTGCGCCCGGCTCGCTCTGCACCGTCAGCTCGCCGCCCATCAGTTTCACCAGGCGCGCGGAGATGGTCAGCCCCAGGCCGGTGCCGCCGTAGCGGCGGGTAGTGGAGCTGTCGGCCTGGCTGAAAGCCTCGAAGATGGCCTGTTGTTTCCCGGCAGGGATGCCAATGCCGCTGTCGCGAATGCGAAACCGCCA
This sequence comes from Enterobacter cloacae complex sp. 2022EL-00788, assembly GCF_026627565.1. NCBI lineage: Bacteria > Pseudomonadati > Pseudomonadota > Gammaproteobacteria > Enterobacterales > Enterobacteriaceae > Enterobacter > Enterobacter cloacae complex sp. 2022EL-00788. The sequence goes on along the minus strand of NZ_JAPNMC010000016.1, from coordinate 66,926 downwards.
CTCTTTTTCGCTTTCCGCAGGCTCTATCGCCAGCAAAACCTCGCCCTGATGGGTGAACTTAAGGGCGTTGCCCAGCAGGTTGGTGAGGATTTGACGCAGCCGGGGGCCGTCGGCTATCAGCACGTCCGGCACCGCCGGAGCGATATCGACCAGCAGCTCGATGCCCTTTTCGCTGGCGGCGGGCATGTGCGGGCGGATCAGCGACTGCACGAAGGGGCGGATCTCCAGCGGCTCGGTATCGACGGTCATCTTGCCCGACTCAATGCGGGAAAAATCGAGGATGTCGTTGATGATGTGCAGCAGCGACTGGGCTGAACTCATTACCAGCGTCAGGTATTCCCGCTGCTCGGGATTGAGCTGCGTGTCCAGACAGAGCTGAGTCATGCCGAGAATACCGTTCATCGGGGTGCGAATTTCGTGGCTCATGTTGGCGAGAAAGGCACTTTTCGCCTCGTTGGCCTCCCGGGCCACTTTTGCCGCTTCAATGGCCAGCAGCTCGGCCTCCTTGCGGCGAGTGATGTCCTGCAGAGTGCCGATCACCCGTTCGGCCTGCTGCTGCATACTGAGCGTAACCACCTGCCCCGAGATCAGCATCCAGCGCCAGCCCTGGGTCGCGTGCTGCACGCGAATTTCACATTCGAATACCGGCATATGCTCCTGCTTAGAGGTAATCATCGCGTTGCGCAGGACGGCGCGATCCTCTTCATGGACCAGGTTAAGTAAAAAGCGCAGCGGGTAGTGCAGTTGCGTGCGCGACTGACCCACCATCGCCAGCAGCGTATCGTTAACCTCCAGGCTGTCGTGAGAGACCTGCCAGTTCCAGATGCCGATCTGAATAGACTCTGCGGTCAGTAAAAAATCATCGTGCAGCTGGTGGCGCGAGCGCTGGGCGTCGTCAAGCTCGGTAATATCGGTATGCAGGCTGAGGATGCCGCCATCGGCAAGACGCTGATGCTGCACGTAGAGCCGCCGGTTTCCCGACTGGCGCACCTCGCGATGGCTTAACTGACGGCAGTTGCGAACGATCGCTTCCCGCAGGGTCCGGCGGCGGGTGGGGCCAATGTTGTAGCCTGCATCAATAAATTTCTCCGCCAGGCTCTCAAGGGTGGCGCCGGCGCTCAGCCAGGGGGCGATCACCGGGTAAAAGCGCGTTATCTGGTCGTTCCAGGCCAGCAGACGCTCGGCGGGATCGTAAATCATCACCCCCACGGGCAGCGCGTTGAGATCGAAACGGGATGTGGCTCGCATGGTTACTCACCTCTGGCCTGATAGTGCAGCTCCGCCTGGCGGCGCAGATACTCCAGCCCGGGCGCAATCGCCATCGCCCAGGCCGTGAGGATCTCCTCATCGCAAAGGGGATCGCAGGCGCGCACGGTCCTGAGCATTGCCTCCCGCCAGAGGCCGAAAAATCGCGGCGGCAGGCGCAGCCCTTCATCGCTCTGCTCCCGCGCAAGGCGTTCCAGAAAATCTGGCACAAAGAGCGCACCGTCAACGGCAAGCATGGCGAAAAAGCTCTTGAAGATCATCTGCTGGCCATCCCGGCCCTGTCCCCCGGCAAAGTGCTGCTCCGTTTCGGGGGACATATGGATAAAAGTCTCCCAGAACGCCTCAAAAAAGTGCCGTTTATCATTCTCCGGCAGGACGCGGTTCAGGCTGGCGTCAAAGAGATCGCGATAAAATTTCATGGTGCGGCCCTCGCGCCACGTTCACCAGGCAGGCAGAGGCCGGGCGGGTTAAAGGGATCCGACGTGCGGCGGGCAAAATAGCCGTCGTTTTCCACAAGGCCGTTTTCAAACAGCGGCCCGGCGTTGTGTTTGTACAGCAGCGCTTCCAGCACCATGGCGTTGGTCGAGAGGGTGAGCGTCGGGTTGATGTCGCCGGTTGCCTCAACGCGGCCCTCAAACCAGCCCTGATTCGGGTTATTCAGGTGTCGGGTTACGGCCATCAGGGCGTCGGTGTATTCGGTCTCCCACAGCGTCCAGAGCACAAAGACCGCTTTCGTCGTCACCTGCGCCAGCCGGGGATAGCTTTTACCGTCATCGCCCAACGTATTCCAGGCGTAGCCATTCCCCCAGACGGCGTCCTCGACGCGCCAGGGCGCCCGGGAGAGGTAAAAATCAGCGCGGGCGGTGAGCACGCCGTCGCGCTCCCAGCGCGTTTTCTGGCTGAGCCATACCCCTTCGGCCCGGGCGCGCAGCGTTTTTTGAATATCGGAGGCCACCCCGGGCGGCTGCCAGCCAAACTCCAGGCCCGGGAGCATGGCGGGGAGGGTAGAGAGCAGCGACGGCTGCCAGGTCGTTCTTGGATCGCGCGCGTCAACCGCGAGGCTGCGCTGGTAGAGGATGACGTTCTGAGAAGGCGGAGAAAATGCCTTACCCGATGAAAATCCCCACAGCCGAAACGCGCTGGCAGCATATTCGCTTTCACCCAGCCGCAGTTCATCGCGCACCACAGGCTGCCCGTTCTGCACCGACGCAGACCACAGCTCCCCGTCCTTATCCATCACCGGACAGAAGTTCCAGCGCAGGATGATTTTATCCAGATATTCGCGATACTCGGGCGCCCGCTCGGCAGCGAGCCGCAGGGCCAGCATCAGCCTCGCCATATCTTTCGCCGACCATCCGCGCTGCGCCGGTTTTCCCGTGAAGTCGATGGGCGAGGCCGTTCGGCTGGAATAGAGCCTGCCGGGGGTGCGGGTTTCGGTCAGCGTCAGGCGATTAAGTGTTCCGAGCAGCTGCGTCAGCCGGGCATCGAACTCGTCCGCCCGGATCAGATCCAGCTCGCGGGCAGCCAGCAGGGCGATTAGCGTATCGCCCATTTGCCACAGCGTAACGCGCGGCTGCTTATCGCTGCCGTTAACCAGCCCCGTCTGTGGCTGGGTGTTATTCTCGAAATAGCGCCAGGCGATACGCGCCCACTCCCGCTCCTGCGGGGTCAGGTTGCTGATGCGCGCGGTGGTGTGCCACCCACCTTTGGTCAGCCAGCGCCACCCTGCGCCCTCCCGGCCGAACAGGGCGAAGGCGATAATAAGCATGAGGACGGCGGCGGCCAGCCAGCGGGCTAAGGTCTTAAGCATTGTGCGGTCACCGGCGGCAGTTTCACAGGCTCGTCCGTATTACAGGTGGCGCATTGACAGGCCTGACAGGCGGGTTTGGCGCGCAGGGTAGTCCCGGTCTGTTCACACCAGGTCTTCACCGCTGGCGTACCGTTCAGGAATGGACGATTGCGCGAGGCATTATTTGGCTCAAAGAGATCCACCAGCTTTTTTTCCCACAGGGAGGGGGCAAAGTTGCGGTCTTTGGGGTTATCGCTGTTGAACTGCAGCAGCTTGCCCTCTTTTTTGAACAGCAAGGCTTCCAGCATGATGCCGTTGTTATTGGCGGTGAACTCTTTGATGGGGCCGTCGCCGTTTTCGTACAGCCCTTCATAGTACCCTTTGTCCGCCTCGTTGGCGTTTTCAATGGCGTCCAGCAGGCGGTCGGTATAGGGCGAGTTCCAGAGCACCCACATCCCGAGCGCCGCCTTCAGCGAGACGGCGGCCGTGTTGGGAACGTATAGCCCCTTATCGGTGATGGTGTTCCAGTTGAAGCCGTCGCTGAATACGGTGTCGTAGACGAAGTAGGGGGACTTATCGAGTTGATGCTCAGAGCGAGCGGATAAGATACCGGTGATGGCGTAGCGATTCTCCTGAGCCTGATAAACCCTGTCGGCGAAGTTTTTCATCCACGGATGGGAGTAGTCGCGCGGACTGTTTTCCCTGTCCGTCGGCTTGTCGAAACCAAATTCCAGGCCGTAAAGCACATAGGATTCGGTTACGACGTAATTATGCTGGTTGGTAAGGCGCGGATCGCGCGAGTCGTAGGGCACCATTACGCAGTAGATCTCCGCCAGCTCGTAGGGCTGAGGCTGGCTGGACTGACAGGTTCCAAAGCCCCACAGCGCAAAGCCCGCGGCACCATACTCTTCGTAGCCCAGCCGCCCCTCCTGCACGTACTTCGGCTGGCCGTTTTCCAGGTAGGCCCCGTACATCATTCCGCAGGGGTTAATAACGTTGGTGAAATTCCACCCCAGCATCACGTTATCAATGCTGTTGCCGTATTCCGGATAGCGCTCCTTAATGACCTTCAGCCAGATCAGCATCCTGCCGATGTCCAGCGCCGAGAAGCCAATCTCGCCAGGCTTGTTCTGGTAGTTAACCTTCTGGGCGGTGATGGTGTTATAGGCTTTATTGGGCAGCTCGTTGCGGAACAAATCCAGTTTGTTCAGGGTGGCGAGTAATTTCAGCATTCTGCGATCGAATTCAGCTTTATCAATAATGCCCAGCTCCCTTGCGGCCGTCATCGCGGCCATATAGGAGGCGCTGTCCCACATGGTGGTTGAGGGAAATTTATTGACCGCATTCACCAGGCCGGTAGTGGGCTGGTAGTTAGCCACGAAATATTGCCAGGCGTTTTTGGCAATGGTCATCTCCCGGGGCGTGAGGTCGCCGCTGCGCGGAGGGTAGTCCGAGGCGGGAAGCCCGGTCGCCGCCTGTGCCGCAGCGAGTGAGAGCCAGCACGCCACAAGCCCGGCCAGAAGAGGAAAAAAGAGTATTGATTTCAGCTTCATGGCTTCGCTCCTGCTGAAGAGGTTGGGGGAGTGGCGGGGCCAGGGCAGGCCAGACAAAGCATCTGACCGTGGGCAATGTACGCCAGGCTTTCGAGGACGACGGCATTGGTATCGGCGTCAACGATATCGTTGACGCTGCTGTTAAGGTTAAGCCCGCGCTGCCAGCCCTTGCCCGGTACCTGTAGCTTCTGCACCTGCTGGCGCAGCGCTTCGCTCCAGCCGTTGCGGAACAGGGCGTACCAGGCAAAGGCAGTGCGGGTCGAGGTAATCGCCGTTTGCTCCGGCGTGGCGTCAAGCAGGGCGCTGTTTTGCAGCGGCTGGCGATCCGGCAGATCGTTGACGTAATCCGGCGCGGGCTCGGCGTAATCGGTGCTGATCGGGGGCTTGCGGACCCGCAGGCTATGACGGCGCTGCTGGATCTGCATAATGCGCCACGTGATTTCTGCGCTCTGAGCATCAAAGCCCAGCTCGAGGCCCGTTAATAAATAGGGAAGGCTGATAAGCGAAGGCTGACGACCCCACGGCGTGCGCAGCCCTTCGTCGGGCACCATTATTCCGTCGATGTCGATCATCTGCTGCCCTTCTGGCGGGTTCGTTACCGCCAGTCCCGCCGCGCTGTCGATCAGCCGAAGCGTATGGCTTGCATAAAGACGGTAGCCGAAGCTGTTTCGCGGCTCGTCCGTCGCCAGCGCCCAGTGGTGTAGCGGGACCGCGGCCTGGCTGGTGGTGCTGTTGGCAATCAGGGCGCCTGTCTTCCAGCGATCGAGCAGACTGCGCACGGCGCCAGCATGCTGAGGATAGCGCCACAGCAGCGTTTGCAGGGCGTTTAGCAGGCGGCCCATGCCGATCGCCGAGGCGTCCGGTTTGCCCAGGGCTTCCAGCGTGTCGGCATGATAATAGGCGGCGGGCAGCCCCTGGGGATTGAGTGGAAGGCTGGCGAGGGCGGCCAGCGCGGCCGCGATGCGTTCATCGAATTCGTCGGGAGTAAGAATGTTGAGCTGCCTGGCGGCCGCAACGGCAAAAAGATAGCTGCCGGTGCTCCACAGGCTGAGCCAGGGTTCGCCGTCGTGCGCGTTGGCCAGGCCATTCGGCTGCGTGTTGTTCACATAATACTGCCAGGCCACCCGCGCCCAGATCGCTTCTTCGAATGTCAGTTCACGCGGAGCGGGCAAGGGCGGGAAATCGTTACTCAGCGACATCCCCGCGCTGCTCTCAACGCGTGTCGGCATCTGTTTTTCAACCCAGACGACAATAGCGAATCCCAGCAGAAAGCCGAGCAGGATAGTGAGGTAGCTGCGGGCTGACAAAAGCGCGTCGCGTTTTCTCATTCGCTCACCTCCTCTTCCGCCGGGGTCCACATGGCGGCGAAGATCAGCGGCAGCATGGCGGCAATATTAACTGCGCCCCAGAAGATGTTGATGACGTAGCCGGACGGATCGTCAACCTGCCCGCGTGCGACCTGAAAACCGCCCCAAATCAGCCCGGCCAGGGTGAGCACGACGATGGCGATCTGCGGTTTTACCAGATAAAGAAAGCGCCCCGTCTGCCGCTCTTTAGGGGTGACGTGGAATTTGATTTGCTCTCCGCGCAGGACCGTGTCGAGGGCGCGCAGGTTCATGGAGAAGAAAGAGAGATACGATGCTCTGCCATCCCAGGCTGATATTCCCCAGGTGCCGAACATAAACGCCAGCTCCGACACAATAAAAAAGGGCAAAAAATGCAGGTAGAAGGGTTCAGACCACGCTGATACAGGCGGAATACCGGTAAACAGGTAAATAATGGGCGATATCAGGAAGATAGTGTTCCACACGCAGGCCAGATAGGACCAGAAGGTGGTGGCGTACATCAGGGTTTGCGGCAAAGAGAGCTTAAAACGGCGGCGGCTGAAAATATTGTCGTGGAACAGAATATCCAGTGAACCCGCAGCGTATTTGAAGCGCTGGATCATCCACGTCAGCATGTCCTGCGGAGAGAGCATTTTCGATTCGATCCGCGGGTGCATTACCGAGCGCCAGCGGCGGGCCGCATCGCCGTGGAGCAGGATGGAGGTATAAATATCTTCCGATACGTGAAACTTATAGGGCGTAAGTTCTGTGTCGAAGGCCACGTGAGGGCGCATGGCGTCCTGAAGGGTTTCGCGCATGACCGGATCGCGTATATCCCGCGTGTGGCGATCGATCTCTTCTTCAACCGTCCAGACGTAGCTGCGCAGCGCCGCCTGCATTACCGCTTCGCGCCTGTGGACAGAGGCCGCACCGCAGCAGAAGGCGGCGTTGGCCCAGTTTCGCCGGCGCAGGATCACGTCATAAAACATGCGCGGATCGTTAAAAAAGGGATCGCGACCAACGGTTACTGGCCCGATAAGCTTCTGTGCGAGCCATCCCAGCCCGTATCCCGTTTTGCCCGCTTTTCGCCCAAGCCAGCGCGCGAGGTTTTCCCCCTCCGGCAGGTCGAAGAACCACTGCGGCGTCTGGACCCAGGCGACGTCAGGGTCGCGAAAGTAGCCCAGCGTGTGGCTGAGCAGGGTTGGGAAAACCCGGGTATCGGCATCGCAAATGATCAGGAAATCGCCGTCGGTTTGCTCAAGCCCGTTTCGCAAATTGCCGGCCTTGAAGCCAATATTGGTCTGCCGGGAGATGTAGTTGGCGCCTTCCCGATCGCAGACGGCTTTCATCTCCGGGCGTCGGCCGTCATCGAGCACGTGCACCCTGTAGTCCAGCGGGAAGGGGTAATCCATCTTCATGGCGTCCCGAATAGACAGCCTGACCAGCTCCACATCTTCCGAATAGGTTGCGATAAAGAGATCGACCTTTATCGGTCTCGCTGCTTCCGCGTCTTCGGGGCGCAGGCAATCATTGATCTCAGCGGGGGGCGGGGTTTGCGGCGGATCCTCTTCTTTCCACAGGTTAATTGTGAAAAGCACGGTGCCGATCCAGGCCAGGGTTTCAGCCAGCACCAGCGGAATGGCATACCACAGCGCGTCGGTATTTAAGGAGGCTGTCCAGCGCCAGTAAAGATAATTAGCGCCTAAAATCAGCGCGGCAACCGCCAGTACCTGCCATGTGAGCATTACCCAGCGCGGTGTCTTAAGCGGTTCAGGCGGCTGGCGATGTTCAAAACGGGAAAAATAAAAATCCATAGAGAAGGATATCCTGATTCCACGATAGCGATTAATAAGAGACCCGTTGCCGACAGGGAGCGAAAAACAAAAAATAACGTCCGCTAAAACAAAAAGTAAAGTAAGTGTAGATGGTGGAAAAAATAATTCCAGAGGTGTGAAAAAAGCGATCTTTTACGCATGCTTAAATAAACGTTAACTACGCTTAATAATATCGTAAGCGTTTTCAAAAATTGCCAGATGCATTTCTTTACGCTATCTAAATAAAATACAAGAAACTTTTTAGCATGGAGAACGCGACGCCCCATGAGCCAGATTGCGCCTGTGCTTATAAAGAAAGATATCGAAAAAACAACGACCTGGCGTTACATTCTGTCGGGTAAACGTGATTTACGTATTGATTTTATGCGCGGTATCGCGTTAGTGATGATGGTGGTAGCGCACACGGAGGTGATGTCGATATTTAATATATTTACCTGGGAAAGGTTTGGCCTGACAACCGGTGCCGAAGGTTTTGTCATTCTTTCCGGATTTATGCTGGGAATGTTAAACCGCGCCAGATTGCAAAAAGCGGTATTGTTGACTATATCCTGGGGGCTTTATCTGCGCGCGTGGAAAATATATCGCGTAAATATCATCATTATTCTTTCATTTTTGCTGTTAGGGTATCTGCCGTTTATTAACGTCTATGAGGTTACCCATTTTACCGATCGTTACTCGGGTACAGCCTGGTCACTGTATCCGGTGACGCCGCAAATTAAGGAAACCTGGTTTAACATTGTCCTCTACCTGCAAATTGGCCCTCATCAAACGCAAATCCTGGGTCTCTATATTTTTCTTCTGCTGTTAAGCCCGCTGTTTTTGGGAATGCTTCAGAGAGGGTACGTCTACTGGCTGCTGGGCCTGTCGTTGCTCGTCTACGGCTGCTGGCAGGTGTGGCCGGTGCGGGTGACGCCGTCTCAGTTTGAATTCGCATTTCCGCTGCTCGCCTGGCAGTTTATTTTTGTGCTGGGAATGTGCAGCGGCTGGTACAAAGAGGAGTTGATCTCCTTTGCCCGCACGCCCGCCGGTAAGGCGGTGCTCGTGGCGCTGGTGATGATTGCGCTGGTTCTTGGCTTTATTGCCCAGAACCATACCAACCCGTTTATGCCGCCCGCGCTGCTAATGCACAGCCTTTCGCCGGAGGACTTTAACGCGTTTTACCATACCTGGGCGGCAAAAAATGGCCTGGGACCCGTCAGGGTACTTAACGATATCTGCCTGATGGTGACGGTCTATCTGCTGCTGACCTGGTGCTGGCAGCCCCTGTATCGCCTCGCGGGCTGGTTTCTTATCCCGCTGGGCCAGCATTCGCTTTATACCTTTATTTTGCACGTCTACGTCGTGTTCCTGGTAAGCCAGTTCGTCACGTTCGATCTGTGGCGCCAGGCCTGGGTTGTGAACACCTTCATTCACGCGGCGACGCTGGGCGTGCTGTGGCTGATGGCGAAATATAACGTCGCCGCGCGCTGGATACCTAACTAAGGAAGGGCAGATGCGGGATAAATTGTTGCTGACCTGCGCGCTGTTGTGCGTTGCCGCTGGCGCAGAGTCGGCGCCGAAGGACGATGCGCAAGCGCTACACGATAAAAACGACGAGCCGGTGCAGATGGGCGTGTTTACCAGCCGGTGGGGGCGCCTGTTCTCCGGGAATGAGGACGTCTTCTCTGGCGCGCTGAGCTTTAGTTCCGGCCTGAAAGAGCAGTGGATGACCATCCCTAACAGTTCCGACAGCGCAGAGCAGAAACGAAAATACAATCAGACGCTCAATCTCAGCCTGCAGTACTCACCCTACAGTTACTGGTTTGCGAACGTGACGTCGCGGTTGCCGGTGACGGACACCAGCCGCTATACGGCCGATTTTCGCTACAGCTTTGGCTATGACGACTGGCATGCCAACACGGTGAGCCTGGTTTACAGCAATTACGGGGATAACCGCTTCTGGACGTCAGGTACCCGTCGTCACACCTATTTTGAGCAGGGGGCCGTGACCCTGGCGTATAAATTTTCCCTGCCGAAGCCCGTGGAGAATACCCTCCTGATCAACAAGGGCGACTCCATCATTTGCCAGGTGGGCTACAGCTGGGTTCCGCGCTATTACGATCTAGACAGCAACGATATCCGCAAAAACAAGAACGTGGTGCTGAGCGGGTGTGGTTATACCTTTAAGCAGCACTTCTTCGTGCGCGCCACGGCGTTCTGGTTCCCGGACAGCAGCCAGCAACAGCCCTGGAACGGTGACTACAGCTATAGTTTTGGCTACGCGGGCTATACGCCAGGTTCATTCTCAGTTCAGTATGCAAACTACTCCGGCACACGTTATCCCGGCCACCAGAGCGGCAGCGGCAAATTCCGGGAAGGCACCATCAGCGTCATCTGGTTCTTACCGCTTTAGGAGGGCGTATGGTGTCGCAGCACGTCCTGATTGTAGAAGATTCACTGGTGTATCGTCGCCTGCTTAGCCGAATGCTGACGCAGTGGGGGTATACCGTCAGCGAGGCGGAGAATGGCGTCGCCGCGCTTGAGATCCTTGAAAGCCAGCCCGTCAGCCTGGTGATTAGCGACTGGGAGATGCCGGAGATGGATGGCCTGACGCTGTGTCGGGAGATCCGTCGCCGCCAGTTCGGGCATTATGTGTACTTAATTTTGCTTACGGCCCGCGAGGAGCCGGGCGATCTGACGGTGGGGTTTGATGCCGGTGCGGATGATTTCCTCAGCAAGCCGGTTGAGCAGAGTGAGCTGCGGGCGAGACTGCACGCGGGAGCCCGCGTGCTGTCTCTGGAAGCCACTCTCGCTGCGCGCAACGCCCGTCTCAGCGAGGCCTTAAGGCAGATAGAGCAGGACCTCGAGGTGGCGGCGCGCATCCAGCAGTCGGTTCTGCCTGCGCATCAGCTGCGCTACCGGGATTACTTTGCCGACTGGATTTTTTTGCCGTCAGCCTGGGTATCGGGCGATATTTTCAATGTGTTCCCGCTGGACAACCATCTGGGATTCTACTGTGTTGATGTCTCAGGGCACGGCGTGGGGGCGGCGATGATGTCTCTTGCCGTAGCCCGTCAGTTTCTGCACGGCAGGGCGGTAGAGCGTTTCCTTTTTGCGGGCGAGAGCGATGTTGCGTCTCCCGCGGAAGTGGTTCGCATCCTAAACGGTCGCTTTTGCAGCGAAGAGGCCGAGATAGTGAGCTATTTCACTATGATCTACGGCGTTATCGACCTGGCGACGGGTGAAGGTAAGCTCTGTCAGGCCGGGCATCCTACCCCCTTCATTGTGAGCCCCGGCGGCGAGGTCAGGACGGTCGGTGAAGGCGGTGCGCCGGTAGGATTGATGCCGGATCTCTGCTGGACGGACGTGAGCTTCTCGCTGGCGGCGGGAGAGCGCCTCTGCCTGTTTAGCGATGGCATTACCGAGTGTGAAAATCCTGACAACGAACAGTTCGGTCAGGCTCGTTTGCAGCGTTGGCTCCAGAATGACGCCACGCTCGCGCTGGATCGGCTTTTACCGCAGTTTGCGCAGCATCTTATCCGCTGGCGCAGCGGAGAATGCCGTGAACAACAGGCCATGGCCGACGATGTTTCCTTATTAGTGATTGAGCGTACAGGAGTAAACGATGAACATTGATACAGACCGGCTGAGCGACGTAAACATTATGACGCCGTCGGTGCGCCGGCTGGACGCCTCGGTGGCGGCAGGGTTTAAGGAAGCCATTGCCAGGGAGATTGGGGAAGATCGTAAAGCCCTGATTGTCGATTTCAGCAAAATCGATTTTATCGACAGTAGCGGCCTTGGCGCGCTAGTTTCCCTGCTGAAGATGATGAACGGTAAAGGTGAAATGATGCTGTGCGCCCTGAACCCCGGCATACGCAACATGTTTACCCTGACCCGGATGGATAGAATATTTCGCATTTGCCCCGATCGTGCGGCGGCACTCGCGCAGCTGGGTCGGTGAGCTGACCGTGGCTAACGACATCTCGCTTCCGGCCACGTTAACGTCGGTCTCGCCGCTTGCGGCGTGGCTGGCGCATCAGATGGCGCCGCTGCCCGTCAGCGACGAATGGCGCTTTGCGTTCGATCTCGCCGCCTGTGAAACGGCAACCAACATTATTCGCCATGGGCTACGCGAGGATCCGAAACGTTGCTTCACCGTGGAGTTCATCGCTACCGCCACGGGCGCGACGCTGCGTTTTACCGACGACGGTGATGCCTTTCCCGCTGAACGCCTTGAGGCGGCACGTAACGACGCGTCGTTCGACGCCTGCCTTCTGGCTGAAAGCGGCAGAGGGCTGAAACTCATTTTGTTGTATGTGGATAATTTCACGGTGGAAAACGTTGCGGGAAGAAATATCACCGTTCTGGAGAAGGGGATGGCCGGATAATTTTTGACGTATGGGAAGGGACGGTGCGTGGATAACCACGGTGGCGCAGCCAGGCCTGCGCCACTATCGTGATTGCGGGCATAGGCCCGGTCAGGCATCCGCCTGCCATTTTTCCAGTATCGCACCGGCCCGACGGGCCGTGGCCGGCAGAATGTCGGCATCGGCCACGTAGCCATCAGGATCGAGACAGCGGTTATACTTTCTGGCCTGGTGCAGGATCTCCTCGTCCCAGTAAAGGCGCTTCCGCTGGTCACCGCGGGTGGTGAGAATAAATTCGGCGTCGCTGCCCGTCGCGCGATAGCGACGCCAGCTGTTTGCCGGAACAGAGATCACCGAGCGCTCCGGGGCGATGACGCTCACCTCTTCGCCCGCCTCGTTCCAGGTCACCTCCAGCTGGCCTTTAAAGACCATGATCACCTGAATATCCGGGCACAAGTGTCGGCCCACAACGTGATTATCGGCAAGGCGCAGCCATTCGACGGAAAAGCCGTGCGGGCTGGTGATGGCGGGAGCGGCATTCCGATCCTGTGAAATGCCGAAACCGATGACCGGCGCGATTTCGCCGCCGTGCCCGGGCAGCGCGGAGTCCAGCAGCCCGCGCGCTGACCAGCAGCGGTCTTCCCCGGTTACCGCCCGCTGGCGCATCTCCTTAACGCTGTAATCGCGAAGCCCGGCGACGTAGTCTGCTGACAGCGGCGTCAGCAGCGTGGCGGGTTCGGGCGGCGGGTCGCCTGCCTCCTGCGCAATCAGCATGTTATCTTTGCTCAAATACATACCGTACTCGCTGGCGGCCGCGAGCACTGAAGGGTGCCATATGATGCCGCCCGTGTTGTCCCCGCCGAGCACGGTAAACACCATTCCGCTGGTGTCTTCTTTACTGACGTTGGTGAAGCCGCGGAAGATCCAGGTCGGGATGGAGAGGATGGCAGGCGCGCTAAATTCCGCTTCATGTTCACCGCTGGCGCCCCAGCGAAAGCGCCACGTCCCTTCGTGGATCAAAAATACTTCCGCCGTAAAATGCAGATGCAGGTTATTGGTCACCCCTTTCGGCATCGCCGCCGCGCCGATGTTAAATCCGTGCGGCTCGGGAATATTCACCACCTGCTCGCTGGACTGCGTGACGCCGGGGCCGATGAACGAATAGTTCTGCTTGAGGTGCGAACCGGGCAGCCTGCAATCAATAAACGCAAGGTTGCAGGAAACCATATCCTCGGGGGCAATTAACCGGCTTCTCGCCTGGCTCTGGGTAAGCGTAATGGTTTTCATCTTTTCTCCTTTTAATAACCGGACGCGCCGGTGGCGGGGATAGCGTTGCCGCGCGCGAGGGCAATGGCCTCACGCGAGGCGCGGCCCAGCTGCATGACGTCGTTTGCGGGCGTGACAAACCGGAACCCCTGCGCAATACGCGCCGCGGCGGCGGTGCCGGAAGTACAGAAGATCCCGGCAATTTTTTGCTGCCGGCGGCAGCGGTCAACCACCCGCTCAACGGCGGCAACCATTTCAGGGTGCCGGGATTCAGCGCTGGCGCTGCCCGTCAGCGTCAGGGAGAGATCGTTGGGGCCAATAAACACGCCGTCCAGCCCGTCGGTGTCGAGGATCGCGTCAAGGTTTGCCAGCCCCTCGCGGGTTTCGATCATCGCCAGGGTCAGGATCTCGTCGTTGGCGTGCCGGGGATAATCGCTTCCGCCGTAAAGCAGCCCTCGCGCCGGGCCAAAAGAGCGAACGCCCAGCGGCGGATAGCGGCACGCGGCGACGAAGCGACGGGCCTCCTCGGCGCTGGAGATCATCGGGCAGATCACGCCGTAGGCTCCTGCGTCCAGCACGCGCATAATTTGCGCCGGATCGTTATCCGCAACGCGCACCAGCGGCACGGCTGGGGTGGCTGAAAGCGCCTGAAGCATCGTCAGCGCGCTGGCAAAATCGATCATGCCGTGCTGCAAATCGACGGTGACGGCGTCGTATCCCTGGTGGCCGATTATTTCCGCGCTATAGCCGGAGGGGATCGCCAGCCAGCCGTTAACGATCGGGATATTTTCCCGTACTGCGGTCTTTAGTCTGTTGTTGCGCACTGTATGCACTCCGTTATCCACTGACGCAGCGGCGGGGCGACCTCGTCCGGGGTTTCCAGCGGTATAAAATGCCCGCCGGTCTCCACCGTGTACCACGTCGCGTCCGCGTTGCCTGCCGCCAGTAACTGGTGATGTTGGGGCGTGCAGATCGCGTCCTGCGCCCCGTTGATAAGTAGGGTGGGGCAGGAGAGGGCGTTAAACGCTGCCCTGTTATCCTGCCGGTGAATGGCTATTTCCGTCTGCTGTGCGAAGGTGGCGATGCCGCACTCCTCCGCCATTCGGCAGATAACCTCCCGCAGAGCGCGGTCGTGCAGGCGTGACGGGGCGACGTAGCTTCGCCACAGGGACGACGCCAGCCAGTCAGCCACGCCCTGCGACCGGGCGGCGCGTACCGCTTCCCGCCGCCGCGCGGCATTTTCCGGCGGATCGGCGAGGGGATTGGCGGACATCAATGCCAGCCCCTTTAGCCTTTCTGGCGCGTCGGCGGCAATTTGCAGCGCGACAATCGCGCCGAGAGAAAACCCGGCCAGCAGGAAGCGCGGCGGCAGCACGGTTAACAGCCGCCGTGACGCCTGCCGCGCGGACTCTGCTCCCGTCAGCGTGACGCACAGCACCGCCGGAACGTTCAGCCGCTCAATGACGGGCTGCCAGAGGCGGGCGTTACAGAGCGTGCCGCCCAGCAGCACCAGCGGCAGGTCGGTGTTATCGAGAAGCGGAAGTGCCATCGTATCCCTCACGTTGCCGTCCAGCCGCCGTCAACCATCAGCGCGCTGCCGGTGATCAGCGCGGCGGCATCAGAGGCGAGAAAGACCACCGGGCCCATAATGTCCTCAAGCCTGCCCAGCCGGCGCAGCTTGATGTTCTCCAGCACGTAGTGGCGAAACGCCGGATCGGCCAGCGACGAACGGGAAAGGTCGGTTTCAATAAAGGTCGGGCAGAGCGTATTTACCCGAATCCCCGCCTCACCCAGCTCCAGCGCCATGGTTCGGGTTAGCCCTTCAAGGGCGAACTTGGAGGCGCAATACACGCTGCGCCCGGGGCCGCCCACGTGCCCCATTTGCGAAGAGACGTGAACGATCGACCCGCCTTTATTGCCCGCCCGCATTCGCCCGGCGACGCGCTGGCTGACAAAAAAGGTGGCGCGCAGATTGAGCGCCATCACCGCATCAAAATTTTCCTCGCTGACCTCAAGAAATGGCTGGTGACGCGCCAGCCCGGCGCTGTTCACCAGAATGTCGAGATCCGGCAGGTTTGCCAGCGCGCGCTCCACGTCATGGGGTTGGGTGATATCCAGCGCTACCGTCTGAAGCGTGAGCCGGTGTCCGGCGGCCAGGCCGGCGGCGCTCGCCAGCGCGTCACGATCCCGGGCGGCAATCCATACCTCTGCGCCCGCCTGCGCGAGCGCAACGGCGGCGGCAAAGCCAATTCCTCTGGAGCCGCCGGTGACCAGCGCGCGTTTGCCGTGCAGGTAAAAAGAAGGCGTTTGCGGTAGCGTCATGAATTACACCTTTTCCCGCACCGGGGCAGGCGTGGCGTAGGGCACCTCGGTCTGGCCGTAACGGCGCACGCGAATGTTGGCCTGCTCGGCATGACCGGCGAACCCTTCCAGCAGCGACAGGCGTGAGCAATAGCTGCCGATTTCGGCGGTCGCTTCGTCGCTAAGGACTTTCTGGAAGGTGCAGGTTTTCATGAACTTGCCGACCCACAGCCCCCCGGTGTAGCGCGCGGCTTTTTGCGTCGGCAGCGTGTGGTTGGTGCCGATCACCTTATCGCCATAGGCAACGTTGGTGCGCGGGCCGAGGAACAGCGCGCCGTAGTTGGTCAGGCTGGCAAGGAACCAGTCGTCCCGGTCGGTCATGACCTGAACGTGTTCGGAAGCAATACGATCCGCCTCCAGCAGCATCTCGTCGTAGCTCTCGCACACGATAATTTCGCCATAGTCCCGCCACGACTGGCGGGCGATGTCGGCGGTAGGGAGTTTTTCCAGCAGCCGTTCCACTTCGCCGAGCGTCTCTTTCGCAAGCTGAAGCGAGTTCGTCAGCAGGATGGCGGGCGTGGTGACGCCGTGTTCCGCCTGGCCCAGCAGGTCCGTGGCGCACATTTCCGCATCAACGGTTTCATCGGCGATCACCAGCGTTTCCGTGGGACCGGCAAACAGATCGATACCTACCCGGCCAAACAGCTGGCGCTTGGCCTCCGCGACGAAGGCGTTGCCGGGGCCGACCAGCATGTCGACCGGTGCCAGCGAGCCGGTGCCCAGCGCCATTGCGCCAATCGCCTGAATGCCCCCCAGGGCATAAATTTCCGTTGCTCCGGCCATTTTTTGTGCCGCGACGATGGCGGGAGCAGGCTCGCCGTTAAACGGCGGGGCACAGCTGACGATCCGTGAGCATCCCGCCACGCTGGCGGTGATGATCGACATGTGGGCGGAGGCGAGCAGAGGATATTTTCCGCCGGGCACATAGCACCCTACGGCGTTAATCGGAATATTTTTATGCCCGAGAATAACGCCGGGGCGCGTTTCAATTTCCAGATCCCGCAAACACGCTTTCTGCGCGCGGGCAAAATTCGCCACCTGCTGCTGGGCAAATTCAATATCCTGAATATCCTGGCGGCTTAGCTGCTTAATGCAGCGGTCAATCTCCGCTGGCGTCAGGCGATAATCCTGACGGTCATAGCGATCGAATTTAATTGATAATTCGCGGATGGCTTTATTCCCGCGCTTTTCTATATCTGCAAGTATGTGTTCAACCGTTTCTCTTATTTGCTGGCTGGCCTGCTGGCGTTCTTCGGTAGATTTACCGCTTTTTAATTTCCACGACACGCGTAACTCCTTACCTTTTTCAGATGACAGATGCCCTCCCGGCGAGCCGGGATAGGTTTTTTATATTCAGAATGCGTTATCGATCCGGTGCGGCTGCGTACGCGCCGTTTTTTAATAACCGGGACGATCTCTGTGCCTTGCGGGTATATACCCAGCGGGCGGACAGCGGGGTGGCAATGGCGGCAATAACGGAAAGGGCGGCAATTAATATATAACCGGACGACAGGTTTATATGCTGCATCATGACGCCCATCATCACCGGCCCGACAAACATGCCGCAGGAATAGATGGTCTGGAATAACCCCATCCGCGTGGATTGCTCGTCGGAGGTCGTATTCACCACGCTAAGCGACATAAAGGCGGCGAAGGCCATGCCGAACGAAAAGCCTGCCAGCGCCTGCCACAGGTAAATGACGTACATATTGCTGGTGAAGGGGATGCCGAAGGTGGAGACCACCTGTAAGACGATGCCGAGTACGGCGGTTTTAACCAGGCCAAGGCGCTGATAAAAGACCGAGCTGCACAGGGCGATAGCCAGCCCGTAAAACAGAAGGTGGATATTTCCGAGCACCGCGAGGATCCCCGCCCGGGCGCCGAGCTGTTCGGCGTAGACCGGCGTCAGCGTGTCGCGGGTGGCGAAGGGAACCAGAATCACGACGGTTGCAAGAATGCCGAGTAGCCAGACGGAACGGTCGGCCAGCTGCTGGCGCGCGCCGGTGATGCAGGCCTTAAGCGTGGGGGCCTGCACCGGGTCGTGCACGTCCTGGATACGGGTCGTCAGGATCAGCGCGACCAGGGCAGAAATGCAGGAGACGAAGAAGGCGATATTGTTCGCAAAGTAGTGAATCAGCACCGCGCCAATGCAGTTGCCGAGAAACACGCCGACGGGGCCGGCCAGCGCCAGCAGCGCGACGGCGGCAGGGGCTTCGTCGCGTTCGAAATAGCGCATAAACAGGATGTTGTACAGCACCCAGGTCGCCGCGGTGACGCCGTCGGCCGCTTTCGCTATATACAGCGTGATGGCGTTGGGCTCAAGCCATGCAATTGGCCAGGCGATAATCGGCAGCACCAGACCAATCTGGATAAATATCCTGCGGCTCTTTACCACGTCGGAAATAATGCCGAGCGGGAAGCGTATAAGCAGGGTTGCCAGCCCGGAGGCGCCCATGACGATCCCCATGATCTGTGGCTCTATACCCTGGTTGATCATCATGGGTGCCAGAAAGGCATCAATGCTGTGAATACAGATGAAGAACAGAATGCTGATAATGAAAAAGAGCCGGGCTTCCCGACGGCGTAACAGTGCTCGCAACATGGTTCTGAACCTCTTAAAAAGTAATGGGTTATCACCAGCCAAGTACGACGTTTACCGGTTCAGTCCTTTGGGCGACTCCTGTTCTCTCCGGTACCATGACGGTATGAAAACGCTTTGCATACGTATTCAAGAATTGAAGTTACGAGAAGGTTTCATTTTTGTAAAGTGATCTCGATCTTGTTGTGAGAATTTTAATTTTTTGTGTTGCATACGCATGCAAAGGTGGTGTAAGTATAAAAAACACCCACTCGCTGAGGCGTTTGAACAGGCCGGAAAGGGTGGGGCGTTGATAAGGAATCAGGGGTAATGAAACGTAAGACTTTTGCAGCAGTCACATCCCAGCAGGTCGCGCAGCTGGCGGGCGTATCGCAATCCGCAGTGTCGCGAACGTTTACGCCGGGAGCCAGTATTTCGCCGGCGACGCGTGAAAAAGTGCTGAAGGCGGCGCGGGAGCTAGGCTATCGCCCGAATGCGATAGCCCGTTCGCTCAATACGGCGCGTTCGCGCATTATCGGCGTGGTGATCTCCTACTTTGACAACCCCTTTTACTCGCAGGTGCTGGAGGCGCTGGCACAAAAACTGGACACGCTGAACTATCACCTGCTGCTGTTTGTCGGCGACCGTGAAGGCAACGTCGACCGTATTTTTGACCAGATCATGCAGTACCGGGTGGATGGCATTGTGCTGGCCTCGGTGACGCTGTCGCTGGAGCTGTCCGAAGAGTGTCTGGCTGCCGGAATACCGGTGGTGCTGTTTAACCGCAGCGAAGAGAGCGGAATGGCCTCCAGCGTAAACAGCAATAACGAAGCGGCGGCGCGGCAGATTGCCGAGTTTTTGCTGGCGGGGGAGCATCAGCGTTTTGCCTATGTGGGCGGCGTCGCGGATTCCCCGGTCAATATTGCCCGCCAGCGCGGGTTTATCACCACGCTGGAAGAACACGGCATTACCGACGTGCGGGTAGTGCACGGCAATTACGATGTCCAACAGACGACCCGCGCGGCCTACGCCCTGTTTTCGGCGTCGCCTGCGCCCGATGCCGTCTTCGTTGCTAACGACCATATGGCCGTCACGGTGATGGACGTGGCGCGCTATGAGTTTGGGCTGCGCGTTCCGGAGGAGGTCTCCGTTGTCGGATATGACGATATCGGCCCTTCCGGCTGGCCCTCCTATGCGCTCACCTCGGCATCACAGCCGGTAGGCGCGATGGTGGACGCCACGGTGGACCTGTTAATGAAGCAAATTGACAGCGGAACCATCGAGCCTGAACAGATTACGGTGCCCGGCACGCTGGTGATACGCCACTCGGCGCGCCGTCCGCGCAGCGGCGTTATCGAAACCAATGGGGTTACGCTTTACCAGTTAAAGGAGCGCAAATGACCAGATTGCGGGGCTTCAGCCCACAGTTCGACACTCTCCAGCAGTTCATTTTGACGCTCACGCATGTGGTGTGGGAGCAGAAGGATATCGGACAGCTGGCGGATTTTTACGCCACCCCGGTGGTCTTTACCACCCCTGAAAAACAGCTGCACGAGCTTTCCCAGTTTATGCGCCTTACGCTTGAGGCGATGCACAGCTTCCCGCAGCGCACGGTGCTGACCGAGGATATCCTGTGCAGTCAGAATCCGGGCGAGGAGCACTACGCCGCGCAGCGTACCGTTGCCCGGATCCAGCATCAGGGCGAGGGGTTTTTTGGCCCCCCGACCGGTAAAAACGTCTGGGTACGCACGTGGGCCGATCGCCTTTGCGTCGACGGGGCCGTGCGCCAGGAGTGGTTGCTCCAGGATCGCGCGGCAATCGTGGCGCAGCTGGGGCTGGATATCCGCGAGTTTGCCTTTAACCTCGCGAGCATGCGTCAGCAGCTTGGGGTGGAGTCGGTGTCTGCCGAGACGCTGGACGCCCGCTGGGCGGGCGGGCCTGACGGCGATGATGTGGAAGGGGCGCTGGCAGGCGTGGTGGAGCGCTATCTGACGATGTGGGCGGGCGGCAACAGCGGCGTGGTGCCCGGTTTATATCATCCTGCGGCGACGCTGTACGCGCCCGGCCACTGCATCTGTACCGGGGAACAGGACATTGGCGCACAGCTTTCCGGCTACCGCGCCTCATTTGCCGACAGCGAGACGCAGCTTCATCACCTGATCGTGCGTAAGGATCCCAACGAGCCAGTCCGGCTTTCCTTGCGCTGGTCGTTATTAACCTGGCATGACGGTTACGGCAAATTTGGCGCACCAACCCGTAAACCCGTTTCCGTAACCGGCATCAGCCAGCTTGAATTACGCGATGGATTAATTTTCCGGGAATATCTGGGTATTGATGAATTAGCGATTTGGTCGCAACTCTTTAATTAACAGGGGCGGCAGCGCCCTTATTCTGGCTGCCACTACTTTTCGCGTTTAATTCACCCACACTTACGGGTGCGGGTTTTTATTGTCTGAAAACAGAGCAGGAGTTTATATGTCTTCAACTGAAGCAACAAATAAAGCACCAGCCGTACCCGAAAAAAACAGTGTGAAAGCGTTAAAAGACGAGCCGGTATTACAGGTTGAACGTCGTGATTTTGTCGACCTGGTACCGGAAAAACGCCCGCGCGTACAGTCGTTACGCGGCTTTGATGACTGCTACACCGATATTGTCGATTATATCGTTCGCTGCACCCATAAAATATGGGACGAGCGCGACGTCGGCTTAATTTATTCCCACTATACCCATAACTGCGTGCTGTATAACGCGCTGGGCACATTATATAACCGCGAGCAGGTCGTTCAGGATACGCTGCAACGCTTAATTGCCTTCCCGGAGCGGCGCGGCATGGCCACCCAGGTTATCTGGAACGGGAATGATGTGGACGGTTTTTATACCTCGCACCTGGTGACGGGGAGCGGGCGGCATACCCAGCACAGCCATTTAGGCAAGCCGACAAACCGCACCTTCGTAACCCGTACCGTGGCGGATTGTATGATCCACGAAAACAAAATTTACCGGGAGTGGGTGGTCAGCGACAACATGTCGTTGATGAAGCAGCTCGGCCTGGATACCGATCGCATCGCGTTTGATATGGCGAAAGAGCAGTTCGATAAAGGCTTCCGCGTTATGGACATCGGCGAAAATGGCCGCATGCTGGGGCAGTATCCGCCAGAGATGGAGTGTGATGTTTCGCTTGCGCACACCGATACGGAAGAGCAGTGCCTGCGCTGGCTGCACGAAATTTATAATCGCCGCATGTTCGGCAAGATCAAAGAGGTTTACGCGCCGAACGTGCAGTGGCACGGGCCGCTGATGAAGGAGCTGTACGGTACGGCGGCGGTGACGCACCAGACGCTGGCGCTGGTGGGGATGATCCCTGACGGCGCGTGGCTGCCGCAGCATATCTGCTCTAACCCCTGCGACGAAGGCGGCGTGAAGGTGGCGGTTCGCTGGATTATCGAGGGCCATCATCTGGGCTACGGGGAGCTGGGCAAGCCTACCGGGGAACGCCTGTTCGTGATGGGCATGTCGCACTACCACATCGTTAACGGAAAAATTGTCGACGAGTGGATCGTTTATGACCACCTTGCGCTGCTGGCGCAAATCAAACTCGGCCAGATGGAGGACGCGTAGATGAGCAATCAGGTGAGCTGGATTAAGCGCCCGCAGGGGCAGGATGCACAGGCCGACCGTTCGCTGACCGATAAGGTCAGCGCCATTATCGAACGCGTCAAAACCGAGGGCGACGCGGCGCTGAGAGACTTTTCGCAGCAGTTTGATAACGTCGTGCCGGCGCAGTTTGAGGTGAGCGAGCGGGAGATCGCCGAAGCGCTGGAAGGGATGGATGACCGGACGCGTCGCGACAGCGAGTTCGCCATTAGTCAGGTGCGTCGTTTTGCACAGGCGCAGCTGGCGACCATGCAGCCGCTGGAGGTAGAGACGCTGCCCGGCGTGCATCTTGGTCACCGGATCATCCCGGTGCAGACGGTGGGCTGCTACGTGCCGGGGGGGCGTTATCCGATTCTCTCCGCGCCGGTGATGTCGATCGTTCCTGCGACGGTCGCGGGCTGCGAGCAGATTATCGCCTGCCTGCCGCCGGGCGCGCATCCGGCGATGATCGCGGTCTGCCACCTGGCGGGGGCGCATCGCATTTTCAAAGTGGGCGGCGCGCAGGCTATTGCGGCGATGGCCTGGGGAACGGACAGTATTCCGTCGGTGGACAAAATTGTTGGGCCCGGCAACGCCTTCGTTAACGAGGCGAAGCGCCAGGTGTTTGGTAAAGTCGGCATTGACGCGCTCGCCGGGCCGAGCGAGATTTTCACCATCGCTGACGACAGCGCCGACCCGCGTATTCTTGCCGCCGATATGCTGGCGCAGGCGGAGCACGATATTCACACCCGCGTTGGGCTGGCGACCACCAGCAGGGATATTGCAACGCACACCCTGGCGGAAGTTGAGCGTCAGCTCGCCAGCCTGCCAACGGCGGCAACGGCTGGCGAAGCGTGGCGCCGGCAGGGGGAGATTGTGCTTTGCGAAGATGAAGCGCAGCTGATTGCCTTTGCCGACCGGATGGCGACGGAGCATTTGCAGGTTCATACCCGCGATCCGCACGCCACGGCTGCGAAGATCCGCAACTATGGTTCGTTGTTTATCGGCCAGAACGCCAGCGTGGTGTTCTCCGATAAATGTTGCGGCACCAACCATACGCTACCGACGATGGCGGCGGCACGTTATACCGGCGGGCTGTGGGTGGGGGCGTACGTCAAAATCTGTACCCATCAGTGGATTGACGAGCAGGGCATCCCGGCGATTGCGGAGCCGGCGATCCGCCAGAGCCGTACGGAAGGCATGCAGGGGCACCGACGGGCGGCAGAAATCCGCCTGCGTCCGCAGGACATCGACGCCATTACCAGCGGCATGCGGGACTAAACGATACGCCGGGCAGCTTTCTGCCCGGTTTTAGCTGGGAGAACCTGAGGCTATGAAGCGCCTGCTACCGCCAGACGACGTTCCGGAAGAGATCGCCCGCCGTCTTGAAATCATCCAGCGACACCGTGCGCTCAACGCGATCCTCGGCGTTAACCCTGACGCCATCTCTCAGGCGCAACGGTATCAGCAGCTGCGTCGGCGCGGCGTGCAGGTTGGCCCTTTGCACGGCGTTCCGCTGATCGTTAAAGATAATATCGCCTGCGCGCCGATGCCGGTTACCCTTGGCTGCCGCGCGCTGGCCTCGCTCGGTGCGACATCGGATGCGCTTGTCGTACAGCGGCTTCGCCGGGCCGGGGCGATTATTCTCGCCAGGGCCAATATGTCCGAGTTTGCCTTTGACGTGCGATCGCGAAGCTCGCTGGGTGGAGACGTAGCGAATCCGCTTTGGCCGTCGGTGACGGCCGGAGGCTCCAGCGGAGGCTGTGCCGCCGCGGTCGCGGCCGGAATGGCCGATGGCGCGCTGGGCACCGATACCGGCGGCTCCATCCGCATTCCCTGTAGCTATACCGGGCTGGTAGGGCTTCGGCCCGCATTTCGCCGGGCGCAGCTAGACGGCGTTGCGCCGCTGTCGCCGAGCAAGGACACCGTCGGGCCAATGGTACATAGCGTTGAAGATGCCGCGTTGCTGCATGCGGTCATCCACGGATTTTCTCCGGTAACCCTTCCGGCGCGCCCGCTGAACGGCGCCCGGTTCGGTGTGGTTACCGCGCTACAGGGAGAGGATGAAGCACAGCTGGCGGTGTGGCAGGCGGCGCTTCACGCGCTGAGCCGCGCCGGGGCGACGCTGGTGGAGGTATCACTGCCTTTGCTGGACGACGTAAGGCAGGCGACGTGCCTGAGCCTGTATGAATTTCGCGTTGCGTTTGACCGCTGGCTCGCTAAACAGCCGGGTGCGCCATCAGGGCTCGCGGAAATTGTGGCCTCCGGCGCTTTCCTGCCCGAGTTCGCACCGTTTCTGAAGCAGATGCTGGCCTGCGATACGCTGAAAACCCCGCTCTGGCTGGCGGGACGGCGCCTTCAGCGCCTGTTGCGCCAGAGCCTGTGCCAGGTAGCGGCGGAGCAGCGCATCGATGGTTTTTTATATCCCACCGTACAGCGATTACCGGACAGCATGGCGAAGATGCCGCCCGGGTGTGCGCCGGAGCTTGCCGCCATCAGCGGTCTGCCCGCAATAACGTTGCCGTGCGGCGTGAACGGTAATGGGCTGCCGGTGGGGATGGAGATTCTATCGCCGCAGGAGGACGAGACGGCGCTGATGGTGCTGGCGCTGGCGTGCGAGCGGGCGTTTGGCAGAAAGGAGCTGATATAAAAAAGCCCGCAGGGCCTGTGCCAGTCGGGCTTTCGTGAGATCCCCTCATGGCTCAGGCCATCATCAATCGCTCGCTGGTACAGGAGTGGCCGAGATCGTTATGTATTTTTTTAGTCCTGCCTCTCGCTTTACACCTTTGGGATCTGATCCAAAAGGAAGCCTCAGGCGCGGTGTATCCGAGATTTTAATCTCCCACGCATAATCACCAATGAATCTGAATTTGATGCTGTCCGCCGTAACGGATAATCCCTCAAAGCTTCCCGTCGAGTACTCATTACCCAGACGAACGATCTCCTTAACGCCATCGTTAACATCGATAAGCGCAATAGTCAGTGATTCCTCAAAAATAACGTCATCCGTCAAAAAAAGGATATAGCGCCGGTCATTAACCTGAACTGCTGCTTCCAGTATTTGCCCTGGTACAATAATGCCTGTTCTGCTACCACCGAGCACAACCTCAGACTGAGCCTGAGATAAGCTGGTAGCATCGTGAACTTTTACCAGCGATAGTGAATTAACCTGTTGCATAATCAATTCCACAAACGTCCCATTTCCCATGCGGCAAGAGCACCGCCAACAAAACCTCCGATGAGTACGCAAACAGGTGCACCGGGCCCACACATCAACCCCGCCATCGCGCCACCTGCGGCAGCACCGGCAATACCAGCGCTATTTATCGCTATTTGCCGCCCAGATTCTGAGACCTTATCGTCTGCGGTATAAACTTCGTAGACAGAAATCGCAATCGAGAGAACGACGAGCCCTTTTCCTAAACGGGAGAGCTGCATCATTTTCATGTTCACTTGCGGATTAGATTTACCCGCGGATTCCACAATACCTGCATAAATTTGGTTTTTTTGTACTTCAGAGAGGCTATTAAAATTTGCCTGAGAGCCAAACAAGGATTTCGCTTTTTTAGCTACTAGCTCATTGAGCGTTTTCCCTTCTGATTTCAATTGTTCGGCCATTGCGCGGCCAAGCGGTGTACTGCGCGCTCTCACCATTTCCATTATCAAATTACGGGTTTGCTGAGCTTCCTGGGCAGCTTTTTCCCATGAAATCACACCAGCCGTCGCTTTTGCTCTTAAGTCTGCTGACATTTCTTTGATGCGCCGTGAGTATTCAAGGCGCAGGCGGGGATCGATAGTTAACCTTGCCGCTACCGCTGAAACATCGCCTTGCAGGGCATTTATTGCGCTATCAAATTTATCGTGTTCGCTGGCGTCTAACGCATTGAGTAACGTCGTATCCATATCCTCATTAGTCCTTTTATTATGAGTGGAAAGCGCTGCACAAATATCTAGCACATTTTTCTTAAAAGATCTCATTTACGGTTGGTGGGTATAGCGTTCACTGATTGCTGTTCACCCAGATGAAACAGGCATGCGGAAAAGTTGGCTGAGAAGGGCGGTACAAAGGTGGCGGTATAAGCATGTTTCATTGTTCGTTCTGCAAAAACAGGGCGCATTCAGCATGCTTCAATCCATAGGCGAGAGTAAGCGTTCACCGGTGTCTGAGCCGTTATCATTGTCTACCCTTAACCGTGCTCAGGCAGCCACCAGGAGACTTACGTGACGATATTGTGTCGACAGAAAAACTTTTGGGCCTGTAAGGTAAATCAATCAACCTGGCTATTATGCAGCAATAAAGGGTCATCACGCGTAATATTGGGACGACAATGATAAACCGTTTCGCTAATGTTAAGACTCCGGTAGGCGTGGGTGAACTTGAGTCCGAATGTCGTTATCGGATGAGTGAACAGCTCACGCTAAAAAGCTGGTTTTAAAGCTTTTTTATCAATAACGCCTTTCAGCGCCCGATTTTCCAGCTCAGGTCGGCAAACAACTGTTTTAGACGGCAGTTCTCGTCTTCAATATCCATGTCCTTTTTAAAATTAGAAGCTTCCATGCCGTCGTATCTGGACTTCATGTTGTAGCAGGTGGCTTCAGAGACACAGGCTTCCCGGCAGACGTCTTTTACGGTTCGTCCGATTTAAACAGATTTAATCCCGGCGATAATTTGATGCTTAGGAAAATGAGTTTTACACATAGCGATCTCCTTCATTGGTAGATTGATTATGCCGGACGATCTCTAAATGTTAATGGCACGATTATGCGGGATACTTACACTATTGGCAGATTCATACCTAATGGGTAAAGGAGGGTACTGCCGTTTGTTAACATGTCTGATGTACTTTTATAACAGTCACTAGTTCACTACATCTTGAATAACTTACTGGTAAAATATTTAACTAGCTGTTTTAAAAATTAAAACAGCTAGCAAGCTTTGGCTATGTTTTGGTTTTAGCCCTCGCAATATAGTTGTATTATTTTCAGATCAATCCCCTTCACTGTTTCCCATTGCCATCCTTTGGCGTGTGCGAAAAGTCATGTTTAAGGTTACTACCCATGGAGTTATGGATATTTTTAGCGGTGATTTATGTTGTTTATCTATTGTTTTTCAGAAAGAAAAAACATAGACCTCCAGTAATTTATTCACCAAAACCAGCTAAAGCTCCCCCCAAAGAATGGCTTGCTGACATCAGAAAACAAGAGGCTATTGTGCAAGATGATGAACGTGAAGATGACAATCTGGCCACTTTTACACTCAGCAGTGGCCAGGGGATCGAGGTCAGCATAACGCCTGCTGTATATCCGCAAACTTCAAAAAAGAACAGAACCGCAGCGCGATGGGTGCAGATGGGGGAGAAGATTGCTGTAGGAGGTGTAGATATTTTCGGTGGTCAATTCTACTTTGGTCAGCGTATGAAGCCCGCAGGCAATAATTTAAATGGCTATTATGACGATGGAAGTGAGGCATCATTAATTGATGACACATGTAAGATACAACCCACTTCGTATCTTTACGAAGACAGTTCATTAGGATACTGGCCCAGTTTTTCCTCTCTTTCCCCAGAAGCACGCGGTGCGTATGTCAGTTGGCTCGCCAGCGATAGGTCTGATCCATCGTGTCCTATCGGCTATGTTTTTATCTATCTCTACGGCCTGGAAAGAAAAGCGCTCGTAGATTCCACTGACCCAAAATCCCCTGATGCTGAGTTCCGTAATCTATTTAATGAAGTCGCTCGGTTGAGATCGGTATTCATCGAGAACCGCTCATTCCGTGGATATTCGACCCAATTACTCGAAGCCATGTCTATTCTGCGCCCGAACATGGGCTTAGCCACTGAGCTCGATAGCAATTCAGGTTTCAGCAACAGCATGCAATTTAAGCTGGCTCTGGCAAAAACTGTACATGAAGGAGTTCCTGTATCAGCTGAACTGGCGTTGAACTGGGTAATAAACCACACCGAGTATTCGCTGCGTACCCCGGCTCGCCGCTGTGCTAAAGAGTTTGCTGCGCTTTTCAAACGGCGTTACACCCTCAAATATGGTGAAGGGATGGTCGTTAAGGCGAATAAAACGCGCCTAAGGTTAGATTACACACCAGCAAGTCCTAGTTTGCGAGGTGTCCGACTTCCTGTTCCCGACCTGCCTGATCCAAGTGCATTGAAGGGGCCTGTCCAAAAAATTATGGCCCTTGCCGACATATGTACAGATGAACTTGATGCTTACAGTCGCTACCTTGGCCGGAAAGGTACGTCAGTCAATGATACGGCTGCAATTATGTTGCTCCCTTCAGAGATCGTTAATGAAAGCGCAGAAAAAATATTAAGCTCATTCAAACGCTGGGCTGATGAGGCGATCCTCGTCAAGGAGGGGTTAGTCTCAATTGCTGACTTTTGGGCACATATGAATGCCAGTTGCCCCAATAAGATCAATAAAAAAGAGGCCGATTTGATGCAGGCCTTTGCTCTGATGATGGGTTACGGTCTGGCTCCTGACCCGTATTATCACCATGTGAAGGCGGATGTTGATGGGACACTTGTTCTATTCCCTGCCGCCGAAGGTGGACGCTTTTCACCTTCTCCTGAATTTATCTCAGCAGTAATGACGCTCAGATTAGGGGCGATGGTCGCCTTGATTGACGATTCTCTTGATCAAGCTGAACAGAAAGTGCTTGAGAATGCCATCAACAACAATACTGGCTTCACCGATGATGAAAAGCGCTCTCTACACGCGTATTTAACGTGGCAGCTTCATACCCCAGCCAATATGACGGGAATGAAAAGCAGGATTGAAATGATGGGGGCTACGGAAAAAGCAGCAGTGGGTAAAGTTATCGTTAGCGTTGCCTGCTCGGATGGAATAATAGCGCCTGCCGAAATCAAACAGCTTGAGAAGATTTATTCAAGTTTGGGTCTGGATCCCTCCTCTGTCTCGAGCGATATCCATCAGCATTCCTCAACTGAACATGATCTCGTCTCGTCTGTACCAACTGATCAGCCAACGGCAGGGTTCACACTGGATGCTAATGTACTTGCACGGCACGAATCTGCCACGGATGATGTTCGTAAATTACTGAACACAATATTCACCGAAGAAGAACCGGAAGAACCAGAAAGCGCTCCAGCCGCATTAACGGAGGCGGGGGGCCTTGACTCCGCACATAGCCAGCTTTATCGCAGTTTGCTGGAGAAAGAACAGTGGTCCCGGAAAGAGGCGACAGAATTGTGCGGAAATTTGAATTTGATGCTCGGCGGTGCGATTGAGGTGATTAATGACTGGTCCTATGCGGTGGTTGATGCTCCAGTACTGGACGATGCCGATGATGATATTTGGGTTGACCTGGAAATTGCCAAAGAATTAGAGGGATAGTGAATGTCTGTAACACGTATAAGAGTTAAAGAACGCGACGCTATTATTCAGTCACTTAAGTCAGGTGTAACACCAAGGATAGGCATTCAGCATATCCAGGTTGGCCGCGTGAATGAGATCACCGCTCTCCACCAGGATATTGAGAGGATTGCTGACGGTGGTGCAAGCTTCAGACTTATCATCGGTGAATATGGTTCTGGTAAAACGTTCTTTCTGAGTGTTGTGCGCTCTATTGCGCTAGAGAAGAAGCTGGTGTCAGTCAGTGCAGACCTTTCTCCTGACAGACGCATTCACTCATCGGGAGGTCAGGCTCGTAATCTCTATTCTGAGCTTATGAAAAACATGTCCACCAGAAACAAGCCGGATGGTAATGCGTTACTTAGCGTTGTTGAAAGGTTCGTTACGGAGGCAAGAAAGGAAGCGGACACGGACGGCTCCGAGGTTTCATCAGTTATTCATAAACGCCTGGCAGCTCTGTCTGATATGGTGGGTGGATATGACTTTGCAAAGGTCATTGATGCATTCTGGCGCGGGCATGAGCAGGATAACGAAACGCTAAAATCCAATGCTATTCGCTGGTTGCGGGGAGAGTACACCACTAAAACTGATGCCCGTAACGATCTCGACGTTCGGACTATTATCTCAGACGCTTCATTCTATGATTCTCTGAAGCTGATGAGCCTTTTTGTCCGCCAGGCAGGCTATGCCGGTCTTTTGGTCAGCCTCGACGAAATGGTGAACCTCTTTAAGCTGAATAATACGCAAGCAAGAACAGCGAACTACGAACAGATTTTGCGGATCCTCAATGACTGCCTGCAAGGCTCAGCCGAGAACATCGGTTTTATCCTTGGGGGTACGCCAGAGTTTCTTTTCGATCCGCGTAAAGGTCTTTACAGCTATGAGGCGCTCCAGTCGCGTCTGGCGGAAAATCGGTTCGCGCAAAAAGCAGGAGTGATTGACTACTCATCCCCCACTATGCATCTTGCCAGCCTCACCCCTGAGGAACTGTATATTTTGCTGAGAAATCTTCGTCATGTTTATGCAGGTGGAGATCCAGAGAATTATCTGGTACCAGATGAGGCACTGACTGGATTCCTGCATCACTGCAGTAAAACCATTGGAGACGCTTACTTCCGTACCCCCCGTAATACCATAAAAGGTTTCCTGGACATGCTGGCCGTGCTGGAACAAAACAGAACGATGAACTGGCAAACACTAATCGAGGGTGTGGCGATTGAAGTGGACAGACCTAGCGATATGGATGACGCCATTATGGAGGAAAACGATGACGACGACGGACTGGCGAACTTCAAACTATGAGCAGTGCCTACGATAGCCTCGATCCCCGCGTCCGTAAGTGGGTTTACAAGCAGGGGTGGTCTACATTAAGGCCCTTGCAGGAGAGTTCTATCCCGGCAATTTTAGCCCGTGATCGAGACGTGCTAATCAGTGCAGGTACAGCAGCGGGTAAAACAGAGGCTTTCTTTCTTCCTGCCTGTTCGGCAGTTGCAGATCTCACGAATGGATTTGGCATCGTCTATATCAGTCCGTTGAAGGCATTGATTAACGATCAGTACCGTCGTCTTGGGAGCCTTGGAGATGCATTGGAAATGCCAGTGACTCCCTGGCACGGGGATGTACCACAAAGCAAAAAGAAGAAGGCTCGGACGAACCCTGCTGGCATTTTACTGATTACACCTGAGTCACTTGAGTCTTTGCTCATAAATTCAATGGGCTGGCTCAAACAGGCGTTTTCTTCAGTCGCATACATCGTTATTGATGAGTTTCACGCTTTTATTGGCTCAGAGCGTGGTGTACAGCTGCTTTCTCTGCTTAATAGAATTGACCATGTGCTAGGACGCCAGGTAAATCCAATCCCCCGCGTTGCGTTGAGTGCCACGCTGGGGGAACTGGAGAAAGTGCCAGAACTGTTGCGCCCGGACAAACGACTCCCCTGCGTAACTGTTACAGATAGTAATAGCAAGGCCACTCTTCAGGTACAGGTCAAAGGGTACCTGGAGCGAGTGATCCAAAAAGGGGAAGAACTTCGGAGTTCAGCTGAACATGACGTTTGCGCTGACATTTTTAGACTTTGCCGTGGCGATTCTCATTTGGTCTTTGCAAACAGCCGAAAGCGCACTGAAAGCATTGCGGCAACGCTGAGCGACATGTGTGAGGAACAAATTGTTCCGAATGAATTTTTCCCCCACCATGGTTCCCTTGCCAAGGAATTACGTGAGGCGCTTGAATCTCGTCTTCAGAAAGGAAATTTGCCCACAACAGCTGTTTGTACAATGACGCTCGAGTTGGGCATTGATATCGGTAAGGTTAAGTCGGTTATACAAGTTACGCCTCCGCATTCTGTTTCCAGTCTACGTCAGCGTATGGGACGTTCTGGGCGACGCGATTCCCCATCAGTTCTAAGAATGCTAATTACAGAAAATGAGCTTACTGTAACAAGCAGTATCGTTGACCACCTACGGCTGCAGTTGGTGCAGTCGATGGCAATGCTCAGGTTGATGATCTCTAAACAATGGTTTGAACCGGCTGATGCTCGACAGATGCATTACTCCACGCTCCTACACCAAATTCTTGCTATTACCGCACAATGGGGAGGAGTTCGTGCCGATCAGCTCTGGTCACGACTATGCCACACAGGGCCGTTCAGAAATGTTGATTTAAACGATTTCAAAATTCTGCTTAAACATATGGGAACGTGTGGCCTGCTCACTCAACTTGCTAGCGGCGAAATGGTTGTTGGGGCAGAAGGGGAGAAACTGACCAACCATTACACTTTTTATGCCGTGTTCAATACACCAGAAGAGTTCCGCATTGTCACCGGAAACAGAACCCTTGGAACAGTGCCTGTGGACTCCCCACTGCTACCAGACCAACACATCATCTTCGGTGGGCGGCGCTGGAAAGTGACAGAGATCGAGACAGAGAAAAAAGTTATCTATGTAGAGGCAACCAAAGGCGGTCAGCCACCACAATTTAGTGGGGGAGGAATGTCTGTTCATGATGCCGTTCGTCAGGAAATGCTCGCTATCTATAGGGAAGGTGATTACCGCATACCAATAGGTAACAAGAAAGTAGATTATGCCGATACTGCCGCCAGAAACCTATTTTCGGAAGGTTGTAGTAACTTTCAGCGTTATAACCTGCAAAGTGAGTATTTTATTTCGAGTGGGCAACACTGTTACGTAATTCCCTGGATGGGAGATAAAGTTGTGAATACGATTACAGCTTTGCTCATACGCTGTGGTTTTAAAGCTAATTCATTCGTAGGTGTTATAGAGATTGATGATGCAAGTGTCACAATGGTTCAACAGGCGCTTAAAAAAATGCTGTTGTCAGGCTTACCATCTGCATTTGATCTTGCCGAAGATGTTCCAGAAAAGTTCTTGGATAAATACGACGAGTATTTACCAGAGTCCCTGCTTGCGAAAGGATTTGGGGAAAAAGCGTATGACATTGAAGGCACGAGTATTTGGTTGAAGCAGCACCTTCAGTAAACTGGTTACATAATAAGGGGGAGATGCTCCCCCTAAGATTGAGGCCGATTGATGTTATCCATGTCCACTCTTGGGATCTGGCAGAAATCGAGGTCATAAGGTCTGCTTTGAGCGAGAAGCGGACACATGAGATTATAAAATCTCAATCGCCATCTGGCACATTAAACGCTCATAAGTTTAATTTCGGCTACCTTGATACTCGACAACATTAGCAAGTAAATGCGGATGCGCATCCTTCAATTCAAGCAGTTTTCCATAGAATTGATCTTCCTTTATATTTGGGAACATATAACTAGGTTCTCTTTTACCCTCATAGTCAAAATCTTTATCGAGATGTATTATAAAATCTAAATCAGTGATTGCAATATTACGTTCATAATCACTAAATAATGGTAAGGCACAATTTTGCCTTAGAATCCTCTCAGGTCTGTATGTTTTAAATAAATCAAATTTTTCAATTAGAAATTCAGTTTTTTTTACTGGAGGGTCTCTAAAACGAAATCCATAAATAACACCCTCATGTTCACCTTTTTTAATCTTGCTATGATATGCATTACCATGCGAATTAAAAAGAAGCTTATAGGTGGCAAAAAATATAGCTGTTTCAATATCAAATGATATGTCTAAACCAGCTGTTTGAGCGGCATAATGCTGTTCCACCCGCGTAATATCCTGTGAATAAGAACTATCAAAGAACACGTTCGGATTGTTGGGCTCGAGCTCTTGAAGGAAACTGAGGGAACTCCTTTGTTCATCTTGAATAAGATTGAAAGAGTACAGTTCCTCACTTTGTCTATATAAACTAGGAAATATAGATAGTTCTCTTCCGTTTTGATCAGCCCTTACTGGGTTCGGGATTTTTCGCTTATAAGTATATTGAGATACTTGACCACGAAATGAAAGTGTGCCTTCATTAATATAGTGCTGCCTTCTTGGTTCAGATAAAATTTCCTCTATATCCTTATAGTTTTTCGCTGTGACTTCAGTGAAGTTAGGTAATTTTTCGAAAACATTATCTCCTTGGATGTATTTAACAAAATCATCAATGTCAAATAAACTGGAATGCTGTTTGTTGCCATACATCTTATCACTAACACTCAACCATTTATAACCTGAGAATGGGTCATGAAATTTTCTGAGTATATAGCCTGAATCTATTACATCATTTATCAATTTTTCCGGGATTTTTTTATCTCGTAGTATTTCAATAAGTCCATCGCTTAGCATTTACTTCCCCCTTTTTATTGAAAATAGAATTCCACGCCTTAGTAAATAGATTTTATGGTCATTATTTACTCATAATATTAGTTTTTGTAAAAAACATTTCTTCTATACATTTTTATTGGTCTTGAACCAAAACGACCTCTGCCATGACCAAATATCATCGAAAAAACAACGAGTAATGACATGATTGTGCTTGTAACAACAAACCAGTTTACAGATTTAGTCTCTCCAAGAGAACGAATTAGGTTTTGGTCAAATAAATATTTTACGCCAAGAAGAAGCCAAATAAAAACAAAAACAAAACTTACAATTTCATTTATTTTAGAAACAGAGTATGTTATTTGGGAATGAACGGTTTTATACAATGGGCCTGTAAAGGCATCTTCAAGTAAATCAACATGAACCTCCCAATGCCTCTGCCACGACTTACTGCCTATATTAGTAAAATGCCAGGCTAACGAAAGCACAAAGCCAATACATATCAAAAAATACACTTCAACATGATTAAACCTATCATACTTGACGTAATTTTCTGATGAAATTAAAGCAAAGTAACCTACAAATATACTTGCAATGAATGCCCAAAAGTATGTTGCTCTTTTCCAATACATTTCAATTTCAAAATTTCTTGTTGCCCATGCCTTCTCGAAGGCTTTTTCTGCCTTATCGGGACATATATTCACTAACATGTCCATGTACTCTTTCTCGGTAAGTTCAGTCAGTCCAGATGTCTTACTGGAATAAATGTATTTAATAAAACTCATTTAAACACCTCATGCAGGTTGTAGATTATCCGCGATGCGCCCTCAGCAATGAGGGCCACCGCGGAGATTGTCAGGCTGAATGTGCCAATTGCCGCTGCAAGACCTGCAGACTAGTTCCCGCTCCTGCCCATGCAGCAGCCGAGCCGACTACATACAGGTTTTGCTTGGCGCGTGAGACGGCCACATTGATTATGTTTGGCGGGCTTGCCGCCCACTGACGCGCCCTTTGCTGACTCGCTTTCGGCGCACCCAGCAACAGGATTACCGTGTCCGCCTCTCGGCCCTGGAACGTGTGGATTGTGCCTACACGATCACGGCACCATTCATCCAACTTTACGCCGAACGTTCGCAGCAGGTCGGTTTCTCTGTCGAGACGCCGACGCATGTTCTGCTCTACGATCTTGAATGGTGTGATGATAAATACGTCCGGATTTGTAATGCCCGATGCTGCCAGCTCTTTGAGCATTCGCACAACCGCTTCGCCCTCGTCGGGACACCACTTCGTCTCAGTATCGCCATTGATATCCACCCAGTGAGATCTCCCCAAAGCCGAGCCGATAGATCCGGGTTTTTTAGGCCCGACAGCATGGACCATCTGCCCGGCATAGGCGATGGAGTTAGAAACATCAAACATTGGGTTCTGGCAACGCCTGTGAACGAGCAATGGCAGCCCGACTTCTCGATCACCTACGTCCATGACGAAGGTGGATTTGAAGCGCGATGCCTGATCAGCAAGGGTCTGCGTAGATGCTGCGGGGGCAGACCATTCGACTTGGTCAATGTCAAAGAACTTGCAGATTTCGGCGTTCAGCTTTTCAGGAAGTGAAACTACAGGTGGGATTTGCAACGGGTCACCTACCACGATGGAGCGCTTTGCCCGCATGATAGCTCCAACTGCTGCCTGAGGAACGGCTTGGCCCGCTTCATCTACCAGAAGCCAGCCAATGCTCTCTGGTGGCAGATCCCCGAACATCGTCCGAACAGAGGCGAATGTCGTGGACACGGTCGGCA
The DNA here is from genome assembly GCF_026627565.1 of Enterobacter cloacae complex sp. 2022EL-00788. Taxonomy (NCBI): domain Bacteria; kingdom Pseudomonadati; phylum Pseudomonadota; class Gammaproteobacteria; order Enterobacterales; family Enterobacteriaceae; genus Enterobacter; species Enterobacter cloacae complex sp. 2022EL-00788. The sequence goes on along the minus strand of NZ_JAPNMC010000016.1, from coordinate 31,089 downwards.
CAACCATGAAAAGGCTCGACCAAAGGTCGGGGAGAAGTTCACGGTGAGCGGAAGACTGGAAGGCACCAGCCACCATGCCCGACATCAATAGCCCAAGATTGTGTTGCAAGCGGCTGGCCGAAGCATCGATGAACGTTTTATGCACAGTCAGGGCAGCGGCGAAAAGATCCTCCCGCAGGCGATGAACCTCATCGGGAAGCCATGGCGCAGTCAGGTGGATAGCCTCGTGCTCGCGCTCGAAGAATCTCTCATCAACGACCCTGTCTCCCATGCGGTTTCGTGCCTCTGCCTCGGTTGCCTTCAACTTCGAGACAGCCTGACGTTTGCTGGAAATTTCCTGGTCGAGGTGCTGTAACTGGGACTCAGTATTTCTCCACTCTGTCCTTGCAAGCTCCAGGGCGCCGTCTGTCTCCTGCGCCCGTAAGACTGATTGCTGCAGGGTTGCCGAGAGCTTCTGCAGTGTCGATCTCCATGACTTCCAGGCCGCAGTCGTGAACAAACGGGAGAAGAAACCTGGACGGCAAGCAAGATGGCTGTCGAGCATGATCTTGTCCTGCTCGATCTGCGATTTTGCCTTCTCATGCTCCCGTTGGCAGGATTCAGCAGTCTGGTGTGCCTCTTCGACGGCTTCATTCAGACTCGGACGACGCTGTTCCACCCTTTGAAGTTCGGTGGTCGCTCCCTTGAGCGCCTGGATATCCCGTCGCATTTCTTCGATGCTGGCGATTTCGGCGTCTACCGTCTCCTTGAGTTTAAGGAAAACGGTTCGTGCTTTCTGCCAGGCCGCTAAAGCGTCCGCTTCGTTGGTGCTGGGCCGCTCATTGACGACCACGCTGGGCATCACGCGATCGATGATTTCGCCAGTTTGTTCGTCCTTGATCTCACGCAAGACGTTTAAGCCGCGAGCTGCTTTCAGGTAGGTAAGGAAACCACCGTCTTCATTCCACCAGAAACTTTGCTGGAAAGCGCCTCGGTTGCTGCTCTTGCCGAGAGCCGCAGCGATCAATCCCCAGGTTTCGACAGGATCGGAGGGGATGCCCCCCTCGGCCTCGGCTTCGAAATAACCCGCGCGTTTGGGATTCGCAATCAGGTCGCTGATGGACCGGAAGTAGGCGATCTGTTCATGGCGACCATTGGCTTCCTTGAGAGGAAGCTCTTTACTGACGTTTTCGACCGCTTTGTTATTGGAGGAGGCTACGACGATCTCATGGCCCCTCAAGGATGCATGTAACTTGTAGAAGTGCAGGAATGCATTGGAACCGAATGCCAGCTTCTCGCCTGTTGTGGAAAAGGCATCCTGCGGTTTATTGAAGCCGCACATCGCCGTGGCCCGATCAAGAATGCACCCAACGACAATATCTCGCAGAAGAGTGGTCTTTCCAGTACCCGGTGGCCCATTGACACCTATGATACCTGGAGCATCATTCAGCTCAGCACGCGCCGCATTCACGGCAGCCTGTTGAAGCAGTACCAATGGATGGCCGCCTTTCGAAGGCCAACGAGCCTGCGGTATGAGCGACGGTGCGACGAAAGGCTCAACTGCGGAAATGGGCGATAGCACGTCGATTTTTTGGTCAGGCCTGCCAATTCCCATATAGCGGCGCAAACCGGTTCCGGCTTTGCCCGTCTCGAGCAATTTGGTCGCTTCTCCGAGATCTTCGAGATAGAAGGAATTCAGTAACGAAGGTTCAGGCTGCGCCTTAGCCTTGAAATGATGAAACACCTTAATCGCAAATGTGGGTGGCTCAACCAAATGCTCGGGTACATCGAACTGAGACACAAGCCATTTATAAGTGTTGAGAACGACATCCAAATCGATCGGTATGGGTTCTCCATCCTCGTTGTGGCGGCGAACCATTCGATCCAGATGCTCGATAATGCGCGGCTCAATATTCGGCCAATTCCCTAAGCTTCCAAGCTTCAGCTCGAGAGCCGGTTTGAGTGCCCAGGCAAAACTGGAAACGGCGACGCCTTTATCCTCGAGCACATAACCTTCCTTGTCGATCAGGATAGAGCCGATGGCTGCTTTCTTACCGTCCGGGCGTGAACGCTCCTCATCCTCGCCAAAAATCTTGACCAGCTCGTCCGTCGCCTTATCGAGAGCGATGGCGCCAAGGATGACCTCGAAATAAAGCTTATAACTGGGCTTGCTGCGGGCATTTGGACCCCATGGAACACCTCGCTCCAATAGAGCAACACGGGAGCGATCGCCGGTTGCCATATCCTCTGGGCGTTTATAACCTTGAGGCGACAGTGCTTCGAGGGCTGTCCATGCTGCCAGTATTGCTCGCGCATCATTTGCCTTATTTGGCGGAGAAAAAGACGGGTGCGGACCTGGATCGATTTGGTCTTTATCGAATTGCTCTCGCATGGCAGAGTCTGGGATGGCCTTCGGTTGCAGTTTCTCTTCCGCTGCAGGCGAATTGTGGGACGACACCAAATCGGGATGGCCTGTTGATGGGCTGGAAGCCGACATGGCGACCACGCTGTTGCCGCTAAGTGCAAATAGAGATTGCTCGATTTTAGCCGTCAGCGTCCGAGCCCTGGCAGTGTTGCGAAAGGTCAGCTCGCTCAACAACTGTTCAAGTTCACTAACATTGTTGTTGGACTGCTCGAAGATTGCTTCCAGATCGAAGATTGATTTTTGCGCATACTGCCGTGTCTTCATTTATTTCTGCGGCTCCATATCCCTTCAATTGAGAGATATTATGCTAATTAGCTTGATTTCTAAAACTATTAACTTCCGCTTGAAATATAAAATCTCATTCGGCCCACTCCTAAAGTTGGAGCCGTCATTAATTATCCGTCACCCCGCTAACCGCATTCCTTTCATGCCACCCTCAATGGTACTTCCGCGATCCGCTGCAATGACAAAATCAGCCCACCATTGCATCATAGGTCGTCGCTGTTCAAGATAATCACTGCGATTATAAGCGCGACGTGCCTCATTTTTGTCTACATGTTCAATGACATCAGGAGGAAATCCTTCCTCATTGAGTGTGGTACTAGCTATAGAACGTAAACCGTGTGATACGAGAACGACTCCTAAGCTAGCACGCCTAAGGTCTGCATTCACTGTACGGCTGTTCATAGGCTGGACAGGCTTAATTCGGCTGGGAAAGATAAATTCTCGGCCACCACTGAGTGACTTCATCATTTCCATAATAGAAAAAGCCTCATCGGAGAGTGGAATCGTATGGTCCCGGTTCATCTTCATTCGGGCAGCAGGGATATTCCATTCGCTAGCATCAAAATCGATCTCATTCCATCGAGCTTCAGCGGCTTCGGCAGGGCGGGTGATGGTGAGAAGCTTCCACATGGACAGACACCGCGTGGACACACTGATGCTTGCCGTACGCATTGTTTGCATTAGCTGCGGAAGTTGATCCGGCCGGATGCTTGGCATGTTTTTCTTCTGCGGTTTCTCGAAAGCTTTTCCGATGTTTACACTAGGAGCAGCATCAATCAGGCCTTAGTTAATACGCTGACAAAGGCGGCGAACTGTCTCTAATGCATCTCTGGCCTGAACCGGCTGAACGGCTTTAACTAATGTATGAGCCTTAATCTCAGTGACGCTTATATCACCGATTGCTGGGAAAACATCTCTCTTAAGCGAGCGCCAGATATCGTCGGCATAGTCCTCTGTTACGCTGGCTTTCTTCATATTCCACCAACGCTCGGCAACTAACAGGAAAGTGTTGGTTTTAGGCACTTGAGAATTTCTCACCTGTTCTTACTGATGCTCCTAAAGATCAATGTCTTTCGCCAATAAAAATTTAGATTCGGCTCTGAGTTTATGTGCATCAGAAAGTGAGACGGCAGGGTAGGCATCGAAGCTCTTTCTGGTTCGCTGCTTGGTCCGAGGCCGATAGTAACGGAATTGCCAGAGCTTACTACCGCTGGACTTGATTAACAGAGTAAGCCCGTCGCCGTCATACTGCTGGTAATCGGCCTCTTTAGGTTTGGCGGCTTTGATTTCCGCATCGGTTAACGGCTTGGTTTTTCTTGCCATGGGGAATCTCCATGCGTTTAGCCCCAACGAAAACAATAGAGCTTTTCGTTGGGGCTATCAATGGGCCTAAAAGGTTCGGATTTAATTAGTTCAGTTAGGACTTCGCGGGACAAATTGAGGGCACAAAAAAGCCCGCAGGGCTTGCGCCGTGCGGGCTTTCAGGACTTCATCGGATGACTCTGGTAATCACCGATGGAGAATTTTGGTGGAGCTGGCGGGAGTTGAACCCGCGTCCGAAATTTCTACATACCTTTTATAATAGTGTAAAAACAGTACTTTGCATTTAAAAACAACACGTTAATTTTACTTGGTGTTTGCCAGTTTTAGGGGGTTTCAGCATTCTGCCGCCGAATTGCCGCCATTGAATGAATAAACCTCAACGAGCCCGAGCTTCTAGAAATTCTGCTTGGAGCCTCGCCAGCTAAAATTCGCTCACTCATAAAATGTGACCAATCATGTATTGCTCCGGGGCCGTAGATGAAAAGTTTTCTTTTAGCCGAAAAATATTCCTCTACATTTTCGTCTCTAATTATATCAAATATTTTTAATGATAATTTTTCAATTGATTTTATAGATTTGTATAGTGTTCTTTGATTATAAAATGGAATCCAGATTTGATACACATCGTCCTTATCTTCTGAGATAAAAGATATTTGTGGTCGATAGTTCCCTAATTCTAATGTATTGCAAAGAGTTTCATAGGCATCGCACGTTTCATAATATATTTTACATTTTGCTGCTCTGAATTTTCCATGGCTATTTACCGAATGAAGGAATTTATCATAGTTGTTTAGTCGTCTAAAACACTGATTGAGATATTTCCAGTCGTTCTTGATTTTGTTTAGAAATTTAGGGTTGGTTTGTAAGTTGTTTTTATGGGTAGTATTGTTGCTGATGAACAGTTTTTTATATAAAGAACTAGGGTACTGAACAATAGGAGTGAACTTAAACTCTATTTCAGAATCTTCATCTCCTGTACTAGATTTTACTTTGTAAGTCTCTGTTATTTCTTCAGATTCTATTTTTTGGAAAAGTTCGGTGTAATATTTAATGTGATTTATAGATATGTCAAAATTATTTTTTCGTTCTGACTCGAATATTTGCCTCTCAGTTTGGATTGTTCTATGAATATTGTTTATTATTGATGCGAAGGGTACTGATAAAGCTAGTATCAGCAAAGGTAATTTGCTATTTGTTATAAAATTTAAGTAACCTTCTGAAGAGAGTGTTACCTGCGGATCTTTCCATACCCATAAACCAAACATAAGTGCATAATATAGAGGCAGTAATATTGATATTAGGAATAGAGGTTGGTTGAAAAGATTTTTTTCATTTAGCTTAACCCAACCAAAACGCCATAATAATAAGAGCATGCTTAATATGCTAGGTATCAAAAATAATAAAAAATATGATTGTTGGTTGAAATGTAAGAAGTAAAGGTTTGCTGATGATATCGCTATCATTAGTGTAGTTACAATTACTGCTTTTGTTTTTTTGTTTTTCATATGTTTAATGTATGTAGTGGGTTTTTAATTACTGCATCTTCTAAGTGGTCTGGGGAAAAATGCGAATAAACCATCGTCATTTTTATATCTGAATGACCTAGAATCTCACGCAGTACCAGTATGTTTCCGCCATTCATCATAAAGTGACTGGCGAATGTATGGCGCAGCACATGTGTGCACTGGCCTTCAGGTAAGTCAATGCCGGCTCTTTTTACTGCACGCTCAAAAGCTTTTCTGCATGGTGTGAATAGCTTCCCTCTGTTTTTGGGGAGTTCTTCGTACAGATCCTGCGATATCGGTACTGTTCGGTTTTTCTTGCCTTTGGTTTTCGTATAGGTGACGCGGTATTTAGATAACTGATGGCCTTGCAGGTTTTCGGCTTCACTCCATCGCGCGCCAGTTGCTAGGCATACTTTTACGATCATCAACAGGCTGGGGCTTTGAGAATCAGCGCAGGCATCAAGCAGGCGTTTGATTTCGTCCCGGGCCAAGAACGCCAGTTCCCCCTCTGCGATTTTGAATGTTGGTAGCCCGGAAAGTGGGTTAGGCGGTGACCAGTGGCCCAGCTTTTTCAGGGTGCCAAAAACGGATGATAAATTACGCTGCTCCAAGTTTACCGTGCGGGGCTTTACTGGCGACATCAGCGCTCCGTCTTCGTTACGCACCTCACCTTTTAATCGTGCTTCACGATATTTGGTAAAATCACCGGCTGTTAACTCAGAAGCGACGGGATCGCCCAGTCCATTGCAGATAATGTTCAATTTCGCCATTAGGCGCTTAGGGTCTGCGAGCGTCTGGCCATAAAGGGAGTGCCACTGCTCAATCAATTCTGACAAATGTCGCCGATCTTCCTTTTCACCCAGCCACGGCTTTTTGTTCACTTCATCCATGGTGAAGTTTTCGAATGCTACAGCCTCGCCTTTAGTCGCAAATTGCTTACGCACACGCTTGCCGTCACGCCCGTTCGGGTAGCACTCGCACAACCATTTTCCATTCGGCTGCTTTCTGATCGTCATATCAAAGACTCTTAATGATTTTCAATGCGCGGCCAACTACCTCGATATCATCCAGGTTGCATTCAAACGACGAGTCATCTTGATGCACAACTAATCTGTTTCCCGGAAGACGAGTTAACTTAACAATGCTTTTTATCCCGTCGATATCGACCAACCACATCCCATTCACTGGTGGTGCCTGGGTACGGTCAACTAAATATGAATCGCCAGCGGTATTTACTAGAAGTAGCTCGCGTGAGTCAGATGGAAGCAGACTGCTATCAATGATGGCTTTCCCGGCTTCAACCAGCGAACCTCCCATGAGATTAACCTTGTCGATCTCTGGAGATACAAGTTCAGAAAGAGGTTTTACCTTGCTGGAGTTCACGAAATTGATACTTTTTTTATCATCAATTTTTGCACCGGGTTCACCTTGACCTGTGGTAAGCCAGAGTAAAGAAACGCCCGTTTCAAGAGCACATTGGATCACCCATTCTGCAGGGAAACTGTCTCTTAAGTATCTGTTAGCCATAGTGCTTTTAGATGCGCCTAGGTGATCGCATAGCTGCTGCCTGGATTTAAAATCATAGGCAGCCATTAACCTATGGATAGCCTCTCTACCCCCTGTATTCTCGCCAGCTTTCACCTGTATCATTTCTTAATCCTATTGACGTATCAAATATTGGATCGTAGTATCTCGATTGTTCAAGTATTGAATCGTGTAAAACAAGATAAAACGACATAAACCAAACCTTAACTGAGAGATACTGCACTATGAGCACCGATATTTCAATTCGTGTACCAAAAGAGATGGCTACACCTGCAGAGTTCGCGGAATGGGAAGGCATTTCTCGCGGCTCTGTTTATCAAAAAATCCACCATGGCCAATTGGCTAAATACATGGTTAAAAAGGAGAAAAATAAGGGTCGCGTATGTCTTCGTTACTTGATGTACAAAACCGATCAGGTTCGTGAGTCCCTTGGTCATTCCAACTTCCGCGTTGTTGTTGGTCAGTAAGTTCAATTATGAGAACTTTCTAAGAGGCTCACATGTTTGATTATAAGATTTCCAAACATCCACACTTTGATGAGGCCTGCCGCGCTTTCGCACTGCGGCACAACATGGCGAAGCTTGCAGATCGAGCAGGCATGAATGTCCAGACACTGCGCAACAAACTGAACCCGGAACAACCGCATCAACTTACGGCGCCGGAAATTTGGCTGCTGACGGATATCACAGAGGACTCCACGCTGGTTGACGGGTTCTTGGCTCAAATCCATTGCCTGCCATGTGTGCCGCTGAACGAAGTAGCCAGCGAGAAAATGCCTCATTACGTTTTAAATGCTACAGCAGAGATCGGTCGCGTTGCAGCAAGCGCTGTTTCTGGCGAACACCAGACAACAACGGAACGCCGCCAGGTTATCGAAAGCATCAATTCTGTTACTCGTTTGATGGCACTAACAGCTGTTTCCCTGCACGCGCGCCTACAGTACAACCCGGCAATGGCAAGTGCTGTTGATACAGTGACGGGCCTCAGCGCTTCGTTTGGTCTGATCTGAGGTGCTCATGCTTAATAAAGAACCCTCATTCGCATCGCTTTTGGTTAAACAAAGTCAGGGTATGCATAGCGGCCATGGCTGGATTATCGGGAAAGATGGCAAGCGCTGGCACCCGTCCCGCTCTCAGGAAGAACTACTGGCAGGGCTGACCACTACCAAACAGGTGAAACCATGGCTATTGAAGGCACTTCTGCGACTGTTCCACTAAGCCCGGGTCAACGGCTTGAAGGTCTGAACCGTATAGCTGAATTAAGGGCGAGTGTGTTTGGTCTGAATATTGAGCCAGAGCTTGAAAGGTTCATTAAAGATATGCGTGACCGTCGCGATATAAACCATAAGCAAAATAAGCGCGCACTGGCAGCAATATTCTTTATGGCAAAAATTCCGGCAGAACGTCACGGCGTCAATATTAGTGATCTGACTACTGACGAAAAGCGGGAATTGGTTAAAGCAATGAATCATTTTCGTGCAGTGGTGAGCTTATTTCCCAAACGGCTAACCATGCCGAATTAACCCACAACAGAAATTAATGGCGTAAACCCGCCGGGCATTCTTTTGCCCAAATTCAGGAGAAAGAACAATGCAGAAAGAATTACGAAAAATGTTTGTAGCCGAAACCGACTCGCTTATGGCGGTGATCGATATTGCCAAACGTGAGGAGCGCAAAGGCCGCGCGCTCGCAGTTTCAATCCGCCTTGAAGCGCTGGCAACCCATATCACCAACAAAGGGTTAAACGGTATTGAGGCGGCTGAGTTACTGCGTTGCGAAGCAACCCGCTACGAAAACGAATCTCAGGAGCTGCACTAATGGCTGATTCTATGGATCTCGTACAGCAGCGCGTTGAAGAAGAACGCCAGCGCCACATCCACACTGCCCGCAACAGAGCGCCGGGCGTTTCCCGTGTGCTTTGCATCGAATGCGATGCACCGATCCCTCCAGCTCGCCGCCGCGCTATTCCGGGTGTGCAGTGCTGTGTGACCTGTCAGGAAATCGCAGAGCTTAAAGGCAAGCACTACAACGGAGGCGTTGTATGAGCACGATCCTGAAATGGGCGGGAAACAAAACCGCCATCATGCCCGAACTGAAAAAACACCTCCCAGCTGGCCCGCGATTGGTTGAACCTTTCGCGGGTTCCTGTGCTGTCATGATGGCAACAGACTATCCTCATTATCTTGTCGCGGATATTAACGCTGACCTTATTAATTTGTATAAGAAAGCGGCCTACCATCCTGAGGAATTAATACAGGTTGCATGGGTATTATTCAGCGAAGATAACAGTGCTGAAAAGTATTATGAAAATCGTCTGCGTTTTAACGAAGATACATCCCTGACCACGCTGGAGCGCGCCGCATTATTCCTGTATTTAAATCGCCATTGTTATCGTGGGTTGTGTCGTTATAACCAACGCGGGAAATTTAATGTTCCCTACGGTAATTATAAAAATCCATATTTCCCTCATGCAGAAATCCTGACCTTTGCTGAAAAGGCAGTGCGTGCCACGTTCATCTGCGCCAGCTATGACGAAACGCTGGCAATGCTGACGGCGGGTGATGTTGTTTACTGCGATCCGCCTTATGACGGTACTTTTAGCGGTTATCACACTGCCGGGTTCTCTGATGATGACCAGTATGATTTGGCATCTATTCTGGTGCGCCGGTCATCAGAGGGGCACCCGATCGTCGTGTCAAATAGCGACACCCGCCTGATTCGTTCGTTTTACCGAAATTTCACCCTTCACCGTATCAGCACAAAACGCAGCATAGGAGTTGCTGCAGGAGAAGGGAAAACCGCAGGCGAACTTATTGCTGTACTGAAACCAAAAGTTTGGACTGGCGTTGATCTGGCTGGCGGCCCTGATTACTCGGTTGTGCGTGAGGTGCGCGTATGAATCCCATCGATCCGCGCTGCTTTGCTGCCAGCACCATCAACATCACCAGTATTTCAGGCGGCAAGGATAGTCTTGCCCAGTGGCTGCGGGCCATTGAAAACGATGTTCCTCATATTTCTGTCTTCGCTGATACGGGCCATGAACACCCCCAGACGATGGAATATCTGGACTATCTGGAATCAAAGCTGGGCAAGGTTATCCGTGTTAAAGCTGATTTCACTCGCCAGATCGAAGGCAAACGGAAATTCATTACAGAGAAATGGCCCGTTTCTCTGGTTCAGGAATGCGGTATGTCTGCCGATGAGGCGGCAGAACGTGTGCACCGTGCCCTGGAAATATTGAAGCCCACCGGCATTCCTTTTCTGGACCTGTGCATGTGGAAAGGCCGGTTTCCTTCCACAAAAGCCCGTTTCTGCACCTTTGACCTCAAGCATGAGCCTGTCAGGACTCAGGTTGTCGTTCCTGCCCTGGAAGAGTATGACGAGGTTATCAGCTGGCAGGGGGTCAGGGCTCAGGAATCGCCTGCACGCGCATTGCTGCCGGACTGGGAGGAAGATGCAGACAATACGCCGGGCCTGCACGTCTATCGTCCGATCCTTAACTGGCTGCATGAGGATGTCTTTGCAATTGCAAAGCGCCATGGCATTAAGCCTAACCCGTTATATCTGCAGGGCTGCAGCCGTGTCGGTTGTATGCCCTGCATTCACGCCCGTAAATCTGAACTTGCTGAAATTTTCCAGCGCTGGCCAGAAGAGGTTCGCCGGGTTGCTGAATGGGAAAGAATGGTTGCGGACTGTTCACGCCGCGGTAATTCAACTTTCTTTCCCTCCACGCATGATCCACGCCGGGCTGAAAAGCGTATTGAGGTCATCACTGTTGATGCTTATGGCATTGAGACCTATCGCGACTGGGCACTGACGACACGGGGCGGCGCGCAGTTTGATTTGCTGGCGAGTGCAAATGACAGCGCGGTTTGCAGCAGTGTTTACGCAGGAGTTTGCGAGTGACGGATACCAGCTCAGGCCGTCCCGTCGCGCCTCTTGTATCAGAACTCCCCGGTAAAGCTACCGGGGCGTATCCCTGGACCGCGCCTAAAAAGGCAATTAACCCCTATCTGGAAACGGCGGAAGTAGCGCCGGAGTCAGCGCTATCAAACCTGATTACTCTCTATGCTGCCGATAACGAGCATGAACAGCTGCGCCGCGATGCCTTGAGTAATGAGGTCTGGGATCGCTATTTCTTCAATGAATCCCGTGATCCTGTTCAGCGAGAAATGGAGCAGGACCTGCTGTTAAGCCGCGCCAGAATGGCCCGCGAACAGCAGCAATTCAACCCCGACCTGGTTATCGTTGCTGACGTGAGCGCTCAGCCAGCGCATATCAATAAGCCGCTGCTTGAGCGGATTAAATATTTCGAGGGCCTGGGTAAACCGAAGGCATATTCCCGCTATCTGCGTGAAACCATCAGACCGTGCCTTGAACGCCTGGAGCGCGTGCGTACCAGCCAGATTTCTGCTTCATTCCGTTTTATGGCGAGCCATGAGGGGCTGGAGGGCTTACTGGTTCTGCCAGAAATGAACCAGGAGCAGGTCAAGCGGTTATCTACCCTGGTGGCGGCACACATGAGCATGTGTCTGGATGCTGCCTGCGGTGAGCTGTTTACGGATGAAGACGTTACGCCGGAAGAGATCCGCCGGTCATGGGAAAGGGTGGCCGCTGAGGCTATGCGCCTTGATGTTATCCCGCCTGCTTTCGAGCAACTGCGCCGGAAAAAGCGCCGCCGTAACCCGGTCCCCTACGAGCTTATTCCGGGCTCGCTTGCCCGTATGCTTTGCGCGGACTGGTGGTATCGCAAGCTGTGGCAGATGCGATGTGAATGGCGGGAAGAACAGCTGCGCGCTGTCTGCCTGGTTAACAAAAAGGCGTCCCCGTATGTCAGTTATGAAGCCGTGATCCACAAACGCGAACAGCGCCGCAAATCACTGGAGTTTTTCCGCTCGCATGAGCTGGTTAACGCCGAAGGTGACACGCTGGATATGGAAGAAGTGGTAAACGCCAGCAGCAGCAATCCGGCACACCGGCGCAACGAAATGATGGCCTGCGTTAAGGGGCTGGAGCTGATCGCAGAAATGCGTGGTGAATGCGCCGTGTTCTATACCATTACCTGCCCGTCACGCTTTCACGCGACGCTTAATAACGGCAGGCCAAACCCGAAATGGACCAGTGCCACGGTCCGCCAGAGCAGCGATTACCTGGTGAATATGTTCGCTGCCTTCCGTAAGGCGATGCACAAAGCCGGGCTGCGCTGGTATGGCGTCCGCGTTGCCGAACCACACCATGACGGCACCGTGCACTGGCACCTGCTTTGCTTCATGCGTAAAAAAGACCGCAAATCCATTACCGCGCTACTGCGTAAATTCGCCATTCGTGAGGACCGGGAGGAGCTGGGCACCAATACCGGGCCTCGATTCAAGTCTGAGCTTATCAACCCGCGCAAGGGTACACCGACCAGCTATATCGCCAAATACATCAGCAAGAATATCGACGGGCGCGGGCTGGCGCAGGAAGTCAGCAAAGAAACAGGCAGATCACTGCGCGATAACGCTGAGAACGTAAACGCCTGGGCTTCGCTGCACCGTGTCCAGCAATTCCGCTTCTTTGGTATTCCTGGCCGCCAGGCGTACCGCGAGCTGCGCCTGCTGGCCGGTCAGGCTGCCAGGGCTCAGGGTGATAAGAAGGCAGGCGCGCCGGTACTGGAAAACCCGCGTCTGGATGCTGTGCTGGCCGCAGCTGATGCTGGCTGTTTTGCCACCTACATCATGAAGCAGGGCGGCGTCCTGGTCCCCCGTAAACATCACCTTGTCAGGACTGCCTACGAGCTCAACGAGGAGCCGAGCGCCTACGGCGATCATGGTGTCCGTATTTATGGCATCTGGTCCCCGATCATTGAGGGCCGGATCTGCACTCATGCAGTGAAGTGGAAAATGGTTCGTAAAGCCGTTGACCTTCAGGAGGCGACAGCCGACCAGGGCGCTGGCGCCCCTTGGACTCGTGGCAATAACTGTCCCCCTGTTGAAAATTTGAACCAATCAGGGGTTGAAGTACCGGATATTTCTTCCATGGGTGAAAAGGCGCTGCAGGATTACCTGCATGGAATGGGAAAAAAGGAACGGCGGGAGTTGGTTGCTAGGCTCAGGCTGGTAAAACCGAAGCGAAAAAAGGGTTACAAGCAGGATATTTCTGAGCAGCAGCGCCTGCAACTGGAGTGTGAGCTGCATTCAAGAGGCTTCAATGGTAGTGAGTATGAGGTGAATTTACTCCTACGCGGCAGCAGCCTTCCGTCTGGGGGAGGGCTGCGCATATTTTACCAGAACGGGCGGCTGCGTGAGGATGACAAATGGCGTCAGTATTACTGACACGTCGGAATTTTTTTCTCTTGTTGACTCATATCAGGTCTTTCTTATTGAAGGCCAAAAAAGCGTTTTACATTTAGAAATTGGTACTATACTGTATATATAAACAGTGTATATACATACAGTTATGTGGTGTAAGTGGTCGTAAAAGGAGGGAAAATGCAGGATTATCTTTTGGAGTCATTGAAACTTCAGCGCATTGATTTTTTCTTAAAACTGGTGGCGGCAAGCGATTGCAGCGACGAAGAAAAGCGGCTAGCAATCCAGTGGGTTTCAGAGCTGACTGACGAGTTGATGGCAAAAATACATAGTCATGAGTACAGCCGCACAATGGACGCTACCAGTTAGGGGGAATCTATGCGCATTGAAATAATGATCGATAAAGAGCAGAAGGTAAGCCAAGCAACACTGGAAGCTCTTGAATCCGAGCTTTACCGAAATTTGCGCCCTCTCTATCCAAAAACGGCAATTCGCATACGTAAGGGAAGCGCTAACGGCCTGGGGCTGAGCGGCTTAAAACGGGACGAAGATAAAAAGCGCGTAATGGAGATTTTGCAGCAGGTCTGGGAAGACGACAGATGGCAACATTAGGAAACCTTGCAGGCACCAGGACTTAATTCTGACGCCTGCAAGGTTGAAGAACGAGTGAAGCGAGGCGTTAGATGTGGCGGCCATTTGAAAAATGGTCGTCCGTTTTGTGACAGGAGCAGACATTGCTTAGGTTTTGAACTGCTACTTATTTGGCTTTAGGTCAATCCGGTTCGGACTGGGTAAGAATAACTATACAGAATAGTATTGAAGTTGATGATGTATTGAAGTTATCTTAGTTAATTGAAATCTTTGCTTGTATTGGTTTGACTGTGGCAGTTAATCGGTGTTTGGACACAAAAGACTCCATACTAACTCCAAGTTATTGTACATTATTGAGCCGATTATTACTGCTGATATCATAATATGTGTCAACTAAATCAAACATAGACTGGTAGAAAGTGATTAATTATGTGGGATATAGCGCTCGCCTCAACTTTAAAGGATGTTAAATGCTCTATAAATATATCGGTAATGATGATGCAGGAAATGTATTAAAGAATCTTAAACGCTTCGTGGAAGATGGCACTATTTCTTCCACTAAACCTGTAGAATTTAATGACCCCTCGGAATTTAAAGTTTCCATTAAGGTTATGGGTACGCAAAACCAGCTTAAAAGCTGCTATGATAAATTTGGAAATGTCAAATTCTCATATGATCAGTGGTTATCAATAGTTCCTGATGTAACAAAAAAAATGGAGGAAGATCTTAGAAGTTCCGCAATGGAACAATTTGGCGTTATCTGTCTTGCTCCTGTCTCGGACAGTATCCTAATGTGGTCGCATTATTCTGCATCCCATAAAGGATTTTGTATAGGTTTTGATGATGAGTTCATTAAAACAGTCCAAGACTACCATGATTTTGATTATATCAGGTATATGGGGAGTGCTCCTGTATTCAACTACGCTCTTGAGGATATGCATGCTCTTTTTCAAAAAGTATTTTTCTATAAGGACAGTTGCTGGCATTACGAGAATGAAAGAAGGATTATTACAAAATCATCAGGCGTAAAAACCTTTGACAAAGGATTAATTAGGGAGGTCTGTCTCGGGCATAATGTAGACCCACTGGTTGAAGATGCTGCCAAAAAAATGGCTGCGAAATATCCTGATATTAATTTTTATAAAATGTCTACTGAAAAAGATAGCTATCAGCTCATAAAAAGAACATTAGATTTTTAGGTTTTATTGTTCTGAGGTTGTGTAAGCACAACCTCAGAATTGTTAATTAAAGTATGATTGATTTCCTATAACCAGGCGTTCAGAGCTTAATGCTGACAAAACTCAACCTAGGATAGCTACTCTTCTTTTGATGTGTTAAACAACTCCCTCTTCGCTCACAGCGGACCTTCATTATTTTTCGTTCATCTGCGTTGTTTCAGAAGATCATTCGGATACACGCATTCGTTTCTCTCATCAGTGCATGGCTATGCTGCATGAAAACGCATGATCGTTCGAAGATCTTTTTGACTTAAGCCCGTCAGTAATGGCGGGCTTTTACGTATGTTGTGCACCTGCATGAGAACCACTCCCTAAAGCGGCCAGGCGTGGCGGGGCTACGAGCGCGCGCAACAGGTATTAGATGGGAAGAATGTCTATGTCTCATTCACCTCTATTGGTAGTTGCAAATTTTAAATTGTCAAGGTAGTTTGTTGCTTTAAATCAAAAAGGAATTCAGAGATGAATATATTTGCTACATACGCACAAGAGTTTTTAAAAAAAGAAGATGTGAATAAATACTATACACCTTCTACCCCCATTTCTAACCCTGAATATTTAAAAGGTAGGGATGTTGAGGTTAAGAGTATTTTAGATAATTTAACAGTGCCTGGGCGGCACTGTATGATTTATGGTGATAGAGGCATTGGTAAAAGCTCCTTAGCAAATGCAACTGTTATTGGAGGAAGACAGTATAGTGTACTTTTAGGTGAGTACTTTAATGTAAAATGTGATACCAATACTAAATTTAAAGATATAGTTTCTGAGTGTGCTATTTTTATTTCACAAAATCCGGAAAAATTCAAAGAAGAAAAAGTAATAAAGGCAGGACTGTCTGCAAAGTTTTTCAGTTTTTTTACGGGGAATGTGGGATATGAGGAAAAAATCACTATAGAACGAGATGAGATTACTCCACGCAAGGCAGCTACGACGGTTGGTATTGTTGAGGGGATTCTCGTTGTGGATGAATTTGATGTTTTAGAAGACAACACAAAAAAGGCTGTTGCTGAGTTCATTAAACAATTAAGTGACATAAATTCTAAATTAAAAGTTTTACTAGTAGGTATATCAAAGGATGGTAAAAGCCTTACTGCAGGCCATGAGTCCGTTAATAGATGTTTGCATGAGGTATACTTGGGCGGGGTTGATGAAAAACATTTGTTGGAAGTCATTAGCTTGGGGGAAAAAGGTTTAGGATTAACGTTTAATCAAGACATAAAAAAACAAATAGTTGATATAAGTAATGGTTTCCCTTATTTTACCCATTTGCTTTGTAAAGAGGCTGCAGAGGCAGCTATAGCGGAATCTGTCAAGACAATCGATTCTCGTATTTTCGCGAAATCAGTTGAGAAGTCCGTTCAAAATGCAGAAGGGAGATTAAGAAGAGAGTATGAAGATGCTATACGTTCTTCTAAAACGGATGTGTATAAAAAAATCCTTTACTCTGCATCAAAATTCAAAAATGAAGAGTTTGGAGTTAAAGACTGGATTAACCAGATACATAAAGATACTGGGACGCGATATAACAATCAAAGTATGAGTAACTATACTGGTCGACTAATCAAGAAAGACTATGGTGCGACAATTAAAAGATTAAGCAGGGGGGTCTATAAATTTAATGATCCGAGAATGCCAAGTTTTATTCGATTAGCTAATATGTAAAGAAAAAGGCCGTATTTAACGGCCTTTTATTTATGCTAGGTAATGTTTAAATCGTAAATTTCAAAGCGTATCACCTCTTCACCCAGCCATTCATTAAGCTCCTGAAGGCGTTTCTGCAGCGGCATTAATTCGTTACGGACAAACACGCGGCTGGCTTTTTCCACATCACCAAAGCCGCCTGTATTGTTGGGAATTATGCCCATCATCTGTGGCGGCACACGGTGCGCAGCCATCATGTCATCGCGGCTCACGTTCTTGATATTCAGAAACTCATCCTTTGCCGCAACTTCCGACAGCGGGATGATTTGAATCCCGTCTTTTTTGCCGTTGGGCGAGTACATGAATAAGTTGCGGAAGTTACCCGGGCCCTTGGAACTTTTCATGGCCTGGCGGATGTTGTTCACGTCCTCCTGATTCTGCGCAGCGTCGGTCATGTACATGATAAAGCCCGCATGGCTGCCGTTAATGTAATACTTGCGGCGGAAAAGCGTGGCGGACTCGTTGAGCAGGGCGGACGGAATGGCTGAGAGGTAGCCGGGTAGCCCGTAGATTTCCTGGTTAATATCAGGTTCAAGAAGATGGAAAATGCTCCCCGGCGTGAATTCGTAGGGCTGCGTTGCGAATCCGTATTGCACAAACCAGTAGGTGTCCAGGTCAACGCCGCGGCGGGTATATTTCGCCAGGGCTGGCTCCAGCGAGAGAACGCCGCCGAGCCGGTTGGTGCGTTTCTCAAGGTAGGCGTTGCCGAATACCAGATAGTCCTGCACGAAACGGGAAAAGGCCTGCTGGCTTAGCAGGCGGTGCGGAATATAGGTGCTGCTGAGAATGTCACGCTTAACGGCAATCGGTGAGCTATGATGCACGGCGGCGCGGTAGGTTCGCGCCAGCCCGTCAAAACTCACCGGCGGTTCATACCAGCGGTCCATCTGCACGCACTCCACATAATCTAGCAGTTCCCGGCGGTCCAGTACCGGGATTGGATCGCCAAAGCTGAATGCTTCAGCTGAAGCGCCGCCCGTTTTTGCACTGTGATTTGCAGCTGTGCGGTTATTTTTGTTTTTACGTTTGCTCATGCCAGTTGCTCCTTATCAGCCTGGGGCCATTGGCACATAAACAGCATTTTCCAGTCCTCTGCTGAAAATTCTTTTTTCATACTATTTAGCCATTCATCATCAAAGAGCGCGGCCCCGGATGCTGCAGCGTCATCAGCGGTAAACGTCATGCTGGTTGTGCTGCTGCGGGCGGTCAGTTTTTTGTATTCCCGCCATGCCTCCGGGCTGGGGCTTGGGGTGGTGTAGTAGGTTGCATGGTAACGCGCGTGCATGGACAGACCCCTAGCAAGCGCGATTATGTTTTTCGGGGAATCCGCCCAGGCATATTCAGACACGTATACGTTTCCATGGAGCGCGGCGCAGTGGCTTTCCGGGTCGATGAAGTAGATGTGTGCGCCATTGGTGAGTACCAGACAGTAATCTGTCATGCTCGCTACATGATTTTGCAGCTGCGGCACGGCCTGATTGAGTAGCGCATTGATATAGGCGCGGTTAGCCTGAGAGTGGGCACTGCCGCACCCCAGGAAAATCTGGTTTCGGCCTGTTGCCAGTGCATCAGACAAAGCCTCGAGGGAGAAAAACCAGTCAGCACCGCACTGGCGCATTTTTGTTAGGACTCGCACACTGCCGCGAGAGGCAGAAATCCAGTTCTTTTGATAACTAAATGGGTGGGCACCGGTTTTAAAGCAGGCCGCTGAAAGTAAATTTATGAGGGTAGGTTGCATCAAAAAATCTCCACAATGTTGCTGGTATTGGCGGCTTCGCCCTGCAGCGGTTCGTTAAACAGTGCGTGCATCGTTGCCCAGGCCAGGTCTGCATGGCTGGCTTCTTCGCTGCGGCTGGCTTCGTAGGTGGGGCGGTTCCCGCTGGCGGTGGTTGCACGGCGGATTGCCATAAAGGACTGCGCAATGTCGGTGTGCCCGGCGTCAAACTCCAGGCGTCGGTGGCTGATAATGTCGTATGCCTTGAGCACCAGGGCGTTTTTGACGTTGGGGTTGTAAACAAACTCCCGGACCGCCGGGAAGAACGCTTTCACGTTCTCATAGACGCCGTGGCCGACGCCGGTAGAGTCGATGCCGATATAGGTCACGTTGTACTGCTGGGTCAGCTTTTTAATGGCGTCAGCCTGGGCGCGGAAGTCCATCCCGCGCCACTGGTGCCGCTCCAGAATGCGGAACTTGCCGCCCGGCACCGTGGGTGGTGCCACCACCACGCATCCGGCGCTGTCGCCATTCTGCGTACCCTTCGCCGGGTCATAGCCGATCCAGACTTCACGCCAGCCAAACGGGCGCAGCGCCAGCGCCTGAAAGTCGGACCAGACTTCCCAGCTGTCCACCATGCACGCCTGCAGCTCGCTCAGCGGGAATACTGACGCCAGATCGTCAATGAATTCGCACATAAGCAGGTTCTGGTATTCGTCCGGGCTGTACTCCATGCGCAGCTGGTCCAGGTCGAACAGGTTACAGCCGCCGCGCACCGCATCCTCCACGGTGACGATCTGGCGGTACTGACCGTCCGGGCAAAGCAGGCCCGGGGCCAGATTGCCGTGGGTCAGGTCAATATCCACCTTGTCCGCTTTGGCGCGGCCCCGGTTGAACAGCGCGCCGGACCAGAACGGATAGGCGCTGTGGGTCAGGCTGGACGGGGTTGAAAAGTAGGTCTGCCGCCATTTTTTGTGAATGGCCATACCGGAGGCTACCTTGCGCAGCTCCTGGAATTTCGGTATCCAGAAATATTCATCCAGGTAAAGATTGCCGTGATAGCTCTGCGCCGTGCGGGCGTTGGTGCCGAGGAAGTACAGGCACGCGCCGTTGCTGAGCGTCATCGGATCGCCTTTCAGCTCTACATCCACTTCTTTTGCAAAGTCGATGATGTACTGCTTGAAAACATGCGCCTGTGCCTTGCTGGCTGAGAGAAAAATCTGGTTGCGGCCGGTGGTGATGGCGTCAATCAGCGCCTCCCGGGCAAAAAAGAAGGTCGCTCCGATCTGGCGCGATTTCAGCAGGTTGCGGATACGGTGGCGGTTGCCTGCCTCGTACCAGTGGCGCTGGTAGGCGAACATCGAGCCGTGGAAAACCTCCTGCAGCTTCTCGATCTGTTCGTCGGTGAAAACATTCTTTTCGGGCTGGCGGCGCGGGCCTTTGTTGCGGTTGGCAACCTTCGGATTTAAATCAGCCTCATTGCCGCCATCGTTAAATTTACCGATCCGGGCGTGGCGCTCTGACTGGCGCGCCAGCAGGTCAATTTCCTTGAAGTCTTTCCCTTCTTTCTGCTCCTTCATAATGAGCTGGCAGTAGCGCGCGGCGGTGGTGAGCTGCATCTGATCCAGCGGCCCATACTCGCCCCACTTGTCGCGTTTCTTCCAGCTGTGAACGGTTGCAACTTTCTCGCCCAGCATTTCTGCAATGCGGGCTATGCGGTATCCCTGAAAGTACAGCAGCATGGCCTGCCGACGGGGATCGAGGTCTGCGGGGGTCATTGTCGTGTTCATGGCCCAAACATACGGCCTTGCCCGGCGGCTTTCCCCGGCTGCGGTTTGTGTGGCTGACCGTACAAGCGCCGCGCGTTGTTTCACTCCCCCCATCACCGCAAACATAAGGCTCCAGTAAGTTTTTTCTAACGGAGCACGGCTCATGACAGTGAAAGCAAAGCGTTTCCGCATCGGGGTGGAAGGTGCCACCACCGACGGGCGAGAAATCCAGCGCGAATGGCTGGTACAAATGGCTGCCAGCTACAACCCTGCGGTGTATACGGCGCAAATTAACCTTGAGCACATTAAAGGCTATTCGCCGGATGGCACGTTTAAGCGTTATGGGCATGTCACCAGCTTAACTGCCGAAGAAATCACGGAAGGGCCATTAAAAGGGAAAATGGGGCTATACGCCGAGATTAACCCATCGCCTGATCTGATTAGTCTGATTAAGCAGTGGCAAAAGCAATTCACCTCTATGGAAGTCAGCCCGAAATTTGCCGACACCGGCAAAGCCTATCTCGTCGGCCTGGCCGCCACTGACGATCCGGCTAGCCTTGGCACCGAGATGCTGGCTTTCAGTGCCACCGCCAAACAGAACCCGCTGGCTAACCGCAAGCAGAGTCCTGAAAACCTGTTTACCGCCGCCGAAGAAACGCTGATCGAACTGGAAGAAACCCAGGACGAAAAGCCGTCCCTCTTTGCCCGCGTCACCGCCCTGTTCACCAAAAAAGAGCAGACCGATGATGCGCGTTTCTCAGACGTGCACAAAGCCGTTGAGCTGGTCGCCAACGAGCAGCAGAACCTGAGCGAGCGCACTGATAAATCCCTGTCCGACCAGGACGCGCGCATTTCTGAGCTTGAATCCTCGCTGCAGGAGCAGCAGGCCGCCTTTGCCGAGCTTCAGCAGCAGCTGAGCCGTGAAGACAGCCGTAAAGATTACCGCCAGCGCGCGCCGGGCGGTGACGCACCGGCAGGCACCCTGACCAATTGCTGATGGAGCATAAAACCCGATGAAAAAGAATACCCGCTTTGCCTTTAACGCCTACCTGCAGCAGCTGGCACGCCTGAACAACGTGGAAGTGGAAGAACTTTCCAGCAAGTTCACCGTGGACCCGTCCGTGCAGCAGACGCTGGAAGACCAGATCCAGCAGTCCGCCGCTTTTCTGACGCTGATTAACATCACGCCGGTTGCGGAACAGTCCGGCCAGCTGCTTGGCCTGGGCGTTGGCTCCACCATTGCCGGAACCACCGACACCAACACCAAAGAGCGCGAACCTACCGATCCCATGCTGATGGAGGACGTGGAATATAAATGCGAACAGACCAACTTTGACACGGTGCTGACCTACGCAAAGCTGGACCTGTGGGCGAAATTTCAGGACTTCCAGGTGCGTATCCGTAACGCCATCGTCAAGCGCCAGGCGCTGGACCGCATCATGATCGGCTTTAACGGTGTGAAGCGCGCCAAAACCTCCAACCGCGCAGAAAACCCGCTGCTGCAGGACGTGAATAAGGGCTGGCTGCAGAAAATCCGCGAAGACGCGCCGGACCACGTTATGGGCAGCACCACCCAGGACGGCACCACCACTGCAGGCGCGGTAAAGGTGGGCAAGGGTGGCGACTATGCCAACCTGGACGCCGTGGTGATGGATGCGGTTAACGAGCTGATCGACGTGGTGTATCAGGATGATGACGAGCTGGTTGTTATCTGCGGCCGCGAGTTGCTGTCTGACAAGTATTTCCCGCTGGTTAACAAAGAGCAGGAAAACAGCGAGAAAATCGCCGCCGATCTGATTATCAGCCAGAAACGCATGGGCGGCCTGCAGGCGGTGCGTGCGCCGTTCTTCCCGGCCAATGCCCTGCTGATCACCCGTCTGGATAACCTGTCCATTTACTGGCAGGAGGACACCCGCCGCCGTTCTGTTATCGACAACCCGAAACGTGACCGGATTGAAAACTTCGAATCCGTCAACGAAGCGTACGTGATTGAAGACTACCGCTGCGCGGCCCTGGTCGAAAATATCGAAATCGGTGATTTCAGCGCGCCAGCTGCGCCGGAAGGTGGGGAGTAACGCATGAGCCTGAGTCCCGCACGGCAGCACCGCCTGCGCATTCAGGCCGAACAGGCCGCCCGGGAGGGCGGCAGTGTTCGCCATGCGTCCGGCTATGACCTGATGCTGCTGCAGCTGGCAGAAGACCGCCGCCGCCTTAAGGGTATCCAGTCCACCGTGAAAAAGGCGGCAATCAAGGTGGAGCTTCTGCCGAAGTATGCCGCCTGGGCGGAGGGCGTGCTGGCTGCCGGAGGTGCGCAGCAGGATGACGTGCTGATGTACGTGATGCTGTGGCGTATCGATGCCGGTGATTATGCCGGTGCGCTGGAGATCGGGCGTCATGCGCTGCGCCATGGCTGGGTGATGCCGCTGGGCAACCGCAACGTGCAGACCGTTCTGGCGGAAGAAATGGCGGACGCCGCACAAGGCGCCCTGCTGGCCGCCGCCGGTTTTGATGCCGATCTGCTCCTGCAGACGCTGGAACTGACTACCGATCTGGATATGCCGGACCAGTCCCGGGCACGCCTGCATAAAGCCATCGGCGCGGTACTGACCGAAAGCAACCCGGCTTCTGCCCTGAATCACCTTACCCATGCGCTGCAGCTCGATCCCCGCTGCGGCGTGAAAAAAGAAAAGCAGCAGCTGGAGCGCAGATTGCGCAGTGACAGCCGCTAACGAACGTGCCCCGCGCACGGGCGGCACGGGGTGGCGAAAGGCACTGCCACATCAAAACCCCGTCCACCGCCCACTATTTCAGGAGAAAGCCGCATGCAGTTTATTGCGCCAGAACAGGCACCGGAACAGGCGGACGTTATTAAAAATACGCCGTTCTGGCCTGATGTGGACCTGTCGGAATTTCGCAGTGTGATGCGCACTGACGGCACGGTGACGCAGCCCCGTCTGAGGCAGGTTGCGCTGACAGCCATTTCCGAAGTTAACGCTGAGCTGTACGACTTCCGCAACCGTCAGCAGATGCTGGGCTACCGGGATCTGGCTGACGTGCCGGCGGAAATGCTGGACGGCAAAAGCGAGCGCATTCAGCACTACCTCAACGCCGTGTATTGCTGGGCGCGCGCCGTGCTCAATGAGCGTTACCAGGATTATGACGCCACGGCGTCCGGGGTAAAGCGAGGGGAGGAACTGGCGGAGGCCAGCGGCGATCTGTGGCGTGATGCCCGCTGGGCTATCAGCCGGGTGCAGGATGCACCGCACTGTACGGTGGAGCTTATCTGATGAAAGTGCGTGCGCACCAGTATGACACGGTGGACGCGCTTTGCTGGCGTCATTACGGGCGCACGCAGGGTGTCACCGAGCAGGTTCTGCAGGCAAATCCGGGGCTGGCTGAGTATGGCCCTTTTTTACCGCACGGACTGCAGGTGGAGCTGCCGGATATTCCGGCGACAACCACGGCGCAGACCGTCCAGCTATGGGACTGAATTATGACGCTTGAACGAATCAGCGCCTTTATCACGTACTGCATCGCTGTTTTGCTGGCATGGCTGGGCGATCTGTCGCTTAAGGATGCTTCAACGGTTGGCGGCGTGCTGATTGGTGTGCTGATGCTGGCTATCAACTGGTACTACAAGCACAAAACCTACCAGCTGCTGCGCGACGGGCAAATCACGCGGGGGGAATATGAATCCTTCAATCGTTAAACGCTGCCTTGTCGGGGTGGTGCTGGCTATCGCCGCCACGCTGCCCGGTTTCCAGTCGCTCAACACCTCCGTCGAGGGGCTGAAGCTGTTGGCCGATTTTGAGGGGTGCCGCCTGCAGCCTTACCAGTGCAGCGCGGGTGTCTGGACTGACGGGATCGGCAATACGTCCGGTGTAGTGCCCGGTAAAACCATCACGGAACGGCAGGCGGCGCAGGGGTTAATCAGCAATGTGTTGCTGACGGAAAAAAGGCTGGATGCGTGCCTTAAGGTCAGGCCCCCGCAGCATGTTTACGATGCGCTGGTAAGCATCGGCTTCAACGTGGGCACCGGCGCAATATGCCGATCCACCATGGTGTCCTACATCAACCGCCAGCAGTGGTGGCAGGCATGTAACGAGCTGCCGCGCTGGGTTTACGTCAACGGTAAGAAAAATAAAGGGCTGGAGAACCGCCGCGCGCGGGAGCTGGCCTGGTGCTTAAAAGGAGCGTAACGGAATGAAAAAGAAAGTTATCAGCGTTTTTTTCCAGCTGGCATGGGCCGCACTGTTGGTCATCAGTTTGTTTTATCCGCGCAGCGGCGCGCCTGTTCTGGTTGGCGCGTCTGTCTGGGTGTCCTGCATCCTCGCCTGGCTGCTTGCGGCACTGTGCGCTGTGGGGTGGTTCGCCGGAGATCGGGCGCGCGATGAAGTCAGGGCGGCATTGCTGAAGTTCAGGGAGCACCCCGTAAAACCCGTGCGTACATGGGCCATCAGGCTGTTGATTGTTCTTTGCCTGGCGTTTTCGGGATGGGTGATCACCCTGGTGTTTTACCTGCTGACGCTGGTTCTTTACCAGATTGCCCGCGTGCAGCTTCATGAGCCGACGGCAGCCTGATGCGGGCGCTGGCGGTAGTGCTGGCGCTGACGCTCGCAG
This sequence comes from Enterobacter cloacae complex sp. 2022EL-00788, assembly GCF_026627565.1. Taxonomy (NCBI): domain Bacteria; kingdom Pseudomonadati; phylum Pseudomonadota; class Gammaproteobacteria; order Enterobacterales; family Enterobacteriaceae; genus Enterobacter; species Enterobacter cloacae complex sp. 2022EL-00788. The sequence goes on along the minus strand of NZ_JAPNMC010000016.1, from coordinate 6,108 downwards.
CGCTGGGCTGGCAGTCGTGGCGGCTTAACAATGCCAGCCACACCATCGAGACGCAGGGCGCGGTGCTGAAAAGCAAAGCGCAGGAACTGACGAAGAAAAACAGCCAGCTGATCGGCCTGTCCATTCTGACTGAAACCAACAGCCGGGAGCAGATGCGGCTTTATGCGGTTGCGGAGCAGAACTCCGCGCTGCTGCGCAGCCGTCAGCACCGGATAGAGGAACTGAAACGTGAAAATGAGGATTTGCGGCGCTGGGCTGACACTCCTTTGCCTGCTGACATTATCCGGCTGCGGGAACGTCCGTCCCTCGCCGGAGGTGCAGCTTACCGTGAGTGGCTGTCCCAGAGTGACGCAGTGCCGCCTGGAAAGGTCAGCGCCGCGCAGTAACGGCGATCTGAATGCGGTGCTGGATGAAACGGAGGCCGCCTGGGCGGCGTGTGCTGACAAAGTGGACACGATAATTGCGTGTCAGGAGCGAGACAGTGAACAAGCCGCAGTCTTTACGCAGCGCCCTGAATAAGGCGGTGCCGTATGTCCGCAGTAACCCGGACAAACTACACCTGTTTGTGGATAACGGCTCACTGGTGGCTACCGGGGCCAGCTCCATGTCATGGGAGTACCGCTACACCCTGAACGTGGTAATCGAGGATTTCAGCGGGGACCAGAATCTGCTGATGGCTCCCGTTCTGCTCTGGCTCACGGACAATCAGCCGGATGCAATTAATAACCCTGAACTGCGCGAAAAGCTGTTCACCTTTGACGTAGATATTCTGCGCAATGATGTGTGCGATATCAGCCTGAATCTGCAGCTGACGGAGCGCGTGCTGGTCAGCACTGACGGGGGCGTTTCGAGCGTTGAAGCGGTGCCGGAACCGGACGTACCGGAGGAAATGTGGACGGTGAAGCATGGATGATCTGCAGAGGGTGGATGACTGGCTGGCAGCGTTGCTGGCAAATCTGGAGCCCGCCGCGCGCAGCCGCATGATGCGTCAGCTGGCGCAGGAATTGCGCCGCAGGCAGCAGCAGAATATCAGGCTGCAGCGAAACCCGGACGGGAGCGGCTATGAGCCGCGCCGGGTAACGGCCCGCAGTAAAAAGGGCCGCATTAAGCGCCAGATGTTTGCAAAGCTTCGCACCACCAAATACCTGAAAACCGCTGCCAGTGCAGATTCTGCCAGCGTGCAGTTTGACGGCTCAGTACAGCGTATTGCCCGTGTTCACCATTACGGCCTGCGTGATCGCGTCAGCCGCAAAGGGCCGGAGGTTCGCTACTCGCAGCGCCGCCTGCTGGGCGTGAATGATGAAGTAGAAGACGTAACCCGTGACACCCTGCTGCGCTGGCTGGCGCAGTGATCTTTGTATCAGGCATGGCACAAGTGCCCGCACTGCCCCCTGCTTCCCTCTGATGGCAACCTTTCGTTATGAACGCACAACTGACCGAAATCATGCGCCTTATCACCAACCTGATCCGCACCGGCACCGTGACCGAAGTGGACCGGGAAAACTGGCTGTGCCGGGTAAAGATTGGCGAGCTTGAAACCAACTGGATTAACTGGCTTACGCTGCGGGCCGGGGGCGGCCGCACCTGGTGGTGCCCGTCGCCGGATGAACAGGCGGTGGTGCTTAGCATGGGCGGGAACCTTGAAACCGCCTTTGCGCTGCCTGCCATTTACTCCAATCAGTTTGCGCCGCCGTCGGATTCTGTGGACGGCTGCGTGACGGAATACCCGGACGGGGGCTGGTTTGAGTACGAGCCCGCCACCGGACGCTGGCACGTAAAAGGTATCAAATCCATGGTGATCGAGGCGGCTGACAATATCACCCTGAAAACCAGTGAGTTTGTGGTGGAGGCTGATAATACCCGCATTAACAGCGAAGTCGTGATTAACGGCGGCGTCACCCAGGGCGGCGGCGCTATGAGTTCTAACGGGATCGTGGTGGATAAACACGGTCACACCGGCGTTAAGTCCGGCGGCGATACGTCAGGAGGTCCGGTATGACGCTGTATAGCGGTATGAGCCAGGGCAACGGCAGGACCATTACCGATACGGACCACCTGCGCCAGTCGGTCCGGGATATTCTGCTGACCCCGCAGGGGAGCCGCATTGCCCGGCGGGAATATGGCTCCCTTCTGTCCGAACTGATAGACCAGCCACAAAACCCGGCGCTGCGCCTGCAGGTCATGTCTGCGGTCTATGTGGCCCTGAGCCGCTGGGAGCCACGGCTTACGCTGGATTCCATCACCATCAGCAGCAGCTTTGACGGCTCCATGGTGGTTGAGCTAACCGGAAGGCGCAATAACGGCGCGCCGGTGTCCCTTTCGGTATCAACAGGAGCAGACAATGGCAGTAATTGACCTTTCCCAGCTCCCCGCGCCGCAAATCGTTAAGGTGCCGGACTTTGAATCATTGCTGGCTGAACGTAAGGCCGCGTTTGTGGCCCTGTATCCGGCAGATGAACAGGACGCGGTGCGGCGCACGCTTGAGCTGGAATCTGAACCCGTCACCAAACTGCTGCAGGAAAACACCTACCGCGAGATTTTGTTACTGCAGCGTGTCAATGAGGCCGCGCAGGCGGTCATGGTGGCGTATGCCATAGGGGGCGATCTCGATCAGATGGCGGCCAACTATAACGTGAAGCGCCTGACGGTAACGCCTGCCGACAACGACGCGGTGCCGCCGGTCGCAGCGGTGATGGAAAGTGACGAGGCGCTGCGCCTGCGTGTTCCTGCTGCATTTGAGGGGCTGTCCGTTGCGGGCCCGACGGCGGCCTATGAGTTTCACGCTAAAAGCGCGGACGGGCGCGTGGCGGATGCCAGCGCAACCAGCCCGGCCCCGGCGGAGGTGGTGCTGACCGTACTGAGCCGGGAGGGCGACGGCACTGCAGGCGCCGATCTGCTGGCGGTGGTGGAGCAGGCGCTTAACAGTGAGAACGTGCGGCCGGTGGCGGACCGCCTGACGGTGCGTAGCGCCGAAATTATCCCGTACCGCGTTGATGCAACGATTTTCCTTTATCCCGGCCCGGAAGCTGAGCCGGTGATGGCAGAGGCTAAAGCCAGCCTGCAGAAGTACATTGCCAGCCAGACGCGGCTGGGACGTGATATCCGGCGCAGCGCCATTTATGCCGCGCTGCACGTTGAGGGCGTCCAGCGCGTGGAACTGGCCTCCCCGCTGGATGATGTGGTGCTCGATAAGACGCAGGCCGCGTCCTGTACGGAATGGAGCGTAACCAACGGGGGCACGGATGAATAGCCTGCTGCCGCCCGGTTCGTCACCGCTTGAGCGCCGCCTGGCGCAGACCTGCAGCGGGATATCCGATCTGCAGGTGCCGCTGCGTGATTTATGGAATCCGGCGACGTGTCCCGTTGCTTTTCTCCCGTATCTGGCCTGGGCTTTTTCCGTTGACCGCTGGGACGAAAGCTGGACCGAAAGCGTGAAGCGCCGGGTGGTGCAGGACGCTTTCTATATCCATCAGCACAAAGGAACAACCAGCGCTGTGCGGCGCGTCGTGGAGCCGTTCGGCTTCCTGATCCGCATCATTGAGTGGTGGCAGACCGGTGAAACCCCGGGCACGTTTCGCCTGGATATTGGTGTGCAGGACCAGGGCATTACGGAAGAAACCTATCTGGAGCTGGAGCGGCTGATTAGTGACGCCAAACCGTGCAGCCGTCACCTGGTGGGCATGTCCATAAACCTGCAGACCAGCGGCGATCTGTGGGTAGGTGCTGCCACCTATACCGGCGAAGAAATCACGATTTATCCGTACATCAACGAAACCATTATTTCCGGCGGCACCGCTTACGAGGGCGGCGCGGTCCATGTTATTGACACTGTGAGAGTGAACCCATGAGCGCAAAATTTTATACCCTCCTGACGGAGATCGGCGCGGCAAAACTGGCAAGCGCAGCCGCGCTTGGTGTCCCGCTGAAAATTACTAAGATGGCTGTGGGCGATGGCGGCGGGGTGCTGCCGACCCCTGACGCAAAGCAGACGGCTCTGGTTAACGAAAAACGCCGGGCTGACCTCAACATGCTGTATATCGATCCGCAGAACAGCAGCCAGATTATTGCTGAGCAGGTTATCCCGGAAACGGAGGGCGGTTGGTGGATTCGTGAGGTCGGGCTGTTTGACGATACCGGCGCGCTGATTGCGATCGGTAACTGCCCGGAGAGTTATAAGCCGCAGCTCGCAGAGGGAAGCGGCCGCACGCAGACGGTGCGCATGGTACTGATTACCAGCAGTACCGAAAACATCACCCTGAAAATTGACCCCGCAGTGGTGCTGGCAACCCGCAAATACGTGGATGACAAGGTGCTGGAGCTGAAGGTGTATGTGGATGACCTGATGGCAAAACACCTTGCCGCAGCGGACCCCCACACTCAGTACGCGCCCAAAGAGAGCCCGACGTTAACCGGCACGCCGAAAACGCCAACGGCGCCGACGGGGAATAACTCCACGCAGATTGCCAACACGGCATTTGTGCAGGCGATTGCGACGGCATTAAACAATGCGCTGGCGCTTAAGGCCCCGCTCGCAAGCCCTGGCCTGACCGGAACACCGACGGCACCGACAGCTGCGCAGACGGCCAATAACACCCAGATTGCAACCACTGCATTTGTAAAAGCAGCGCTCGCCGGGCTGGTTGGTTCATCGCCCGCGGCTCTCGATACACTCAATGAACTGGCTGCTGCGCTTGGCAATGATCCGAATTTCGCCACCACCATGACAAATGCCCTTGCAGGTAAGCAGCCCCTTGATAGCACCCTGACCAGTTTGTCAGGAAAAACGGCTGACGGGATTATTGAATACCTTCGTTTGGGAGAAGCGGCAAAAAGGACGGTTGGAAATAGCGCCAATCAACTACCTGACATGGCTTATTTCGCTAATAGCATTGCAGGCAACGGCTATGCAAAATTACCTAGTGGTTTAATTATTCAGTGGGGAAGTTTTGCAGTTACTACAACTAATGGTGTTGTAAACAGCTTGTCGGTTACTTTACCTGTTGCCTTTCCTTCCTCGCTTCTGATAGTTAATGCAATGTTCAGTACGCAAGATCCCTCGACTCGTTTTGTTGGCTTTGATACGGCAAAATCCTCTCGCGGGGTGATAAATTTCACTTACGTCACGCCCACTACTAATACAATTTACTGGATTGTTTTGGGTTATTAAAAAAATAAAGCCCTTGCGGGCTTTATTTCACTCAGGCCAATTCTTGACTATGTAACCGTTGTTTACTGCCTCAATAAGAATCCATTGGGGTATCTCAGGAAGTTCAACCTTAGGCCAACCCTCGCTCTCAGGCCAAACTTTAAACTTTTGCCTCACGTCCAAAAGTTCCGCCTGCTGTTCTGCGGTCAATGGAATATTGTTAATAGTGAAATCAGAAACAAGCATTCTATCCGTGCTGACTATGAATTCATCACGTAAAACGCGGGCGCGTGCCTTGATTTGTTCCGGGCTTTCTTCCACAACGGGAATATCTACCCAGATCGGCAGGCCGCTGTCCCCTACACCACGCATTTTTCCGTCCGGCGGAGTCGCGGAAAATTCATTGAAAATAGTGTCTTCAACTTCAATTAAGTCATTAGGTAGGCTCCCGGCATTTACATAAGACTCCTTTAAGGCTACAGGGTAAAAGGCATTGTTTGCAGGGCTAAACCAATAGTTCATAACGCACTCCTTAGTTTGAAATTCAGATCGTAAGTGCGGTTTCGTAAAAAACTTATCTGGCTACTTTGTGTGAGTAATAACACAATATTTTGACGTCAGTAGCCGACAGCGAACCAGTAAACGCTACGTTCAAAAGGTTGCTGCACGCCGTTCACTGTTCTGGCGCACAAAGCAAACGCGCTGGTTTTGTCCCTGATGAATCCATTAGTCATAGTTACCATGCTCACATCAGCGGAATCAGTTGTATGGGCCATAGCAACCAGGCATAAACCACCTACGGGAAATGCAATTGGGAATTTAAAAGAATAATTACTCGCACCGGTTAAAAGCCCCCACTGCAGCAGCATTTTTTTGCCGCCAGTAACGGGAATATATATCCAGCCATTAGCACCGATCTGTGCGGTGGCCGCCTCCATTTTTGCCGCTTCTCCCAAACGAAG